>NZ_JBLFBO010000001.1:0-441665 GCF_047338595.1 Nitrospira sp. BLG_1
AGGTAGTCAGATCCAGAGACTGACGTCCTACCGCTAGACGATCCCCCAACCGACGTTCACAGTAATATATCGATCGCAATTTCGTCAAGATCGACGCAGGTTTGGCAGGGAGGAAATCATCAGCCTATCAAGGCACGCTCGACTCCTTTTCTCAGACGAAACAGCGTCCGCTCCCGTCCCAGCACTTCCATCACCTCAAAGAGGCCAGGGCTTGCCGTCCGTCCGGTCAATGCGACGCGAACCGGTTGGGCTAAAGCGCCCATTTTGACACCTTCTTCTTCGACTAGCTTCTTGAAGCTTTCTTCCCAGGTTTGTTTGGAAAAGCTGGGGAACGCCTCAAAGCGTGTCACCAGCTTCTGCAGCAACGGCGCCACCGCCGGCGTGAGAAATTTCTTGGCTGCCTCTTCCTCGAACGGAGCGACTTGCCCGAAATAAGGTTTCACCCATTCCACCATGTCGACCAACGTCTTCGCCCGTTCCTTGACCAACACCACCAGCTGTGCGAGCCATTCCTCCGATACCGCTTCGACCTCATGCTTCAACCCTGCTTGTTCCAACAACGGCACGAGCGCCTGAGCCACCGAGCTCGGTGGACTCGTTTTGATGTACTCGGCATTGATCCACACCAACTTGTCCGGATTGAATACCGCCGCCGACTTCTGGACGTGATCCCAGGAGAACTTTTCGATGAGTTCCTGCCGAGTAAAGAGCTCTTGATCGCCGTGAGACCACCCCAGTCGAACCAGGTAATTCACCATGGCATCGGGCAAGTACCCCATGTCCCTATAGGCCATAATCGACGTCGCCCCATGGCGTTTTGAGAGCCGCGTCTTGTCGGATCCCAGAATCATCGGGAGATGGCCGAAGCGCGGAACAGCAAACCCCAGCGCTTCAAAAATCGGAATCTGTCGCGGCGTGTTGGTCAGATGGTCATCCCCCCGCACGACGTGTGTGATGCGCATCAATGCATCGTCGACGACGACCGAAAAATTGTAGGTCGGATAGCCGTTGGACCGGAGAATAATCAGGTCGTCGGCCGCACTATTATCGAAGGTGATTGCGCCTTTGATGAGATCATCCACGATGATGTGCCCTTCCTGCGGCGCCTTGAAGCGAAGCGCGGCGTCGGCAGGCGGATTGGTGATCTGTAATCGGCGGCAGCGGCCGTCGTAGCGAGGCGATAAGCCTTTTACCTCGGCCTCCTTTCGCCGAGCCTCCAGCTCTTCCGCCTTGCACACACACCAGTACGCATGCCCCATCTCAAGTAATTTCATAGCATGGGCGCGATACAGATCCATCCGTTCCGTTTGGCGGAATGGCCCTTCATCCCAATCGAGCCCGACCCATTCCATCCCCTCAATAATGGCCTGAATGGACTCATCGGTCGACCGACTTTGATCGGTATCCTCGATCCGAAGAATGAACGTCCCCTGCTGTTGACGCGCAAACAGCCAATTGAATAGGGCCGTGCGCACTCCACCGATATGCAAAAAACCCGTCGGACTGGGAGCGAACCGGACACGAACCTCAGTCATGACAGCATTGTCCCTTCCTCATACCTACGAAACCGCCCATCTATACCACGCTGAGAAAATCCTTGTACACCGCCGAAACACTTCCATCTCACTACGGCTTCTGCTATGAGGATGCCGGAGGAGGTGGGAATGGCAGAACAGAGGCAACCTGCCACAGTACTGTCCGCAACAGATCTCACACCGCACGTGCGCCAGTTGGTGATCAAGCCCAAAGCTGCCAAGATTGCCTTCCAACCTGGACAATGGGTCTCTCTTCACCTCCCCGTAGGGCCCAAGCCGCCGCTCAATCGAGCCTACTCCATGGCCGATCCTTCCTCGCCCTATGGAGAGTTGACGCTGGTATTTGATCTCGTTCCCGATGGACTCGGTTCTCCTTACCTCTATCAGCTGAAATCAGGCGATGAACTGACCTTGTCCGGACCCTACGGGCGTTTCATTCTTCCTCAGGCGCTTGATCGGGAACTTATCCTGATCGGACGCTACACAGGCCTGGTTCCGATGCGATGCCTGTTGAAGCAGATGTTTTTTAAAAAAATTCATACTCCGGTCCTGTTGATCGCGGTGGCCCCCAGCGAAGAGGAGGTTCTGTTCCATCAGGAATGGCTCACGATGGCCGTACAGCAGCCATCCTTCCGTTATCTTCCGATTGTGGCCGAACAGAGCGAGTCCCAAGCCGTAGAGAAAACCCTGGCGATGCTGGGACCGCTGCTCACTGGTCAACCGAAAGTGATTCCCATGCTCTGCGGGACCAAAGCCTTCGTCCGTCCTATACGGGCCTATTTTATGGATCAAGGATACGACCGAAAGGAGATCAAGGCGGAGACCTATGACTAGGAGAATCTTCGGACTTCATCAGCATTGTCGGATTCAACCGAACTGATCGACCGATGAGTCCTAAAGAGCGTAGTCGCGCTTCTTCAGTGGCCCTCTCGCACGAGATTTTTATTCACAGCGGGAATTTCTACGACGATATCCGCCTTCCCATTCGGGACACATTGACAACCCAGTCGAGACTGAAGCGTCGTCATGGGAGCTTCATCCAGTTGATCATATTCGTCATCGGTACCTTCGTTACAGGTTTCCAAACCCTGCTTCACAATGACGTGACAGGTCGAACAGGCGCAAACCCCACCACAGACATGCTCCAAATCTATCCCCTGGCCCATGGCGATATCCAAAATGCTCCCTGGTAATCCTGTGACCCCGTAAGGAATCTTTTCTGGATCCACAGTAACTGTGGTCGATGTTCCGCTTGGTTGGATAAATGTGACGGAATAGGAAACCTTAGGAAGTTCGCAATCGGCTTTCTCAATGTAGGGGTTCGTCCCACCCATGTGCCTGTTCCTTTCTGAGCCGGATTAGATTGTTGTCACGTATTGACACGATTCAAATCTGCATGATAGCTTTAGTGCGACCATATTGATCGGAGATCATTATAGTCTCCGATCTTCCTGATCGGCAATAGACATGTTGAAGATTTCAAAAAAAGCTGACTACGCACTGATGGCCCTCCAGCACATTGCCTCTGTCCAGTTCGGCGATGTCACGCCCGGTCGCGTGGTGAATACGAAAGAGATCGCCGAGGAATATAACATTCCACTGGAACTGCTTGCGAAGGTCCTCCAGGTTCTCTCAAAAAACGGCCTGATCGAGAGTCACAACGGCCCGAAGGGTGGCTATCTCCTGGCACGGAGCGCTAGACAGATCACCATTGCACAGATTCTTGAAAGCATCGAGGGCCCGCTGGCCATTACCGACTGTTCACACGAAAAAGATGGCGACTACTGCATGCAGCGCGAACACTGCAACATCCGCACGCCGCTCTTGAAAATTCAAGACAGTATCTACCAGTTACTGAACAATATGACGTTGGGAGACATGATGGGGGGGACACCCTTGATTACCATTCAATCTCCCTCGGTACAAGGAGTCGAACGATGAAGCTTCCTATTTTCCTCGATAACCATTCCACCACTCCCATGGATCCACGAGTATTGGAGGCCATGCTGCCCTACTTCGTCGAAAAGTTCGGCAACGCGGCCAGTCGCAACCATGCGTTTGGCTGGGCGGCTGAAGAAGCCGTGGAAGAGGCTCGGAAACGGATCGCGAAACTGATCAAGGCTGATGCCAAGGAAATCGTCTTTACCAGCGGCGCCACCGAATCGGACAACCTCGCTCTAAAGGGCGTCCTGGAGATGTACAAGGAAAAAGGCACCCACATCATCACCTCGTCCACGGAACATCGGGCCGTACTCGATACAGCCAAGTCGCTTGAAGCTAAGGGCCTCGCGACCGTGACCTACTTGCCGGTGGATAAATACGGCATGGTGAATCCGCAAGACGTGCAGAGCGCCATCACCGACAAGACGATCCTAATCTCGGTCATGCTGGCGAATAACGAAATCGGCACGATTAATCCCATCGCGGAGATCGGCAAGATCGCCAAAGCAAAAGGCATCCTGTTTCATTGCGATGCCACGCAAGGAGTCGGGAAAATTCCCGTTGATGTTCAGGCCATGGGAATCGATCTCATGTCCTTCTCGGCCCATAAGATTTATGGCCCGAAGGGGATCGGGGCCCTCTACGTGAGAAAACGAAACCCGCGTGTGCGGATCGCACCTCAGATGGACGGCGGCGGGCATGAACGCGGCATGAGGTCCGGCACCTTACCGGTTCCGCTGATCGTCGGATTCGGGAAAGCCTGCGAACTTTGCGAACAGGAGATGACGGCAGAAACGGCTCGGCTGACCAAGATGCGCGACCGGCTGCAGACCGAGATCATGGCGGCCCTGGAGGAAAGCTATCTCAACGGCCATCCGACGAACCGGCTGCCTGGCAATCTCAACATTTCCTTCGCGTACGTCGAAGGCGAGTCCTTACTCATGGGCATGAAAGACATTGCGCTCTCATCCGGATCGGCCTGCACTTCGGCCACGCTGGAACCTTCCTACGTCTTGCGTGCGCTCGGGGTGGGAACCGAGCTCGCTCATTCGTCGATCCGTTTCGGCTTGGGCCGTTTCAACACCGATGACGAGATTGACTATACGATCAAGAAGGTTATTGAGATCGTCACGAAGTTGAGGGAGATGTCCCCGCTCTACGAGATGGCAAAGGAAGGCGTCGATCTGAAATCCGTTCAATGGGCCGCACATTAGCGACGTAACATGCACCTCGTGAAGCGTATCTCACAAACAACGAACACCGCTTCACGAACGATGAGATACCAGGGAGGTTCTTATGGCATACAGCGATAAAGTCGTCGATCATTTCAACAACCCTCGGAACATGGGTAGCTTCAAAAAGGATGAAGAAGGTGTAGGCACCGGCATGGTAGGGGCGCCGGAGTGCGGCGATGTGATGAAGCTGCAGATCAAGGTGCAGAACGATACGATCGTCGATGCCAAGTTCAAGACGTTCGGCTGCGGATCAGCCATCGCCAGCTCCAGCTTGGCCACCGAATGGCTGAAGGGCAAAACGATTGAAGAAGCGCAACAGATCAAGAACACGGACATCGTCCAGGAGCTCAATCTGCCGCCGGTCAAGATTCACTGTTCGGTTCTCGCGGAAGATGCGATCAAAGCCGCGTTAGCCGACTATCAGAAGAAATCCGACGGAGACGCGTCCGGCACCAAGTAACGGAGACATCTACGAAGGGAGTGCCCCATGGATACAACGAATGTCGAGACTCAGGCTCCGGTCATCACACTCACCGATGCTGCCGTGACTGAGGTCAAGCGATTGATCAACGTACAGGGGATCGAGGAAGGCGGCCTTCGTCTCGGCGTGAAGGGCGGCGGTTGCTCGGGCCTGAGCTACACGATCAATTTCGACGACAAGATCGGGCAGTATGACCAAGTGTATGACTTCAACGGAGTGAAGGTCATCATCGACGCCAAGAGCGCCATCTATCTCCAAGGCACCCAATTGGATTATCAAAAAGACCTGATGGGGGGAAACTTCAAGTTTCTCAACCCCAATGCCAATAAAACCTGTGGCTGCGGAGAGTCGTTCTCAGCCTGATTCTCAATGAGTTTTTGAACTGATTGGTACGGCGCACACCACGCCGAATTCCCCATGGATCAACATACACCGGAATCGCCACGACCGCGCGGCCTGCAGATGGCCCGGAGCATGTGCTGGCACTGCCAGTCTGCGGTGACAGGAGAGTACTTCTGCGAACGATGCGTCAAAGTCCAGCCGGTTTCAAAAGAGACCGACTATTTCACCTGTCTTGGGTTTCCTCGACGTCTCACACTGGACCCAAAGAAGCTTGAGGCCAAGTTCTACGAGTTGAGCCGGACATTCCATCCGGACTTTTATCAGACGAAAAGTCCGGCGGAACAAACGATCAGCCTCGGCAATGCCGCGGTCCTGAATACGGCCTATCGTACTCTCCGTGACCCTATTCAACGCGCGGAATACCTGTTGGGCCTCGAAGCCGGCTCCGTGAAAGACATCCGAACGTCTCCCCCAGCCGACCTGTTTGAAGAGATCTTGGAACTCCAAGATACGCTTGAAGAATACCGATCATCGGAACGTGATTCGCAAGACAGTCATAAGCTCCGTACTGCCCTTGAGGCCGAACAGCGAACACTGGAGCAACGCAAGCAGGAGATGGAAGCGCAACTGCAGCAGCTGTTTACGGAGTGGGACCAGTTGCAAGACCGTGGGGAAGCGACAAGCCAGACGCGTGTGGAACGGGACCGGCTCCTGAAACAGATACGTGACCTCCTCTCCAACCGAACGTACATCACCAGTATCGTCAACGATTTGGCCGCCACCATCGCCTGAGTAAACCATGTTGTCCATTCACGCCCTGCACAAAATGCTCAAAAAGGTTTCCAGCGAGGCCGCAGGGAGCGAGGGGCCCGAGGCGTACAGAGTGGGTACGTTGAGGGGCCAGAGCGACCGAGAACAAAGCTGGGGACCTTTTTCAGCATTTTGATATGGCACGGATCGTCGGCATCGACCTCGGCACAACTAATTCGCTGGTCGCCTACATGAAAGACGGCCAGCCCTGCGTCGTCCCTGACCGCAACGGCCGAACGATGGTGCCATCGGTTGTCGCCTTGACGGACAATGGATTGATTGTCGGCGATTCAGCCAAAGAACACTTGACGCGAAATCCCGAGCGGACGGTCTATTCCGTCAAACGTTTCATGGGCAAGGGTCTCGCCGATGTGCAAAGCGAACTAGCCTATTTCCCCTACACACTCACGGAGACCGGCGGCGTCATCCGGATTCAGCTCGGCGAAAAGCGTTATTCCCCCCCACAGATCTCCGCCATGATCCTCAAGGAATTGAAACGACGCGCGGAGGCCTCTCTGGGAGAAAGTATCGGCAAAGCGGTCATCACCGTTCCTGCCTACTTCAACGACAGCCAACGGCAGGCGACCAAGGATGCCGGGCTCATTGCTGGGCTGGAGGTCTTGCGCATCATCAACGAACCGACGGCCGCCTCACTGGCGTACGGACTTCAGAAGCGCACACAGGGCACCATTGCGGTCTATGACTTCGGCGGCGGCACGTTCGACATTTCAATCTTGAAACTGAAGGATGGGATCTTTGAGGTTTTGGCGACGAACGGCGATACGCATCTGGGAGGGGATGATCTCGACCGGCTGCTTGTCGACCTGTTTATCGGACAAATCCAAGAACGGCATGGGATCAACCTGAGCGAATACTCCGATCATATGCAGGCCGTTCGCCTGGAAGCAGAGCGAGCCAAAGTTCGCCTTTCTGATGATCTCAAAACCACGATCACCATTGAACTACCTGACGACAAAGGACACTTCACCAGAGAGCTGACACGCGATCAGCTTGAGTCACTGACGATACCTGTGATTGAACGGACGCTGGCTCCCTGCCGCATGGCCTTAAAGGACGCCGGACTCACCTCAAAGGATATCGACGAGGTGGTCTTGGTGGGTGGCTCCACCCGCATGCCGCTGGTCCGCCAACGCGTCGAGGCGCTATTTGGGAAGGCGCCGCATTGTCATTTGAATCCGGATGAAGTCGTCGCACTCGGCGCCGCCGTACAAGCCGATATTCTAAGCGGTGGGACGACGGACATGTTGCTGTTAGATGTGACGCCTCTGTCGCTCGGCATTGAAACGATGGGCGGGGTCATGAGCAGCTTGATCCGCCGAAACACGACCATTCCAGCAAGTGCCAAGGAACTGTTCACGACCTACGTCGACGGGCAAACCGGCGTCGATATTCATATCCTGCAAGGCGAGCGCGAGCTCGTCAAGGATAACCGGAGCCTGGCACGATTCCGGCTGAAAGTACCGCCACTTCCGGCCGGCGTCCCGCGCATCGAGGTGACCTTTCTGATCGATGCCAACGGCATCTTGAACGTCACGGCGACGGACATGCGAACCGGCCAGAGCCAGTCGATCGAAGTCAAACCTTCCTATGGGCTCGCGGATGCGGAGGTCGAGCGGATGATCGAAGACTCGTTTAAGTTTGCGGCCGACGATGTCAACGCTCGGAAGTTGATTGAAGCCCGGCTGGATGCCGAGGCCCTGCTGAAGACAACCAAGAAGTCGCTGGCGGAAGCGCGAGACCTGATCACGGCGGATGAAGCCGAGGGTATTCGGAACGCACTGTCTCAGCTGGCAACAGCGAAGGATGGCACGGATCCCCGTATCATCCGTGCGCGGATGGCAGAACTCGAACAGGCAGCAAAACAATTGAACGTGGTGATGCTGAACGATTCGCTCAAGAAAAGTCTGCAAGGGAAGAAAGTCACGGAAGTCACGTAAAAAGAACATATGGCGTATAGCTAATGGCTTATGGTTGGAACCACCCGGCTATAGACCATACGCCTTATGCGCGTAAGGAGTGCGCAATGGATCTGAAATGGCAGGACGCCGAGGACATCGCCATCCGGTTGGTGGAAGAACACCCTGAGACGGATCCGCTGACCCTACGTTTCACGGATATGCATGCCTGGATCGTGGCATTGCCTGATTTTAAGGATGACCCTAAGAAATCAAATGAAAAGATTTTAGAAACGATCCAGATGGCATGGCACGAGGAGTATCAAGACTCGAAATCGTAACACGACGAGACCGAACCGCTCTCCGAGATCCGCCTCTCTTTCATCACCTCCACCGTACACCTCTCAGTCCTACTGCTCGACGTCACCGGTCGGTTGTCCTTCAGGGATCTGATCCAGCTTATAGAAATCCGTTGGGTCGAGTCTGCGCTGGACCGCCTGAGTCGGTTCACTCCCCTTCGCGAAGAGTTCCACGGTTCCCTGTTGGCCTTCGCCATCCTGGTCGGCCTCCAAGAGGCCGGTCGAAGCGTCAACTTTGACAAAGGTGACCCCATCAGGGATCTCAAAGGGGACGACAGGAAGCTGCTTGAGGGCCTCTCTCATAAAGGCCATCCAAATCGGCAGGGCCGACCGAGCTCCGGTTTCGCTCTCTCCGAGCGACCGCCGGTCGTCGAATCCCACATACACACCGGTCACGAGGTTCGGGGTGCCACCGATAAACCACGCGTTGATGTAATCGTTCGTCGTACCGGTTTTCCCCGCGATCGGACGACCCAGCGTTTTGGCAGCTTGTCCGGTTCCTTTCTGGATAACGTCTTCCATCATATTCGTAATCAGGTAGGCCGTTTCTTTCGAGATGACCTCGTGCGGCTCGGGCTCGGTGGATTCAAGCGTTTGGCCCGTATTATCCTTGACGGTCTTAATCGCAAACGGTTCCACGCGGCTGCCCTGATTCAAGAACACGCCATACACCGACGTCAGCTCCATCAAGCTCAGGGACGACGTCCCAAGCCCCAGCGAGAGATCAGCCGGAAGCGAGCTCGTGACGCCGACGGCACGGGAGAACTCAATGACGTTTTTCACACCGACCTTATCCAATAACCGAACCGTCGCCAAATTATGCGACTGCGCCAAGGCCTCCCGGAGACTCACCATGCCGTGGAATTTTCGTCCATAGTTCTCGGGCTTCCAGGTCTTGGCCTCCTCTTCCTGCTCATAGACCACGGGCGCATCGAGGATCTGAGTGGCTGGGCTCAAACCCTGGCTCATGGCAGTGGCGTAAATGAGGGGTTTGAAGGCGGATCCTGGTTGCCGGTGTGCCTGTACGGCACGATTGTATTCGCTCCGGGCAAAGTCGTAGCCACCGACCATCGCGCGAATCGTCCCCGATTTTGGATCGATGGCGATCAACCCGCCTTCCACTATCGGGGTCTGCTCAAGTGTCAGCAGCACCCCCTCCTTCGTCAGGCGCTTCACTCCGACTTCAATGACGTCACCGGGCTTCAAGAGCTGCTTCACATTGGGATTCACAACAAAATCGACCGTCGGGTCAGGCCCTTTGAGCATCCGCTTCGCCCACGCCATATCGTCAAAGGCCAGCTTCCCGGTGAACGGCCCGACCTGAACGAGGTAATAATCCTTGGTAATCTTTAAGACGACCCCTTCCCCCACATACCCGGGTTTGAGCAACGGCTCTCCGGAGCCAAGATCTGAGGGTCGAAACGTGTCGAGATCCACCGTGCGTCGAGGCCCTCGCCATCCTTCCCGCTTATCGAGTTCTCGAACGCCGCTCAAGAACGCCGCTTCAGCCGCTCGCTGCATCTCCAAGTTCAAGGTGGTATGGATTTGAAGACCACCCTTGTACACCATCGACTCTCCGTACTTTGCCACGAGCAATTGCCGGACATATTCGACGAAGTACGGAGCAAGATGTTCGCTCACCGGTTGATGGAAATTCAGTGTGTCACGAACAGCAGCGTCCCGTTCCGCCGACGTGATAAACCCGACTTCCTCCATCCGTGCGAGCACATGCTCCTGCCGCTTTTTTGCCATATCGTACGCGGCAAACGGCGAAAACTTGCTCGGCTTCTGCGGGAGTCCTGCCAAGAAGGCCGATTCGGCCAGCGTCAGTGTTCTAATGTCCTTGTCGAAATAGGAGCGTGCCGCCGATCCGACGCCATAGGCCCCTTGCCCGAAGTAGATTTGATTCAGGTAGGTTTCAAGAATCTGCTCTTTACCCGACACCACCTCCATCTTGTAGGCCAGAATGACTTCGCGGATTTTGCGGCCATACGACCGTTCAGAGGAGAGAAAGAGCGACCGAGCCAATTGCTGCGTGATCGTACTGGCACCTTCGACCTTCTTTCCGCCATGCCGAATATTCGTCCAAGCCGCCCGCAACATGCCGATAAGGTCCAATCCCGGATGCTCGAAAAACCGGGCATCTTCCGTTGCGATCACAGCCTGCGTCAATGTTTTAGGAATTTCAGGAAGCGGGGTCAGAATGCGGCGCTCAATGAAAAACTGGCCGATCGGCTGACGGTCATCCGAATAGACGGTCGTGACCAAACTCGGTTGATAGTTTTGAAGAAGATCGAGCGAGGGAAGATCTTGGGCGAAATGCCAAATGACGCCCACTACCGTCGTGACGCCGACGATCATGGCAGCCACCAGGCCAAGCACGATCACTTGCCATCGGCGCAGGCGACGACGCGGCTGTTCCTGATTTCTTCCCATCAATCGACTGTCGTTCGGCATCGAGTCTGGAATCCTGTCGACGTGCGTCTGCGGTACGTCAGAACTTACAATGTGCCATGTGAAAACTCAAGCAAGACACAGATTGGTCGCCATCCACTCAAACCCTTGCGCCTGTTGATCTCGGCGGAAAAGAACATTTCGTTTCTGAAATGATTCGCTCCATAGTAGAAACATGCAATGCCCCCACGGAGGGAATGGGACTCGGTCCAGCCGCCGGCTCTATAGCCGCATGCGTCAAAACCAATTAAAAAAACGGCCCTGATTCGGCTGATCGTTCAGTATGCCAACACCTCAGAAAGCCGGATCGCTTAGGAACAGGCTCTTCCCATGATCGAACAGCCCGACATCAATCAGCCGATCCTCGTCGTCGAAGATGAAACGGATACCGCAGATCTCGTGAAGCTGATCCTGCAGGAAAAGGGCTATCAAGTCGTGCATGCCGCCGACGGTCAGGACGCGCTGAACAAGATCGCTTCGATGCCGCCTCCTTCGCTCGTGCTGTTGGATATCCAATTACCTCTTGTCGACGGCATCACTATTCTGGAAACGATCCGAGCGACCCCCGACTGGCAACACCTCCCGGTGGTCCTCCTGACGGCTGTCGTCGATCCGCGCTGTATCCGTCAGGCGGTGGCTATCAAGGTCCAGGATTACATCCTCAAACCATTTACGCGCGACGATCTGGTGAGATGTGTTGAGCGGACCCTGACACCACTGGCACGCCCATAACAAGGCCGTCTTCCTCCATCCCCATACAGCAGCATTCGGAATTCTTCTCACGCACGTCGGATCTACGCCGACTCCATATCGCTGCGCACTGAGAGATACACTCGTCCCCCCGGCCGGCTGATCCGGACTTGACCCCATCTGACACGTTCTTATCGACCGCTTGCTTGTATCGGAGTATCGTCTTCGAGTATACTGCCGAGTTTGCGCCTCACTACCGGGGCGTCATTTTTGTCATTAAGGAAGCACCGTCATCATGTCCACCGTACGCGCCCCTCAGGACCGTCGAAGCGATATCCGCAATATCGCCATCATCGCTCACGTCGATCACGGCAAAACAACCCTGGTCGACGCAGTGCTGCGCCAAACGCATGTCCATCGCAAGATCGATGATATGGGCGAACGCATTATGGATTCGATGGACCAGGAACGGGAGCGTGGAATTACGATCCGGGCCAAGAACGCCAGCGTCATCTACAACGGGGTGAAAATCAATATTGTCGATACGCCGGGCCATGCCGATTTCGGCGGGGAAGTGGAACGCACGCTCCGGATGGTGGACGGTGTGTTGATTTTGGTCGATGCCAAAGAAGGTCCCATGCCGCAAACGACCTTCGTGCTGAGGAAAGCGTTGGCGTTGGGGCACAAAGCCATTGTCGTCATCAACAAAATCGATCGGCCGGACGCAGTCATCGACGACGTGGTCAACCGCACCTTCGACCTGTTCGTCCATCTCGGGGCCACCGACGAGCAACTCGACTTTCCGATCGTCTACACATCGGCCATTAAAGGAATCGCCACGCTCGATGTCAACAAACCGGGAACGGATATCGTCCCATTGCTCGATACCGTACTGGAGAAAATCCCTGCCCCGGCGATTACCGTTGATGCCCCGCTCCAAATTCTTGTGCTGGCCCTTGTGCAAGATCCCTACAAAGGCAAGATGGGAATCGGCAAGATCCAGTCCGGTTCGATTGCCAGGCGACAGAATGTCATGGTGCTCGGCAAAAACGGCGCACAGATTCCAGGTAAGGTATCCGACCTCGCCGTCTATTCTGGCCTTGACCGGGCCGACACCGAACAGGCAGCGGCCGGCGAAATCGTTGCCGTCGCCGGGCTGGATGACGTGAGCATCGGCGACACCATTGCCGATGCCGACAAGCCGGTTGCCCTCCCGCGCGTCTCGATTGATGAGCCAACCGTACAAATGACCTTCTCCGTCAACAACAGTCCATTCGCCGGACGCGAAGGCAAGTTTCTCACCTCGCGCCACCTGCGCGAGCGCCTGTTCAAGGAACTGGAGACCAATGTCTCGCTCCGCGTCAATGAGACCGACAGCGCCGATCGCTTTCTTGTGGCAGGACGAGGCGAACTGCATCTCTCCGTCTTGATCGAACAGATGCGACGGGAAGGGTACGAACTGCAAGTTTCCCAACCGGAGGTCATTGTCCATCGCGAAGGCGACAAGGTCATGGAGCCGTACGAGGAACTGACCATCCAGGTGCCGGAGACCTACCAGGGAACCGTGATCGAAGAGCTCGGAAAACGCCGAGGCGAACTGCGGCATATGCGGCTCATTCACTCTGACGTCGGGACCAGTGAGATGCATTTGGAGTACCACATTCCGACCCGCGGTATCATGGGACTTAAAAACATCCTGTTGGCCAAGACCCGCGGGACCGTCATTCTGCACCATGTCTTCTCGGCCTACGAACCGGCGGAAGAGCGAGACCTTCTCGTGACCCCGCATGGCTCGCTCGTCGCGTACGAAGACGGGGCAAGTACAGGCTATGCCATCTTCATGACCCAGGAACGGGGTGCCATGTTCATCGGCCCCGGAGTCGAGGTGTACCGAGGGATGGTCGTCGGCCAAAACAGTCGCGACGAGGATCTGGATGTGAACGTGTGCAAGGAAAAGCATCTCTCCAACATGCGAGCCTCCGGGTCTGATGAAGCCTTGGTGCTGACCCCTCCGCGTGAGATGACTCTTGAGTTCGCATTGGAATATATTGGATCGGATGAACTGGTGGAGATCACGCCGCAAAACCTCCGCCTGCGTAAACGATTACTGAATCCGGACGACCGCCGAAAAGCGAAGAAGGCGGGGAAATAGTCCCGCCAAAGAGCTTATGGCCGATGGCGAATCGCTTATTGCTCAGGGCTTGAGGGATTAATTTTCTGCCATACGCTATATGCCATTTGCTATTTGCTCTTATTCGTAATGAGTTACGGATGCTGACATGAGAATTCGAAAGAAATCGCCCAAGCCCTCGGCTAAACGACCACCGCTCTACTTTATCGGATATCGAGGCACCGCTCCTGGTACCGATGAGGTCAAGGCACTCTATGACCGAGAGTACGGTGGACCGCTGGTGATTCAGCACGAAGCGGGATCGCCCGAGTCCTGGCAGGCCACTCACGGCCCATGGTCGGCCCATGTCGTCATGCCGCTTCCGACGGACCAGGTTGCCGCCGTGATGAAACAATTGACCTGGGAGCATGACCTCATGGGAGCGATTGCCCCATCCATTACCTCTCCTCGTGACATGCCGGATACCGTGCTCCTGGCGACGCGACTGGCTCGCTGCTTGACTCTGTTGTCACAAGGCACGGCCTATGATGTCATCACACAGGCTTATGTGAATCCCTCAGATTGGCAGCAACGCGTGCTCTCGGCCTTTCAGCTGGATGACCACGTCTCCATCGTGCATGACGACAACGCTCATCCCGACCGGGTCTGGTCCTATTCACTAGGGCTCAGCAAGTTCGGGATGGACGAGATCGAAATGTTTTCAGCGAAGGGACTCCCTGACAGTTCCACCAAGGACATTTTGTCCGCGTCGGGCAACGAATTGTTGCGCCTAGGCCAGCCGATGAAAGTAGGGGCCACACTCGATCTTCCTCTGCTCGGACGTACGGTTCGCGTTCGAAACTACCGGACGGCTGCACCGGCCGGCCGGATGTTGGGATTCCGAGAACTGCACACCTCGTAAGTTTGCCGATCACTCCACACGTTGCGAGTCCTCGTATGACGACCAGCCGACTGCGGGTCGTTAAAAGTTCAGACTTCCCACCCGCCCAACCCCGTTCCTCGTGCCAGGTCACAGCTCCCTGAGAGTCTTTCCCACCGCTTTATCCTGCGCGTCACGCTTCACGAGAGACGTGACACATATGTCATCACAACGCCCCATAGGCCTATCGGCCCGTTGACATCCCTTCAAAACACAGGTTACAAAGTTTATGGTCCGAGTGGGGTCCTACCTATCCGAGACCTCAGTACAGCTATCATCCATACAGATGTTCTAATAAGGAGGTTTGCGATGAGTGACGTGGCACCAGAAATCAAAGTGGGCGATACAGCACCGGATTTCAATCTGAAGGATCAAGACCAGAAGGACGTAAAGCTGAGCGACTATAAGGGCAAGAAGAACGTCGTTTTGTGCTTCTATCCGCTGGATTGGAGCCCGGTTTGCCAGGGCGAAAACAAGTGTCTGACCGACGATTTCCCGAAGTTCCAGTCCGCCAACGCCGAATTGTTCGGCATCAGCTGCGACAGCTTCTTCTCTCACAAAGCCTGGGCGGATTCACTGGATCTGAAGCACCGGCTGTTGTCGGACGTGCACCGGACAACCGCCAAGTCCTATGGTCTGTATTTTGAGCCGTTGAACTGCTCCAAGCGTGCGACTGTGATCGTGGATAAAAACGGTAAGGTTGCCTACGCGAAGGTGCAGGAAATCAAGACCGCGCGCGAAGATAAGGAAATTCTGGACGCGCTGGCGAAACTAAACTAACCATACAGGACTGAGTCACGAGGACTGAGCGGCTCCGAAGCTCAGTCCTCAGCACTCAAACCTCAACACTCGCTATGAGCGGAATCGTTGAAGACGTCAGCGACGCGAATTACAAAGAATTCACCGAGAGCGCCGGTGCAGTGGTGGCCTATGGTCTCGCCACCTGTGAGCCCTGCAAGGCCTACGATCCGATCCTGGAAGCGACCGCAGCAAAGTTCCCGACCATCAAGATCGGCAAGGCCAAGATGCATGTCCCAGGGCGCTGTCGAGAGATCAAAAAAACCCACACCTTTGAAACCTATCCCACCACCCATCTCTTTGCGCATGGTAAATTACTGCTGACGCGCGAAGGAGTCGTCGAGCCGGCCGAACTCGCCGCACTCATTTCTGACTACTTACTCAAGTAGCCCCGTGGCTGACCCGTGAGGAGGCGAGCAACGTATGAAGACCATGATGCTTGGTGTGCTGTCCGTCGTGATCCTAGCCCTTACGCTGTCGGCTGAGGCCCATACCGACGAGTATTTTGAATCCGTTCAGGCCCCGCACGGTGGGCAGTTACGGATGACTGGGCCGTATCATATGGAACTGCTGGCCAAGGATGGGGAACTGACAGTCTATGTCACGGACCATGCGGACAACGTTATCGGCGTCGATGGCGGGTTGGCGAAAGCGACGGTGGAAACGGGCCCGAATAGGACACAGGTGCATCTCCACCCGGTCGGAGGCAACATCCTCAAAGGAACCGGGACCTTTTCACTCACGCCGAGCACCGTGGTCATCGTGTTCATGAAACTGCCGAACCAGGACGGCTACGCCGCTCGGTTCATGCCCTTGAAACCCAAGGGTGAACAGGGCGAGAAGGCCCCATCCCATGCGGATGATGCAGGTCCACACCATCATCACCACTCACCAAAACATTGAGGGTGGACAAGGCTCAATGAATGGAGATCAGGCTGAGTTGTAAGGAGAACTGATCGTGAGACAGCTGCTTGTGAGCTTCTTCATACTGTGCGTCACGCTGCTGGGGGCGGTTCAAGTCGGTGCCCACTCAGCCAAACACGCCGAACCGGTAAAGTCTTTTCATGGTGGGCAATCGTTGGCTGCAGGGCCGTATCATCTCGAATTGGTCGCTAAAGACGGGGAACTCCTCCTGTATGTGACCGATCATTCGGACAAGCCCATTCCCACCGAGGGCGCGAAGGCAAAGGCTACGATTCAGCAAGGATTTGAGAAAACCAACAAGCAGGTAGAGCTCATACCAGCCGGTGAGAACACCCTAAAGGGCACCGGAACATTTGCACTCAGCCCGGAGACGGGAATCATCGTCTTCCTGAAATTGCCCCAACGGGACGCCCACGCCGCCCGCTTTACGCCGCTCAAGACAAAGAGCTGAGCCACAGGGTCCCCCAGTCTCAGCCATTTTCTGCTTTTGCTCGTTGAAACAGCCAGGTGTATAGGCTGCCTCATCCCTTGACCATACCGACGCCCCATTTGCGTTCATGATCTCCGCCTGATTGTGGTGAACGGTCACCACTTGAGCGAGGAGTGAGAGGAGAAGAGTTGACCTTCTGGTCACGCTAGACCCACTGGCAGTCAAAGCTTTTTAAACCAAGCAAGAAAATGAAAGTGAGCATATCCTATTGATACTATTACATCTCTCGTCCTAATAAATCTTATTTCCTGCATCAATGGAAAATAACACCTCCCAAGCAGCCACCACTGTTCGATGTTCAAATTATGATCCGCTTCCACTTCTCGTGCTCATGCAACGATAACTTCCTCCCGGACATGGTTAAGACGGACGATCTTTGGGCCATATCTTCTTCAAGTGGAGCTCTACTATAAGAAGGTGGTCTCGACTCACAATAAAAACAGTTAGGTAGTCACGAAGATTAGGCGGTTTTTTTGAGTCGCTGGCCTGCATGCAACACGGTAAACCCGATGACCTCATCACCCTCATAGCGAATGATCACATCGTCATCGGTCAGTTCACTATCCGTAGCATGACCAGGCTTCTTGTAATTGACGTACAGCGTATCGGCTTCGGCATCGTATGTCAGCCATACGGCATGCTGCGGCGCCCGATTAACGGCAGGAATGAGTTTTAAATACTCTTGAATATCGGCTATGGCCATAACTGCCTCCTCTTTTCCAGAGACCGGAGACGCCGAGTGAGAAATGCGGTAATAATAAAGCCATCCTCGGTGTGTTCACGATACACCACCACGAGATATTTTCCATTTTCCACTTCACGAACGGCTAACAATTCTCCTTCCCCTCCAAGCAGGATCCTCTGGGGATGTGACACGGTCTCCACGACCATAGAACGCAACGAGGCCAGCTCACAATGCTCTTCCTCGATGTGGGCCCATCGTTCATCCGTGAGCCGAATGGGAATACCGTTCTTAGAAACAGCGCAGTCGATCATACCACCCCAGTATCGTATTCGCTAATTGGCGACTCCTTACGGACCAACCGGTGGCTGATACAGATATCTCTGGAACCCAACGAAAACCTTTCCAATCTCTTCTGGCTGGCCTAGGTCGGCCACCGCATCGGCAATGGCGCCATGATACTTGAGTCGCAAGAGCGGCGAAAGCTTGTCCTGAGACAGCTCCTCCACCCCCACTCTGACGTATTGTGCGAGCACGAAGTCGAGAAACGCCTGCTGCTTGCTGTTGAAGTGCGTACTGATCTCCACCTTGGCTCTCGCAGCCCGTTCTTCTCGGGTGAGCGGGGCCATCGCATAGGCTACATGGGCGAGCACGTCGAACAGGTCGCTGTTCTCCGCATCGATGATGCGTTGCATCTCCGTCATCTGCTCGGCGCCGAATCCCTTCTCAGCCAAACCCTGTAGCAGCTTGGCTCGCGTCTCCGGCACGCTCCAGATGGTGCGGAGTTCCGCCTCATTGCGGAAAAACTCAGGCAGTTTGCCGAAGAGCAGTTCGAGGAACTGCTGTGCCGACATCGGCGTGCCGTCAGGATGCCAGAAGGTCGTCACCATCATGTGCTGAATGGTCCGGGCCTTGCCATCAGCCAGCTTCACCTTAATTCGCGTCCGCTTCACATACTCAGCAGTCTCTTCGCGGACACGATCGACCAACGGTGGTGATGGGACGACCGACTTCCGTTCCGCCTTAGGCTCCGGCTCAATCGGCTCGCCGTCCCACTCGGGATCGCTGAAGTGATGATGGGCCTTCACGAAATCATAGATCGTAAAGTAGTCCTTCCCGTCATAAAGCCGCGTCCCTCGCCCGATGATTTGTTTGAACTCGATCATGGAGTTGATCGGGCGCATGAGGACGATATTACGAATGTTGCGAGCATCCACACCGGTCGAGAGCTTTTGGGAGGTGGTCAGGATCGTCGGGATGGTCTTTTCGTTGTCCTGAAAGTCCCGAAGATATTGTTCCCCCAGTTCACCGTCGTTGGCCGTCACCCGCTGGCAATAGTTGGGGTCCGTGCTCGTCTTCATCTGGTTGATGAGGTCGCGCACAGCCAGGGCGTGATCCTGCGTGGCGCAGAAGACCAGCGTCTTCTCCTGCTGATTGATCTGGCTCATGAAGATCTCGACACGCTTCTTCTCGCGTTCCTTGATCTCGATAATCTTATTGAAGTCGCCCTCCTGGTAGCGCTTCTTCGCCTCGATCTCGCCTTCGATAAGCTGATCATCCGGTGTATAGACATACTCGTCGAGCGTTGTGGAGATCTGCTTGACCTTGAACGGCGTCAGGAAGCCGTCGTTGATGCCGTCCTTGAGGGAATAGACATAGACCGGCTCGCCGAAATAGGCGTAGGTGTCCACGTTGTCTTTGCGCTTGGGTGTGGCTGTCAGCCCGAGCTGCACGGCGGGAGCGAAGTAGTTGAGGATATCCCGCCAGTTGCTCTCATCATTAGCTCCGCCTCGATGGCACTCATCGATGACGATGAAGTCGAAGAAGTCCGGCGGATACTCCCCGAAATAGGGTGTCTCTCCTGGACCGCTCATGAAAGTCTGAAAAATGGTGAAGAACAGACTGCCGTTCTTTGGCACTTTGCCCTTCTTCCGAATATCATCCGGCTCAATCCGCACCAGCGCGTCCTCCAGAAAGGCGGAGAAGGCGTTGTAGGCCTGATTCGCCAGAATATTCCGGTCGGCCAGGAATAGAATACGTGGACGCCGTGTGGGCTCGCGACTCAAGTTCCAGCGGCTGTGAAAGAGCTTCCAGGCAATCTGAAAGGCGATGAAGGTCTTGCCAGTACCAGTGGCGAGAGTGAGCAGGATGCGCGGCTTATCCTCGGCCATAGCCTGCATCACGCGCTCAACCGCAATGTCCTGATAGTAGCGGCTGGGGTGTGACCCGCCCTTGTCCTCGAAGGGGACAGCGGAAAAGCGGTCTCGCCAGGCATCCTGTTTAGCAAAGGTCCGTTTCCAGAGGTCATCCGGACTGGGGTACTGTGGCCACTCGCCTTCCTGTCCCGTCTCCATGTCGATGCCGTAGAGCCCTTGCCCGTTGGTGGAATAGGTGAAGCGGACGGCAAGCTTCCCGGCATACTGTTTCGCCTGGGCGACACCTTCCGTCAGTTCCTCGTCCCAAGCCTTGGCTTCAATGACGGCGAGCTTGGTGTTGCGATAGACAAGTACATAATCGGCGATGAGCGGCTTCGCGCGCCGTCCCAAGCCCTCTATGCGACCGAGTGTGATGGGATATTCGCGGAGAATGCGGCTGCCCTCGACAACACCCCAACCAGCCGCCTTGAGAGCGGGATCGATGTGCTCGGCTCTGGTTTCGGCCTCGTTCATAGCGTGTCGTTCCCACCACTAATGGCGTGGAAAATTTTCAACTTCAACGCTTCATTGTCTTCATTGCCGCTGAGTACAGCATCCATCCATTCTCCAAGCAATTCCTTGGAGATGTTGCCGGCAGCCACGTGGTAGCTGATATTTTCGGACTCACGAATGAAGGCGTTGACGCTGCGCAGATACCCGTTCAAGAGGAGCATCTGGGCGCATAAAGTAATGGCGATACGTTTATTGCCATCCTCAAAACAATGAAACTTGCAGGCACAGAAAAACAAATGTGTGAGCTTGGCATCGAACGTAGGATAGTAGTCATCATTCTGGATATGCTGAAGCACCGCATCGAGCTTACCAATATCCAGTTGACCTAACGATCCGCCGCCGCTGACCTCCACGGTTTTTCCGTGAATCTCAATCGCTTGTTCGACAGTCACATACACCCAGGCCATTATTCTCGTTCTTTAAGACGCTTCATCACGTCCTTCGCCTCTTCCAGACGCTCGGCTAGCTCTTTGCTCTTCTCACCAAGAAACCGCTCAAACTCATCACGCTGGAGCGGAGTGACATACTCCTGAAGCTGCAGGTGCAAGGCGTCGCGGAATGCCAGATCGCGGCTAGCCATTTTATTCCGTACCTTTTCAATCAATGGCCTCCAGTGCGCTTGCTTTTCAAAAGTGGCGAAGAGGTCATCCACCTCCCAGGAGGTAAGTGTGCGCCCTTTAGTTTTGCAATTCTGAACGAGCACATCGGCAAAACCAGCTTCGTACGATGCAATGACATCCAGCACCTCCGAATAAAACGTGTCACGGACATTGGCGCGTTTATCCAGACGCAGCACTCGGCGATAAACCTGCGCTTTCTCACGAAAGATGCTCACGTAGATCTTGTCCGTGTAGAGGGCATACTTGAAATTCCCCATGTCAACGCAATCCTTCAGCGCATCCGTGAACTGCTTACGATAGTTCTCCTCAATGAACGCTGATTGGATAAAATCTTCATCACGCTGATTGATGTACTTCGTCCCGCCACCGGTACGCCGGTTGATCGTGTCGATGACGATGTCCAGAATGGCCTTGCGCAACAATCCTGCCCGCTCGGATTCCGTCATGAGCATGGCGAGATTGAGGAAGGCTCGAAAATCAAGCACTCCCAGCCGGACCGTCTTTGTGGTGATCCCGAAATGTGTTTCGGGATCACCTACCTCTTGAATCGATATCTTCAATGATTTCAGTCTGTTACCCGTCACCACCTCATACCCGTTTCTGGCCAGTTCTTCGGCATTCTGCTCCAAGTAATTTTCCACTGTGCGGAGCGTCACCTCGAAAAACGCCGCCACCTGCTCCTTGAGGACGACCGTCTTGCCCTCGAACGGGATACCACGGAGGCCCGCCGCCTTCTCAATTTCTGCGAGGGCATAGGGATTGTTCAGGATATTCTGTCGATCCACCGCCGAATTGGTTAGGTCTTTGCTCATAGGATGATTCCTACAATTCTCCGCTAAACGCCTGGTGCAGCAGCGACTTCCTCAACTCGCCCAGCGCAGCGAGCTTTTGCTGGTAGATGGATTCGAGGCGTTGGGTTTCTGCGGCAAGGGCGTCAATTGCTTCGACAGCAGCTTTCTGTCGCTCGATTGGTGGCAAATAGAAACGCAATTCGCCCAAATCAGTATTGCTCAAATTTGGCATCACCGCCCCACCTGCAAGTTTCTCCAGCCTCTGCTTGCAACCATTAGATCGAAGAAATCTGACGAGGTAGCGAGGATCGCATCGACTGGAAGGCTTGATAAAAAAACTCCCAGTTCCACATAACCAACCATCCTCAGCGTCGGTTACCAATGCACAACGTCCCATTTCACCTCGGCGCCCAATCACAATATCTCCCGTACGCATGATGTAGTTTGAAAGCTGCCGAGCAGTTGTTTTGGACACCGTTTTACGAGGATCGGGTTCAATTCCAGTCTCTGTGATGTGGGCTGGATTCACCAGCGGAATTCCATCTTCGACATAATCACTCTTATGGAGCAAAGAACCGAACGGACCAGTCAAGACTCCGCCTGTCGCTTCGCTTAGCGTTGTCTCCACCCACCCTTTCCCCCGCTGAGTGAAGACTGATTGCAGGTGGCTTTCAAAGAGGGCGCGGGCGTTGCGGAGGTTCTGTTCGGCGTTGGCCGTGGCGGTAGCGAGGGCGTCAAACGCTTCGTCGAGGATGCCGACGATGCGGCGCTGTTCGGGAAGCGCCGTTGGGTAACTGACTAAAAACCTATCAGCCAAGACCGAACGCGCAAGTTCAGTTTGACCTCCGCACCCCTCGCCAGCCTCTTTAATCGCATCTTCGATGACAACGAGCATGTAGCCAAAAAAGTCTATGTGAAACATCCCCGGCTTTGGACGGACGATGGTCACGTGAGAATCGACCGTGGTCGGCTCATCTGGCTCTTCACGGACCTGAGCAACACGACCAAGTGTGCCTGTGCCAGTTGAATTCACCAGCACGTCGCCAACACGAACAAATCGTTCCTTACTAACAATCTTGGCTTTGGCATCGTGCCGCCTCGATGGCTCGTAATTCACCGTGTGATCGCGGACACATTTCTGATTAAGGACGCAAACACCACCATCATTGAGATATTTTGGCGAGATGCCTCGGTTGAGGAAGTCGCAGACATCACCAAGCTTTTGTTGTTTCCAGCCTGTCCTCACAGAAGCCCTCTGATCGTTTTCAACACCTCCGCGCTCTCGGCGTCCAGCGCGGCGATCTCATCCATGATCTCCTGCGGGCTCCGGTGCGTGACGACTTCTCCACCGTTGGGATTCTTCACGGAGAGATCGAACGTCGTTTGGTCTATGGTCTTCGCATCCACGGTCCAAGACTTGGGCGAGTCGGCGAAGGTCTTTTGGAGTTTGATGAATTCTTTCAGATCATCATCGTTGAGCGGGTTGGTCTTGCCGAGGTTGCGGCCCGGGTCGAGCTGGTAGTACCAGATCTTTCCGGCCTGCCCTGAGCCTGGTCGAAGGGTGGGCGCACCCTTCTCGAAAAACAGCACCACCGTCTTCACGCCCGCGCCCTGGAAGGTGCCGCCGGGACAATCGAGCACGGTGTGTAGATTGCAGCTTTCCAGCAGCAACTTACGGAGACTCACGGAGGCGTTGTCGGTGTTGGAGAGAAACGTATTCTTAATGACGACGCCGCCGCGCCCGCCCGCCTTGAGGCTCTTGATGAAGTGCTGAAGAAAGAGAAACGCCGTCTCGCCGGTGCGAATAGGAAAGTTCTGCTGCACTTCCTTCCGCTCCTTGCCACCGAACGGCGGATTGGCCAGGACGACCTCATACCGGTCTTTCTCCTGAATGTCAGCCAGGTTTTCCGTGAGTGTGTTGGTGTGGATGATGTTCGGCGCCTCGATGCCGTGCAGGATCATATTCATGATCGCAATGACATAGGCGAGGGACTTCTTTTCCTTCCCGAAGAACGTCCTCTCTTGCAGCGTCTTGAGATCCTTCGTCGACAGATCGCCCTTGGCGGTCAGATAGTCGAATGCTTCGCACAAAAACCCTGCCGAGCCACAGGCGCCGTCATAGATGCGGTCGCCGATCCTTGGCTTCACCACCTGCACCATGGCTCGAATGAGCGGGCGCGGGGTGTAATACTCGCCGCCGTTGCGGCCGGCGTTGCCCATGTTCTTGATCTTCGCTTCATAGAGATGCGAGAGTTCGTGTTTCTCCTTCTGCGAGCGGAAGCGCAGCTCGTCGATGTGGTCGATGATCTCGCGCAGGTTGTAGCCGCTCGAAATCTTATTTTTAATCTCGCCAAAGATTTCGCCGATCTTGTACTCGATGGTGTTCGGCCCGCTGGCCTTCTGCTTGAAGCTATGCAGGTAGGGAAACAGCTTCAGATTAACGAACTCGGTGAGGTCACTGCCTGTGAGGGCGACATTGTGATCCAGCTGGCCATCCTTGCCCTTCGGCGCGGCCCAGCTTTCCCAGCGGTAGGGCTTATCGAGGATGAAGCTGTAGCGTTTCCCCTCCAGTCTGGCTTCGTCGGCCTTGTCCTGCTCCAGCGCGTCGAGATATTTCAGGAACAAGAGCCAGGAGGTCTGCTCGGTATAGTCCAGCTCCGTCGTGCAGCCAGCTTCCTTCCGGAGCACGTCATCGATGTTTCTAAAGGCTTGTTCGAACATGCGGGCATCTCCAGGCAACTGTAGAGAAATCAGCGAGAAAGCTTACTCGTTTTTCTTCAAAGAAACTATGCCCCTATTGGAACCCAGTGCTGCCCTTCGCCAGTTTCGAGATGAGAAGGGCAGGGAGGAGACCTGTAGCATTTTAACGTTATAATGTTACAATGTTTAATCGTCATACGGGAGGAGCGTCATGCCATCGGACACGCGCACAACAATCTATCTAAAGCCGAAAGTCTATCGAGCCCTCAAGGTCAAAGCCGCCACTACAGACCGGTCCGTCTCGGACTTGGTCAATGCCGCCGTGCTAGAGTCTCTACGAGAGGATGCCCTGGACCTGGAGGCGTTTGAACGCCGGGCAAAAGAACCGTCGCGTCCATTCGAGAAGCTGCTCGAGGAGTTGAAACGTGACGGGACCTTATAGCCTCGTCATCAAGCGATCCGCCGAAAAAGAGCTAAAGGCCGTCCCCTCAGGTGACCTCAAACGGGTGGTCGATCGCATTCAAAGCTTGGCCCAACAGCCTCGACCGTCGGGATGTGAAAAACTCTCAGGCGAGTCCGAACGCTATCGCATTCGGCAAGGTGACTATCGCATTGTCTACGGCATTGACGATACTGCCCATCGTGTCGAGATCGTGAAGGTCGGCCATCGACGCGAGGTCTACCGATAGATCTTCGAATCTATTCGTGGTTGCTGGTGTATTGAGACCCACATCGAAAGACTATCCGATCACCCGGCGTAGTCGTAAGCCAGGTCGCGGGAGGGAACCAATCGAATGTTGGTCAGAGTGCCTTGGGTGATGCGTGGAGCGAGTTCCTTCCAGATGTCTTGGCCTAGGTCTTCACCGGTCACGGACTTGCGCTGCAGGGCCACCGACAGGTCCTTATGATCGAATTTCGCGATTACTCTGTCCTTGACCAGCTGATCTAATGCCCCGATGTCGGTGACCATACCGGTCATCGGATCAATCGTGCCTCTCACCGTCACAAAACAATCCCACTCGCGCCCTTCATGCCCTGGTTGGACGGCATTAAAGGAGTAGCGCTTCGTAATCGTCGCCTTGTTCGGACGATCTCCGGTCGTCACCTCGGCATAGAGATCTTCATCCTCACAGAGCCGAAGGGTATGGAGAGCCCCGATATCTCGTTGAACCGCAAACTTGTCCCACAGCACATGTGCGAAATTTTCCGAGGTGGGAATGCGATCGTTGAAATAGGCCATATCGAGATTGAGATTCTTGTGGTCGAATTCCTCAATCACATCCAACATCACCCGCTTGAGGTCGAACAGATTGACGACCATGCCGTTCGTAGGGTCGATGTCACCAGAAACGCTCAGTTCAATCATGTAGTTATGCCCATGAGCCGGCGGATTGTAGCAACGGCCGAAGGCCGCTCGGTTCTTCGCCTCGTCCCATTCCGGTCGGATGTAGCGGTGGGCCGCGGCGAACTCGATCCGTTTGGTCAGTAACACAGGGGGCATAGTGTTTGAGTGCTGAGTTGTGAGCGCTGAGTCCTGAGACAACTAGATGACATCTGCCAAGGATTCAGCCGTCCGCTCGCCCTATTTGAGATCTGAAAGCCATTCTTCTCGCATGCTACCTGATACCGGCACTTCTTCACGATAGGCGCCGTGGCTGACTCGAATGCTAACAGACTTGGTGAGATTCGCGAAAGCGGCCTGCATCGAGACTGTCGGACGAAATCGGACGAAATGCACCGCGCTGATTTTCGTCTCGTGACTATGGCCCCCCTCGAACTCACCGAAAGCTTCTTCCCCATCGGCCACGATGGCCACCTTCTTCCCGCGATCCAGCCCCATAAATTCATCGAGTCGTTCTTTGATGTTTGCTTCGTCGGTAATTTCGATCAAGAGCGTCGCGCTCAATTCACCTGGTGCCGGGAGGATCGCATTGTACACGTCCAGCTCGTCCTGGACCTTCGCCGGGTCGAAAATCCGTTCGACACGGACCATTTCCTGAATCTGAAACTGGAGCGTGGCTCGATTCTCGAACACCAAGGTCACCCACGGGCCGACTGAGATCCGCCGCCGCTGCTTCAGCGCAATGATCTTTGCGCGAAAGGCTTCGCGCTGTTTCTCGTACTCTTCGTAGGGAATCAGGTCCGCTGATGTCAGTGTCTGCACGAATAAACTCTCTCTTCCTCAACTATTCTCGATGACCATTCACCCCTGAGAGGAAATCCCATAGGCATCCCGCACAATCTGGATCGGATGTCGCACGGTCTTCGCCGGCCTCTGCGCAGTGGCCCCGGCCTGTTCCAATTGTAAACCAGCTAATGGACAGTCGGAGGCGACGAGATCCGCGCTCGTCTGTTCGATGGCCCGCACGGCCTTGCCCGCGATCTTCATCGAAAGGGGGAAAAACTCCACCTTTGCCGACCAGGACCCGTCATGTCCTGAACACTGTTCGATGACTTCCACTTTCGCCCCGGCGCACTCCATCAGTTCTTTTGATTTGAATCCGATATTCTGATCCCGCAAATGGCAGGGCATCTGATAGGCAACCTTCCCCGGCTTCATTGTGAAGTCGGTCGCGAGCTGCCCCTCCTTTTTCATCTTCATGAGGTACTCACAGATATCAAATGTCTTCTCGGCCACCTGTTTGGTCTGCTCATCAGGCTGAAGTTCCGGATATTCCCGCTTTAACATCAAGCTACAACTCGCCGTGGGCACCACCACATCGTATCCCTTGAGCACCCATGGGTACAATGAGGCGACATTACTGCGCGCGGCCTGTTGAATGGCTTGGGTGTCTCCGATATCGAAGTTCGGCATCCCACAACAGCGTTGCTCCGGAACCACTACCTGAACCCCGTTTTTTTCGAGCACTTGCACCGTAGCCTTCCCGACATCCGTCACCTGCGCATTCACCAGGCAACTGGCAAACAGCGCCACTTTTCGAGTGGGCGGATCAGGCAAGACGGGCTTGGTTCGACGCCCGAACCAGCGCGAAAACGTCTCCGACGAGAAGTGCAGAACCTGGCGGTCTTGATGGATTCCGACGATCTGCTGCAACACACGACGGACCACATTGTTGCGCAATAAACCATTTGTGATCGAGGCCGTCGCGCTGCCCAGCTTCCCGATGGCATCCGTCATGATCAGCAAACGATCCCGCCAGCGAACTCCTCGCTCCGCCGCCAACCGCTTCTTCCACGCGACCATCAAATGTGGGAAGTCGATTTGGTAGTGATGCGGCGGCGTATAGGGACAATGGTTGAAACAGAGCTTGCAGTAGTAGCATTCATCGACTACTTGGTGATGGTCGTCCGGACTGAGCTTTGCAACATCGCCTTCGTACCGGTCGATGCGATCCAGCAATGTGTTGAAGGACGGACAGAGGTTAAAGCAGCGCCGGCAACCGTCACAGATCTCATAGATCCGCAACGTCTCTTTCTCCAGCTGCTTGGCGTCGATGGGCGAAATCAGGCTGATGCCCTTCATGATTCGTCTCTCGGAAAGCAATCAGCGGTCAGCTCCCGCCGACGGACTTTCGCCACATCGCCGAAAACTGACCGCTGAACGTGAGCTGACACTCAGGTATTAGCTTTTCAAACTATCCAGTCCCTTTTGGAATCGATTGGCATGAGACCGTTCAGCTTTCGCCAAGGTCTCAAACCATTCGGCCAACTCGGGGAACCCTTCGTCCCGTGCGGTCTTGGCCATTCCCGGATACATTTGCGTATATTCGTAGGTTTCGCCCTCGATGGCGGACTTGAGGTTCGCATCCGTGTTGCCGATCGGCACCCCCGTCGCCGGGTCTCCGACCTCCTTCAAGAAGTCCAGATGGCCGAAGGCATGGCCGGTTTCCGCCTCTGAGGTGTCCCGGAAGAGTCCGCCGACGTCCGGATAGCCCTCGATATCCGCCCGGCGAGCGAAGTAGAGATAGCGGCGATTGGCTTGCGACTCGCCGGCAAACGCATGCTTCAGATTGTCGTGACTCTTTGTCCCTTTTAAGCTCTTGCCCATATCATCCTCCTCGTTGTTCGAAGGCCCACCCTTCCCCCGCGAAGATTATCGTCGCTTGGAAACTGCCCGGTAAGATAGCGCAGCCATCCTCAGAGGTTCAAGAGGCTTTCCATCCTTCGCCGGCCGGCACCGCAGGCACCGGACAGACCTCTTCGCCGATCGAGTGAGTATTTACGCGGCTGAGTGGTATAATACGTCGTCATTGTCCCGGCGTATCACTCATCTTCCATGTGAGGCTCTTCGTGAAGATCCTTCTTCCTTACGGCTTCTCCCACGCGGTCGGTGCGTTGTCGCTGTTTGTCTTCTTGCTCTCCGGTTGTGCGCAAGACCAGTATCAACGGAGGGCGGATGTGATGAAAGATCACGTCGAAAACTTCTACAGCCACTTGAAGGCTAATCGGGTTGGGTCGGCTGTTCATGAAAACGAACAGATTGAACTCATGGCCGACCAGATGGCGGACACGGTCAAGAAGCGTGGTCGGATGGGAGGACTCGGGCAAGTCGAACGCGAGTTTGCGCTGATGAAAACGGCTCGAGAAACAAGCGCTCAAAATTGGATTGCGCTAGGACAATACTTCACGCTGAAGCAACAACCGGACAGAGCCCGCGCGTCCTATCAACGGGTCATCGATACCTATACCAACCCGACCGAACAGGCCTACCGAGAGCAGGCGGCTCGAGCGTTGAAAGATCTGGATATCGTCTCGGCGCCTTCACCCGATCCAACTCACTGATCACGCAGACAGGAACTGTGGCCGGAGAGCGCTTCTTGCCTGATCCCTCAGCCATGAGACTATCGACGCGACGTCGTGTATTCCTACTGGCTCTCTGCCTGGTATCAACAGGATGCGTTCATCGCATTCATGTAGCGCCAGTGCCGACAAGCGCGCCGTCCAACACCATCCCCCGAAGCCTCCAGGTCACGCTGAGCCCGCTCGCACTGGAAGGCCCGGACCACCGACCGGGCATCACGTTCCTGGACTGGCCCCACCAAGATCTGACGCAGGGAATCCTCGGCTACCTTCGGCAACGAGGCACCTTTTCATCAGTCTCGCAGGAATCAGGCGACCTTTCGCTCCATGTCGCCGCCAAGCTGGCGCTGAATTCTCGGCGAGGCCGCTATCACTACCGGGTAATCCTGGAAGCAGATATGCGTGACGCGTCACAGCTGATCAAGTCCTACCTCACGGAACAGACAGCCGTCGGATCATCAATCCGGTGGGTGACGGCTTCTGATCGTCGCCCGATTGAAGCCGCGTTGCAGTTGGCCTTGGAAGATTTGATGGGAAAGATTGAGACCGACCGGTTGCTTTACCTCAACCACGTGACGCAACCGCCATCCTAAGTCACACCACCTGGGCCGATTGGACCGGCTGTTCCACTTGACCAACATCCGGGCGCTGATCGCGACCGTCCTTGGAAGCCTCAACATATTCATGGCAATCGAGACGGAACGCCTGGTCTCCGAATGCGACGTTGTAAAAGCTACAATGGTGGGGCAGATCGGATTCTTTATCGGTGTTCGGCTGAAAATGTTCGCAGGACACACACATGCGCGCGATGGGGATTTCCCCTTGCAATTGAAGCGCCCGAATCAGTTTCACCAGCGTTCCGAGAAGTGACACCTGCTCCTGGGGCGAGAGATTCTCGGTAGCGGATGCCAGAATTTCCGGCCATCGGTTTTCCACATGGCCCGCTTTGGCTCCAAGGGCCGTTAAGTGCACCGTCACGACGCGATTGTCGACTTCCCTGCGTCGCCGACGAACGAACCGTTTCTGTTCCAGTGTTCTGATCACTTCGGAGGCGGTGGGTAACTTGACCGAGAGCTCTCGCGCAATCGTTGAGACGGTCGCCGAATGGTTCGGTCGAGACCGCAGAAACGTCAGCACCTGAATCTGTAAGGGACCAATCCCTTGTCGCCCCTTCCGTCTCCAGGTTCGGCTCTTCATCGCCAGACCGATTTTTGAAAGCCCCGTCACCAAACGATCAGGGAGCGAGTCCTGGTCGATCGTTGTTATCGCTGTCATAACTACCCCTCCTCTCCCTACTAGTTCGGCAATCGGCACTATTCGTTCGGCAATCAGCCGGAGGGTAGTCTATTGTCCTGCCTTCCTCCCCGTCAAGCATGTTTCACGCACCAGAGGCCATCCCCTACTTTTGTTTTTAGCGGACGACGAGCACACCACAGTGAGCATGTTGCACCACACGAGTGGATACGCTGCCGAGCAGGACACGACCGATCGCGCCCAAACCTTTTGCGCCGGTCACGATCAGGTCCGCCTTGTTTTTCTTGGCCACCGTCAGAATCTCATCAGCCGGCTTCCCCAGCCTCACGGCTTCACGTATCTGGAAGCCTGATTTCGCGAGTTTATCACCGGAGCGCTGTACCAACCCCTTCCCAACCTCTTTGACCTCCGGATACTTTAAAAAGGGCATGGCGTGCACGAGCGTGACGAGAACCGGCTCGCGGTCAGGACCATCGGGTGTCGGATTAATCGTACGCATCACAAACTTGACCGCCTTATCCGACGCAGCCGATCCATCGACCGCCAAGACCAGATGCCGGACAGGCCTCGGGGGCTCTTTCACCACCAGGACCGAACAAGGCGCATGGTGGATGGCATGATTCGAGATGCTGCCCAACATGAATCGATCCAAGGCATCCAACCCTCGGGACCCGATCGACAAGAGCCCAACGCCACGCTGCGCGTGCTTCATGATCGTGGCTGCCACTGCGCCGTGGTCGGTCGTCACCGTCCCGCTCAGGCCCAGCGTCGACAACAAGCTCTCCGACTCCTTTTTCGTCGCCTTCGCCGCTGTCTCCATCCTCTTGACTTCAGACTGAATATACCGTTCCGTCCCGACGATCACCGGTTGGATCATGAAGGGAGCCCGAAGACTCGCCGCATCGACGATATGCAGGACCCGAACGACCGGCTGCACCGCAAACGGGATTTCCGCCAACCATTCCATCGCCCATCGGCCATACTTCGATCCGTCAGTTGCCGCGAGAATCTTCATGGTAGATATCCTTTTCTTCAATCCAAACACATGCTGTTTGCTAGAGGGCTGCTTTGAACCGATCTCGAAACGCATCGATCGGCAGGTTCGCCAATGTGGCGTACCGACCCACAGCATCCTGGCTCCTCAGGTCATCTTCATTGAGTCGTATCATGTATTGTCTGGCGATGTGATAAGACTGGGACTCAATCTCGACCATCCGGACTCTGGTCCGTCCAGTGGACGGATCCACCATTTGCTTGAATGGGATGGGGATGAACCGCCCGTTCTGAATCGAGACCATGGCCGCTGTCCCACCGTCAAGCAGATATTGAGCCGCGCAATACCCCAAGTCCCGAGTGTATTCGATATCGTAGGGAATCGGATCGGCGCAACGGAGTTCATACCCGACATTCTTCGATACCACGGTGGTCGAGAGTCCCAGTGTACGAAGTTCCCTCCTCAGCTCCCGCCGTAAGACATCGCCGATATCGACCTCGGTCATCCGTAAATGGCCGTGCTCATCATGTTCCACATGTTCCAGACCGCCAAGTTCATGCGGATCAAGAATTTCGATCAGCCCTTCCGCCACCACCGCAACTCCATCAGTCCGCCCCTGTCCAAAGCGCTTGATCATGGCCCCGATCAACAGGTCGACCACTCGCTTCAGCTTCACCGGCCGCTCACGAAACTCTTCCGGAATAACCGTCACGGTGGCGCCTGCAGCCTTTCCAATCCCCAATGCCAGATGGCCGGCCTTACGTCCCATGGTCACGACCAGGTACCAGCGAGCGGTCGTACGGGCGTCCACCATGAGATTCTTCACGATCTCAACCCCGATGTGACGAGCCGTTTGAAAGCCAAACGTCGGGACACCATAGGGAAGATCCAAATCATTGTCGATCGTCTTCGGAACATGGACGACTTGCAGTCGCCCACCGGCTCGCTCCTCCAGCTTCATGGCGGAAAATGCGGTGTCATCCCCACCGATCGTAACCAGCCGCGTGATGCCGAGCCGAGTCAGGGAGGACAACACATTGTCGAGTTGCTCCGAACTTTTCGTCGGGTTTGCGCGAGCTGTACCCAGATACGACCCGCCTCGAAAGTGGATCCGACTGACCTCCTCGATCGAGAGCGGCCGGATCTGTCCGGTCCCGCCTTCCATGAGCCATTTGAATCCATCGATGATTCCCAACACGTCCGCCCCCCCAAGAATACTGCGGATCGTCGCTGCGCTGATCACACTGTTGATTCCTGGAGCAGGCCCGCCTCCGACAAGAATCCCCACTGTTGGGTGCTGCGTCGTCATCTGTTCCTCCCGACCGCTGTTTCTATGATCCCACCGAATCTCTTCAAGAGCCGCGGCATGGTTGTATACTCCATCCACTCGAGATGGCAAGCGCTGAGACCCCTGTCCCCACTGAACAATCCCAATGGATGAGTGCTTGAATAGAACGGGACAAGACGAAAAGGCCTCGCTAAGTAGTACGGCGGGTCAGTCTGTCTTTTCCTCAAACCCGACGTGAGCGCGCAGGCGGTTGTAGTCGAAAGCCGTCGTACCAAGACGCCGGCGGCCCGGATCATGCCGCTCCATGTCGTCGATCAACTCCCCCACCTTCCCCGTCATCAAGGGAGTCAAGGCAGCGTGCCGAGGCGTCTGCCCACCCAGCGCGACATGAGGCTGATCCGACCATTCCAAATAGGTTTTTTCTAGGAACTGATTGAGCATCGTCCTCTCTTCCTCAGCAGTCACCACCAGCCTCGGCCTTGTATCCGACATGAGCTCGGCCACCGAAAGCTGCCGAACCGGCGGCATCACGGTTTCACCCCGAAAATGCAACGAGAATCCCAGCGCAGCCGCGAGCCGATGTTTGAGAAGATCCAGCCGCTGCGGACTATCGCATTCCACGAGAAGTTGATACGCCGTCAGTGTCAGCCTGGCCACGAGTCTCCCACTTTCCCGTTGGCCCCACTGCTGGACAACTGGCCGCTTCACCGTAGCACCTTGTCGGTCGGCGGGATCGGGCTTTTCCGGAGACAAGTCGGTCATCCCGGACAGCACGTCTGTGAACGTTCGATGCTCGTGGTGATCATAGAGGGCAATCGCGTACAGATAGGACTGATCGTCAGCCGTGCGATATTCGACATGAACGGCGGCATCTATCAGGGCTGCAAGGCGCTGTTCGGCAAACGCCCAGAGGACCATGTAGCCGAATCGCTTGGTGAATTCTTTCCATTCCCCCAACGCAAAGGATCCGGTGCTCATCTCCATTTCGCGCCGCCAATCGGACGTCATGTCGAGCAACGCCTTGGCATCAGTGTGTGACATCGTGACCCCACAGCCGGCCCATACAGCCTGATCTGACTCCAGGGGAGCGTTCGGATCATGAATGATCCTGGTGAGCAACGGACGATCCATCGTGAGATCCTTGGTCCATTCACCGCCCGGCAGGACCACCTTTGTCCCATCAGCAAGCGATTGCAACGAAAGATCCTGGCCAGCTACCGGCGGAGAAGTCAATTGCAGGACATCGAGATAGGAATGTTTCAAGGGATCAAGCCACTGTCGCTCCTCTTCGGGGATATGTTCGGTGATCACGTCTCGCAACTGTTCGATGAGGGTCAGCTGTCCGTCTTCGGGATAGTAGTCGCAAAAGAGATAGAGGCTCGCCAGCTCTATTTCCTGCTCCAGCGGCGCGACAAGCCGTCCTGCGTCTCCCTCAACATATGGCTTCAGGACGCGCGCCAGCGCTCCCTCTCGCTGCACACGAAACTCCGGCCTGAGAGAGAGGCGATCGAGCCGGGTGAGAATCGCATCCAGCGTGTGCGGGCGCGGTACCCACAACCCCATTCCCTGGTCACTCACGCGATTCATGAATTTCTTCCATGACGATTTCTTCTGCCTCGAGCCAGTCTTGGAGAGCATTCCCATCCTGGCGGCCGCGCTGTTCCCAGAGCTCGTACGCTTTCCGCGAGATCCGCTCCCACATTCCCTCCGGCAATTCGATAGGGTTTTCCGTTCGCCTTATGGCAGGGGCTGGTCGGGCCTTCATTTTGGCGCTTGTTGTCTTTTTCCTGGTTGTCGTCTTGCGCGTTGGCATGACTCGCTCCTCAGCTATACGTTGTTTGGCATGGATGGCCTACCAAGGACAGGGCGATGACCTGGGTGAAACTTCGGGCTCCGGACCGTCAGGACCGGGCACGAGGCTTTCCGAAGAACGAACTCCGCGACGCTGCCGAATAACGCGTGGGACAAACCACGTCGACCATGAGTCCCCATCACGATCAAACCCACATCGGGGGCCACAGCCGCATTGAGGATCGAATCAGCCGGCAGCCCGCCGGAGATGACAAAGTCAGACGCCAGCCCGGACGAAGTCAGCGCTGCAGTGAGATCAGACAGCCGCCGGGTGATCGCTGTCCGATCCGCGTCACGCTTCGCCGGATGAGGCAAGGTGAAATCCAATCCGTACGAAACCGGCTCCAGGACATGGAGAATTCTGATGGAGGCCTTGGATCGTTGTGCAATCAGCGCCGCATACTCCAACGCGTCGAGCGAACAGTCGGAAAAATCAATCGGGACCAGGATCCGCTGAATGTCCGAGGGATTGTGCCGGGCTCCACCCGCTCTCTTTTCTACATACCGCTCGGCACGCACAGCCAGAACGGGGCAGGGTGCCGCCCGGATGATTCGTTCCGCCGTGCTTCCCAAAAGGACATGTGCCAATCCGGTTTTGCCTCTCGTGCCCACGACAATCAGATCCGGCTCTTCGCCCGTTGCGGCCGCAAGAACTTCTTCACTCGGGATGCCTGTCGCTATCTTCGTCTCAGCCGAAATCCCTCGATCGGCTGCCCGGGCTTTCAATTCGACTAACTCTTGCGTCGCCTGCTTCATCAGTTCGGCCAAGTATAGTCGATTGACAGGATTCTCCGGATCGAGCCCAGAGGGAAACTCCAACACATGCAGAACACTCAGCGAGGCACTCCACGATCGCGCGAGCGCAAACGCATAGGCCTCCGCAGTCGATGACCCCTGCGATCCGTCGGTCGCAAGGAGAATGCTCGATCTTCCCGCAGACAGGCTCACACAGCCTCCGCACTCAATAGCAGTAACTCTCCGCTCATCGTCGGGTGAATAGAGCAGCGGAAGACGTGCCGGCCTGGTCGCGTCATGTCAAATCGAATCGTCGCGCTCTGTTTCGGATCGAGATACACCCCTCCCACGCCACGGCCATAGACAATCACCCCGTCCTTCTCAACCTGTGTGGGAATGCCCTCAAACATGGTCGAGCTGAAATCGTGTCGCTCCGCGTCCTCATTCCGTACGGTGATCGCGGTAGGAAATCCCAAGCGCAAGGGACTCTGCTTCGTCACAAACCGAAAATCCTTGATCGTCACGTCCACCACCTGTTCGGATTGCGCCACCAGGGCTGTACCATACATCCAGGCCAGAGAGGCCATGGTGAGAACCATCCCCAATCGTCTCCACTGCATCCCGGTCTTTCCAAGGATCATACCCCCCTCCATCTCGTTACGTCGTTGCTATCGTGACGACCGTCGTTGCGAAGCAGAAACCGGAAGCGGTACCGTCAAGACGGGGCAACCTGCCGTACGAACGACCTTCTCCGCCGTACTGCCGAAGAAAATCTTATCCACATTCCCGACCCGTCCGCCGTAGCTTCCGATCACGACCAGATCAACATTCCCTGTCCGCGCAACTTTGGCGATTTCGGCAAACGGCACACCCTCTACAATCTGACGTTCGATCTTGACGTCCGCGGCTACCTTCGACTCCAACAATTGCCTGACGTTTAAACGAGCATGATGGCGCAGCCGGCGGCGCTGTGGAGCGGCATCGGACGGAACCGCCAGTAACCCCAGGCGATGAAATGCGGCAAGCGTACTTGTGTCGATCACGTGCAGCACGAGTACCGCCGCACCACATAACCTCGCCATCTGACAGGCCACCCGAAAAGCTTCCTCGGAACAGGGGGAAAAATCCACTGGAACCAGGATGGTCTTAAAGAGATCCGTCTCCTGCCGCATGAACGATCCTCCTGGTGTGGAAAGTTGAGCAAGGGCGATGCCACATCAGTACGCCGACAGCTCACGGCTGACAGCTTGGGAAAACCGTGTGTTTGCTTTTCATGTCCCTGCGATTGGCTATCAGCCATCTTCGCTACATCCAGGAACAGGGGCTCTCTGCCACAGTGGTCATTCACTCTCTGTAGCAGAAGGGGGCAACACAGGTGAAAGGTTAGAAGTAAAAGGTAATAGCGACGCAGTCTGAACAATACTTTTCACCTTTCACATTTCACTTCTCACTGTTCTCAATGGCATCGGACTTGCTGAACACCTTAGTACGTGGGGAGGGACCAGACATGACGCGCACGCAGTGGCTCCTGCTTGGAGCGGTCGGCTTAGGCCTCGCGATCGTGATGTATTTCGTTTTTTTCTGCCCGGCGGATTGTCAGTAACGATCGACTCGGAGGCAGTGGGATGGCAACGGCTGCAGACCTGATGACCCCGGACATTCCTCGGAGCGACAGGCATCGCACCGTCGGCGAAACTATTGCGGGGCTTCGGGGCCACACATGGGACGAAGTGGGCCATGTTTATCTGGTCGACGATCAAGCCGTCCTCACGGGTCAAGTCCCGATCGAACGATTGCTTCAGGCCAAGGAACAGGCCACGCTGGCCGAACTGGAAGGATTGCCGCCGATCGAGGTGCTCCCGGGAGATGGAGCTGAGACGGTGGCGCTGCGCGCGGTTCAACGTCATGACGCCGATGTCGCTGTCATCGACGCTCGACGGCGGCTGCTCGGCGCCATTCCGATCGGACGGCTCTTGGCCTTGCTGCATGAGGAGCATGTGGACAACTTTCTGCGCATGGGCGGTATCAGTAGAATGGACCATCTCCATCTGTCCCTGACCGCCCAGCAGACGCTGACCCAGGTGCGCGCACGTCTACCCTGGTTGATGCTCGGCCTCGCAGGAGGATTCTTAGCCAGCGGCGTGGCCTCGGCGTTTGAAACCTCACTGAAAAACGAAGTGGCGCTCGCATTCTTTCTGCCCCTCGTCGTGTACATGGCGGATGCCGTCGGAACTCAAACCGAAACCGTCCTGGTTCGTCGATTGGCCTATGGAGAGGTTGAGCTGTGGGCGCAATTGGTCAAAGAAACGTTCATCGGCGTATCCATCGGAACGATCGTCGCAGTTGTCGCTGCCGCCGGACTGTGGATCTGGAACGGACATCCGACGTTGGCAATGGTTGTCGGTGCCTCATTAGGGGTGACGGCCGTCGTGGCCACTGTCATGGCCAGTCTTCTTCCGCTGGGGCTGGTGCGTCTCGGAGCAGATCCGGCTTTGGCCAGCGGACCGGTAGCAACGGTCGTACAAGATATTCTGAGCGTGGGGATCTATCTGATGATCGCGACGGCCTTACTGCCACGGTGATGCATGCTGAAACGAAGCGGTACATCCATAGTTGGAAGGTGGTGCTATGAAGATATTACTCGCAGTCGACGGGTCTGACCATTCGTATGAGGCAGTCCGATCTCTCAAGTACCTGACTCGGGCTGAGGAGCTGCATCTTGTACATGTCCTCGACGTCCCAAGTCCGGCCTATCCCATGATGATGCCGGAAGTGGCACAGGAACTGTACGAGACGGTCGAGCGAAACATGCGCGACGACGGAACTCGTCTGTTGGATCGCACCGCGTCCTTGCTCCCGTTGGATGTCGGGCCGGTCACCAAGCATTTGGTCGTCGGATCGCCGGCGGAGCAACTCGTAGCCTTGGCTGAACAATTCAAGGTGGGACTGATTCTCTTGGGTACTCGGGGCCTTGGACCGATCAAGGAACGCCTTGTCGGAAGCGTTTCCCATCGAGTCCTGACGTTCGCGCCGGGCGCGAAACTGATTCTTCCCGGTCCCTTGAAAAAGCTGCATCACATGTTATTGCCCTTACAAGGAACCTATGACGCAGACCAGGCCCTCTCCTTCCTTCAACAGAAACCATTTCGTGAGTTGCCTACGGTGACCCTCTTCACCGTCCTGCCCCATACCAGGCCCCCCTGGCCGGTCGATGCGGTTTCGGCTGAGCACATGGAAACCCATTCTCTCCGCAAGGCGAAGGATTTTCTCGACGAGACGGCAGACAAACTCCGCCTCTCAGGCTATCAAACCCGCGTGGTGACGACGTTGGGCACTCCAGTGGATGGAATTCTTCAGGAGGCCAAGGCCTTGAATCCGGACCTGATTCTCGTGGGATCCCGAGGCCGCCGCGGCGTGACCCGCATGGTCCTTGGCAGCGTGTCCCACGCACTGTTACACCAGGGCACCTATCCACTGATGATTTTTGGCTGAAGATCACAAGAGGTGTACGATGCCGATGTACGACTATAAGTGCCTCGATTGCGGGAAAGAATCGTTGATCGTGGTAACATTGAAAGAACATGCAGCCGGAGGGATTGTCTGTCCGGCTTGCGGGAGCAAGAAACTGCAGCAACTCTTTAGCCCGTTCATTGCTCACACAACAAAGAAAAGCTAAAACTATGCCCACGACTCGACGGCAGATTCTATGGCACCGATTCTTTTCCGCAGGGCTCGTGAGCCTCTGTATTCTGAACAGTCTGGCTATACCCTCCTCCTACGCGCAAGACTATCCTCCCGACCGTGAGCGTGGAAAAGCCGTGTTTGAACACTATTGTCAGAACTGTCACGGCAAGACCGGCCGGGGTGATGGCCCAGGGGCCGTTGCGCTGAAAGTCCCACCGGCAAATTTTCAGCGGTTCCAGTCGTTCCTGAAATCCGATGAAGAACTACTGCGGACTATCGAGCATGGCGTCGTCTTCAGCCCGATGCATTCGTGGCGAGGCCAGCTCACCGACGGGGAAATGCAGGACGTCGTGGCGTACATCCGTGTGTTGTCGCAATAGGGACCATGTCATCATCAATACGGAGAGCGGATTCGTTTCGAGTTGAACGTTGCTGGTTTCGTGTTTCACGTCTCGAGTGTAGAGAGACTGATACTGGAAACTTGAAACACGGAACTCAACACTCCTGAGAACACAGCAAACCTTCTCGTCAGTCATATCCGCTGCTTTGAGGGGTATGGTCGTCTCATTTTCCTGACCTTTGATTGGTACCCACCAGACCATTGCTCAACCCGTAAGCAGGATGGGGCATGGGCAGTCCGTTGTGTGACGAGCAACTCGGGTGTGCTGACTCTGTCAAGGGTGCCTGGATGCGAGAGACCGTGGACCGTATACCAAACACATGAAGGAGACACGAATGAAGAGACCCTCCGTGCCACTCACGATCGTGAGAATGATCCTCCTCATCGGACTCACCACCACAGAGGTCTGGGCCGCTGACCCACCGGCCCCCAATACGGCGGCACCGGCAGGTCCGCTCTGCAACAGCCCGTACAAGAAAAAGCCCATCTCGGCAAAAGCGTTGCAAGAGCTCGTGCGATCGCATGAGCGATGGGTGGAATATCGTGGCAACCCGAATGCCAAGCGGATGGAACTCTGCCAAGCAGATCTCAGCCGGGCCGCACTCACGGGGACGAATCTTGAACGGGCCGATCTGGAAGGCACCGTCTTGCGGCAGGCAAATCTGACTCAGGCCACCCTGGCTCAAGCCAGTCTGGCTGGAACTGACCTCACCAAAGCCATCCTCAAAGACAGTAACCTCTCCGGAGCCGATCTGCGTCGTGCCCGACTCACGGGCGCCAATCTCTCTCGTGCCGTAGGGGACGAGGCTGCCCTGTTTGACGCCGTCCTCGTCGGCGCCAAATTGAATGAGGCTGCCTTTGAACGGGCTCAATTTGAGGGTGCCGACCTCAACTCTTCCGACATGACCGACGGCAATTTCGCCGAAGCGTATTTTTATGGAGCGACACTGAAAGGTGCGGCTCTCGTGAATGCTGATCTGACAAGCACCGACCTCCGCCGCACCATCCTCTCCAACGCAAACCTCCATCGTGCAAACCTTCAAGGTGCGCTGCTGGATCGTGCGCAACTGGACCAGGCGAAACTGGTCGAAGCAGATTTGGAAAGCGCGTACCTGGACGAGGCAAATTTGCGTGGAGCGAATCTGAAAGCCGCGATTCTGCGGGGTGCAGATCTACGGTACGCGAACCTATTGGGTGCTGGCCTTCCGGAAGCCGATCTGGAAGGGGCCAACCTCGAGGAAGCCACTCTCACCAAGGCAAATTTGAACTTGGCCAAACTCAGGATGGCGATTCTCTATCACGCGACACTCGATGAGGCTAATTGCCTGGACGCCACCCTCACCCGCGCGGTCCTGATCGGAGCCAAGGGCTGGCACACCAACTTCATGAACGGCGACCTCAGCGAAATCTACGCGCCGAAATCCTCCTTCCGGCAGGGTCAGTTCAACCGGACCAATCTGGAATCGGCTAATTTCGTCGGCGCGGATCTTCGAGAGTCGAATTTCAACCACTCCAACTTGACCCAAGCCAATCTACAGGACACGAATCTCCAAGACGCCACGTTCGTCTCAGCCAATTTGACGGGTGCTCGGCTCGATTCAGCCGATTTGCGCCGCGCAATCTTCAAAGGGGCCACACTCTCGTCGGTCATCGGTCTCACACAAGCCCAACTCAATGGTGCCTGTGTCGACGACCAAACCAAATTGCCCCCTGGCCTGAATCGTCCTGCGCCCTGCAGTGCGCTTAAGAAAGAGGGGCGATGACGGCACAGCATGACCACAACGTCAGAATCAAAGAAGGGAAAGTCGCCTTAGATGGTGTCTTCGGACTCCCGGCTGATCCTCGCGGCGTGGTTGTCTTTGCACATGGAAGCGGCAGCGGGCGATTGAGTCCTCGTAACACCTTCGTCGCCCGCCATCTCCAGCAAGCAGGGCTTGCCACAGTATTGCCGGACCTCTTGACCGAGGAGGAAGCGGATGACCGGCGCAAGGTGTTCGATATCGATCTCCTGGCGGATCGGCTCCTGCTTGCGAAATGCTGGGTGGAGACAGAGGCGCGAACGAGAGGTCTACCGATTGGCTATTTCGGAGCCAGCACCGGGGCCGGAGCCGCGCTTCAAGCTGCCGCGCGAGAACCGTCGAACCTCAAGGCTATCGTGTCACGAGGCGGGCGACCGGATCTGGCGGAACCCTATCTTCCGTCGGTCACTGCTCCAACATTGCTGATCGTTGGAGGCTACGATGAACCGGTGATTGAGATGAATCAGGCGGCGTACGACCTACTGATCTGTGAGAAAAAGTTGATCATCGTTCCCGGCGCGACACACCTCTTTGAAGAACCAGGCACATTGGAACAGGTGGCGGAACAGGCAGCAAGATGGTTCGCACGATATCTGTCATGACGCGGAGGAGGGGATTTTAATTCCTTCCAGGCTCTGACAGAAGAAGTGTTCTCAGTTCTTCGTACACGTTCCGCCGTGGCCCCACAAATACGACGTCGATGCAGGACTCGTCATCGTTGAGTCGATAGATAATTCTGTACGTCCGAATACGATAGGCCCGCAACCCCGCTAATTCGAACTGAAGCGCATGTCCGGCAAGTGGGGATACGAGAAGTTCCTTGATACCCTGTTTAATCTCACCTTTGACTTGAGGATGAAATTTTCGGATTCGCTCAGCTGCTTCCTTAGAATAGCGTACCCGGTACCCTTTCATGGAGTGTCACGGCCAAACACCGCCTCGTGAGAAACCCACTGGCCTTTCTCCGCTTGCCTCAACGACCGGCGAAGTCCTCGCATCGCCTTCTGATCGCTTAAAATCTCAATGGTCTCCATCAACCCCTCGAATTGGTCCATGCTCAGCAGTACCGCTGAAGGAACGCCGTCGCGCGTGATCGCAACGATCTCCTGCTTGTGCTTCATGCGGCGGATTAAATCCAACAGCTTATTCTTGGCTTCACTGACAGAGACAAACTCATCGACCTGCGGCATACTATCCTCCTATGGGCTACATTAATGGCTATTATAATGGCTTGCCTAAATACTGACAAGTGAGCTTGGAGATAAGTCGGGGACAAATGGTTTGCTAATCTCCTCGAAGAGCCTGGCACACGGGAACAGGTGTCGGAACATACGGGGAAATGGCTTGGGCAGTATCTGATTTGAGGACTAAGTAGGGAGCGGTAACTTTATCATATCGATCCTCATTTTTTGATCCGCCAACACCTTGGGGGTTAGCTGCACCGGAACCGTGGCCAGTACCTTAGACTGGATGTGACATGGTCACGAACGCTTTGACCCGCACAGCCATAGTTCTCGGAATCAGGCACTCGGCGAGAGCAGGAAATCGATATCGGCCTTTGTCAGTACGCCCTGCCCCGAGCCTCGCACCGCGCCGGCCATCACGGCGTTGTACAACTCGAGCTTCCGTTGCTTCAGGGCCATCATCTTCTCCTCGATGCTATGTCGCATGAGAATTCGCTCGATCGTGACGGTCCGCAGTTGCCCGATACGATGCGCACGATCGGAGGCCTGCCGCTCCACCGCAGGATTCCACCAAGGGTCCAGATGAAACACATACGTTGCACGGGTCAGATTCAACCCTTGCCCTCCCGCTTTCAGGCTCAAGAGAAAGACATCGGGCTGGTCACCGGTCTGAAAGGCCTTCACACGGGCTTTGCGCGCAGCCGGTGCCGTGGAACCGTCCAATCGGTGATACGGCAATCCATGCTCCACACAGGCTTCCTGCACCAGATCCAGAAAGCTAGTGAACTGTGAAAACACCAGCGCACTGTGCCCCTCTTCCCGCAACACGTGTAATCGTTCCACGAGAAAGCTCAGCTTGGGGGAGCGCTCTTCCGGCTGTTTTGTGAGGAGTCGTGGCGACAGGCAGATTTGCCGAAGCTTGAGGATGGCCGTGAGGGCGATGAACTGCGCCTGCCCGGAGGTCTTGCTGCGATAGGCCTCATCGATCGTGGAGCGCACTTGTTCGACCGTCTGTTGATAGAGCGCCTTTTGGCGCTCGGTCAACTCCAGAAACACCTCATGCTCGATTTTTGGAGGTAAATCCTGAAGAATCTCCGCCTTGGTCCTCCGCAGAACAAAGGGCCTCGTCCGGCGCAACACCCGGTCAAGCGCGGGACCTGAGAGCCGTTTCATATCCGTCTTGAATCGATCACTCTCGCCCAAGAGCCCCGGCACACAGAGGTCGATGACCGAGAAATACTCGCCGAGATGGTTTTCCAGTGGGGTGCCGGTCAGCGCGACTTTGAAGCGGCCCTGGAGTCGTCGGACTGCGCCGGTCGTATCCGCCTGGATATTCTTTACCGCCTGGGCCTCATCAAAGACGATCACATGGAACGGGATCTGCTCCAGGGCATCGATGTCCCGACGGACCAGCCCATAAGTCGTGAGCACGATCTCACCGTCCCCGGCCTCGAATGTCCGCTCACTCCCGCTATACACATGGACGGTAAACTCGGGCGCGAACCGGGCCAGTTCTTGCTCCCAATTGAAGAGAAGGCTCGTCGGCACCACGACCAGGTGAGGGCCTTTCACCCCGCGCGCGGCCTTGAGGCGTCCTTCCCTGATCGCAGCCAAGAGACAGATGGTTTGGATGGTCTTGCCCAGCCCCATATCGTCCGCCAAACAGGCGCCGAATCGATGGGCATAGAGGAACGCCAACCAGGCATACCCGTCTTGCTGGTAGGGACGCAGCATTGCGTGAAGCCCCTTCGGCAACGGCGGCTTCTCAATCCGCACAAAACCCAGCAAGCCCGCCAGCACTGCCTCATCTTCGGCCGGTAACGACACGTGGATTCCCTGCTCGCGCAGCGCGAGCCAATCGAGGATCTGCAACCGAGGCACCCGTACGACCTGCGCCGATTCTCGATTCGCCTGAGCATCCCCGGTCAAGTCGAGGATGGCTCGTAGCCGTTCCATGCTAGGGCCGTCCAAAACTCGTAGCCCCCCCTCACTCGCAATGAGTCCGCCACGCTGCAGAACTGTCCTCCATTCCTGCTCGTCAATGGCCCTCCCATCACAACGGATCTCCGGCCTGATCTCGAACCAGTCGATTCCGGTCTCCTGTCGATCCTGATGCCTGACGTGAACGGAGCAGTCCCACCGGATGGATCTGAGCGGTTTCTCCTCGTACAACAGTGTGATCCCGACCGTTGTCAGCTTTTCCAAGAGAACCGGCAATCGTGGGAACAGGACACGCGAATCGATCACCATCGCATCATACGAGGACATGCCGCGAAACGCTTCCGGACCGAAGATCTCGAACGGCACCTGATAGAGCCATCCCTCACGAGACTTGTCGATGGTCTGCAAACCCCACCGCCCTGCCTCGATCTGCAACCGTACATCCGGCCTGGCATAGACAGCCAAGTGCTGTTTCAGCCATCGTGCGGCCTCCAGCCGAATACTCCGCACCCAATCGGTCTGATCCAACGCCGCCTTGATACGCCGGTCTCGTTCCTTCACCTCACCGACCGTCAGCAAGCTGAAGAACAATTCGTAGAGCACGGCCTTGCGTTTCTGTGTTCGCAACGGCGTTGACACGGCGCGCCCCTGTTCCAACGCCCGGATGAAGGAAAAGGTCGCCGCACTTGGAGAGCACCACCTCTCACCTTGCCGGCATTGTGCCTGGAGCATCCATGCAGTCGTTGGGGCACCAGCCTCATCAAGCAACGGCCTGAGCGTTAACGCGTAGTCCCGTTCCTCGCCTCCTGATCCGGCAACAGACAAGCGAACCGGCGTTTCATGCCCATCTACCCGAAAGAGCATATCGTGGAGGGTATTGTCGGCCTGCTTGCGGCTCAGATCGATCTGTGAGGAGTGGAACTCCTCTCGTGAAAGAGTGAATTCCAGCGCATGGGGCTGCCCATGCCATCGCCGATGGTCTTCGCTAGCCGGTAGAGTGATCGCACAGGGCGCTTCATCCAGTCCGCTACGATCATATGGAAAATCGAACCGCCGGAAACCGTTGCGCAGTGACAGAAAGGGGGCCCACCCACCTTCTTCCTCCAAAAGAAGCAAGCGCTGGCCGTTTACGTCCACGACGAAACGACGAAACCGGACAATCCGGTCGAGCACGGTGCCGTCCGCCATACACACCGCGCGAATCCTCACGCCTTCATCGGAAAGAGCCAGCTCCGTCCTACTTTGGCACGCGACCGTCGGAGCCCATTGAAGGATAAGCGAGTCCCGGCCGAATTTGAGCACAATAGGGAACCGCCGCTTGGCTAAGCCAAGGTAGCGCAACAGAGGATCATCTCCGTAGGTCGAAAACCAGGACGAATGAAGCAACGGGCGCAGTTCGGGCGGTACATCAGGAGCCCACCCCGCAGGCAGTCTCACACCATTGCGGTAGATGGAGAGCTGCGGGGAGAGCTGGCTTGCATCGATCACGATTTCATAGCCCGACTCCACCGCGTTGCCCTTGCTCGGGAAGCCCGCCTTGGTGGGTTCCCCGAACAAGTCGGTTCGGAGTGCGGCCAGATGGGCCTGTTCTCGATCGGACAATTGGAACGTCTCGGGCACAAGGAGATGCTTGGTGGTGAAACAGGCGCACAGGACATGTTTGCACGGACAATCGAACTCCCAGGCGGGGCAGTCACAAAAGGCAGAGAGAAACCCGTCGTCCAGGGAAAACACGACTTCGTACAAGATGGTGCCCTGCACATGGGCCGTGAGTGTCGCGCCATCCTTGCTCCAGACATAACACTGAAGTCGTTGCTGCCGGTAGTAGTCATACCCTCGCACCACCGACGCTTTCGGGGCCATCGTATACACCTCATTGACGGCAAGAGTCCGAAATGCGGCAAGCAGAGCCGTCGCGGCAGGGGCCTGGGCAATGGAGCTCCCCGTTTCTTGAGCAGGAGGACTCTGTGTTTTCCTAAAACGGGATGCAGGCTTCTTTTGCATGGGGCGTCACTATAACGGGCGGGAAAGATCCCCATCAAGTCACAAACCCACGCCATTTATGACGGTTTGCGACCCATCAACCGGCCTGCGCTGAGCTTGCCGAAGCGCTCAGGGTCCCGAGCACCTCGTGAAACGTCTCGGCTAACGGTTTCAAGTTTCATATTTCACGTCTCAGGGTTTTGGCTTCTGCACAACTTGAAACGTTGAACATGAAACCTGGAACTCAGAATCGAAGAGCGAGCGGCGAGCATTGTCGTAGCGGCCGGTCAGCGGTTGCAGGAGAAGCGTTCATGAATCATGTCGTCCAGGGCGGAGCGCATGGGAGTAGCGGTCAGCGAGGCACCTCCTCTTTGAATTGCTTATTCACAACTTCCAACAGGGTTCTCACTGCGGCTGTCGCTGAGAGTTGCGTCGTATCGATCCTGGCTTCCGGATGAAGCGGCGCTTCATAGGGGTCTTGGAGCCCTGGAACGGTCGATGATTCACCTCGCTGACCTCGCTGATAGGTCCCCTTGTAGTCACGTTGCATCGCGAGTCCTAACGGACACTCTACTGCCACCTCGATGAATCGAGGGATGAGGCTTCGAGCGAAATCACGGTACGCACGCTTACTTGCCGTGGCGTCGAAGATGACCGTGACGCCATGTGCCACCAATCTCGCTCCCATGAGGGCCAGGGCGCGGTAGAAGAGATCCCGCTCCGCCAGCGAATAGGTCGCGGTCGGCGTGAGGATGCGTCTGACTGCATCGGACTCGAGGACTTCGACGGACAACTTCAACTGTTCAAGCTGAGGTCGAAGCGCTGCGGCAATGGTGCTCTTGCCCGACGCAGGCAAACCCGTAAGCCAGATAGCAAACGCTTGTGGACGAGTCATAAATCGTGCTGAGCTTCCAGCAAACAGCTATCAGCGTTCAGCATGTGCGAGGATCACATTCTCTCTGAATTCCCTCTCCCAACTGTACGCTGAGAGCTGACAGCGTATCAAACACCGCAATACTCATTCACCCGCTCCGGCTCAAAGCGCGGCACGTCGAGCACGTTTTCAATGAAACGAAAGAGACTCCGCCTGGTGTCGATCGACAGGTTTGGATACCAGAGCGGGCTGGCCACGACCAAGCCGCGAAAGGCAAAGAACGGTGCGGCTGTTTCTGTCACTTCCTTGTCGCCGCTCGCTTCCAGATAGGTCTCCCAAAACAAACGGAACAGGACTTCGAACGACCCGTACAGCTTCCCGCGCCGGATCAGGGAGTTGAGCAGATAGTTGATCGTCATGGCCGTGATGTCGTCGGCCGGCTCGCCCCATTCTCCTCGCGACCGGTCCAACACCGCAAAATCCGTCCCGCGACGGAACAAGACATTGTACGGATGGAAGTCTCCGTGCACCTGTGCAAGCCGGTTGGCCTTGTCACGGAGACGCCACCGCCACCGGTTGCACGCTTCCTCCACCGTTCGTAGCAGATCAGCGGTGATAAAGCCAAAGCGTGTGGGATAGCTGTCGGTCAACCCCATGATGCATTCGCCATGACCGATCAATTCACGCAGCCGACGCTTATAGAGATCCGCGTCTCGACGCTTTTTGGCATGGATCTGTGCCAGGTACCGCGCCAGCGCGACCACGCGTTGTCGATCCAGCTTACGGAGCCCCCCACCATTCGCCAATCGCTCAAGATCCGCATGATAGCTTGCGCCATCAGTCCATTCGTTCAGCACGAAGAATTCTTGGGCTTCGGCAAGAGAACAAAGCTCCTGCTTGGCATTGAACGCACCAACATCCAGCGCCTTGACATGTCGTGGAAGCCGTCCATAGGAGTCATAGTCCCAGAGCATCGCCTGGGCGCGATCCGCCATATGCTCATGCCCGAATGGACCGGGCTTCATCGTTTCAAGCACAGCTGACTGAACCCGTCGTCCGATTTGGAAGGTCAATTTGACCGGCGTGCCATACCCATACCGCTTCTGGGATCCCTTGGAACTCTCCTTGCCGATGATTCCATAGGACAAGAGTCGCGTCTCCGAACCAAAACGGGTCTGTAGGTAGCGTTCCATGGTTTGCTTGCGCAACGCAGACATGCATCCACTCTCACGCAAATCGCGTTCCATGGGCACATCTCCCATTATCGCCTACGCCTCACTCTTTACCCTTCACCCATTTCAAAGAACTGTTGCATTGCGCAACACCGGCCAGAGTGGTCCTGTGGACAAATACCCCAATACAAGTCAGCTGGGCCGACTCGGATCATAAAACATCCACACATTGCTGATTGACCGACACTCTCGAGTCATTGCTCCCTCGGCATATCGTTTGCGACCTCCGGTCGGTAAGAGGAACTGAACTGTTACGATGTGGAGGCACGAATGGAACTAGAAATTCACAGCCGCAATGTCGCGATGACCCCTCGCTGGAAGACCGAGATCGAGTCCCGCATGGAAGATCTCCAACGCGGGCACGACGATGTGATTCACGGTCGAGTCACCTTGACCAAGAATCGGCACCACAAAAAACTTGTGAACGTGGCGGAAGCGCTCATTGTAGTCACATTGCCCGGTCGTCACACCCTGACGGCTCGCAAGGAAGACAAGACCTTCGAGGAAGCCATCAGATCTGCCTTTCAGGCTGCCAACATTGAACTCCACAAGTATCGAGAAAAACGCGCGAAGACCGAAATACGCCTGCCTCCCGCGCCGTCTCATCAGGGCGTCGTGTCGAAGCTGTTCTCCAATGAGCGCTACGGCTTCATCCTCCAGGAAGGAGGCGGTGAGGTCTACTTCCACGCAAATGCCTTACAGGGACTCACCTTTGAGCAACTGGAAGATGGAGCCGACGTGGTATTCGGCCTCGAGGAGGGCTTCAAAGGTCCGCAAGCCACGGTCGTCGCGCTTCCGCAACCGATCGCGGCCAAGGTGTCCTAGGATGAACATCGAAAAATTCAAAGTCCCTGTCTCCATGCTGGCCCCAACGATCGATCCCGGGCAGCTCGGATTCGAGGATACGGGCGAGCTTGAACCGCTGACGGAGATCATTGGACAGGAGCGGGCCGTGGAGGCGTTGGAATTCGGGCTCAATATGAAGAGTCCCGGATTCAATCTCTACGTCTCCGGCCCTGTCGGGACAGGAAAAGCCACCGTCATTCGGCAGATGGTCAAGACCATGGCACGGACCGCTCCCGCTCCTGCTGACTGGTGTTATGTCAACAACTTCCAAGATTCCTCTCGACCAACCTGTCTTGCGCTGCCCGCCGGCCAGGGCGCGTCATTCAAACGAGAGATGTCCGGATTCATCGAGGGACTGCGACGTGACATCCCCTTGGCATTCGAGAGCAAGAAATATCTCGATGCCAAGGCCAAGCTGCATGATGACATCGATACCAAGAAAAAGGCCCTCTTCCACGAATTAACGGAACACAGCCGAACACAAGGATTCGGCTTTGAGGAAACTTCGGTCGGTTTCGGGATTGCGCCGCTTAAGGACGGCCATTCCATGACGGATGCCGACATGGAGGCGATGACCGAGGAAGAGCAGCGAGACTTGACCGAACGGCGCAAGACGCTTGAAGGGGAAATCCGCGAATTCCATATCCGCATCCATGGTCTTGAGAAGGAAGCCGAGCACCAACAACGCCATCTGGACCGCCAACTGGCCACGAATGTCCTGGAAGGCCGTTATGAAACCATGCGGCGGGCGTACCAAGATATTGCGCCCATCACAACATTCTTGGAACATGTTCGAGACGACATCGTACATCACTACAAGGACTTCCTGCCGCGGGAAGGGCCCGCCATTGCCATCCCCGGTTTGGAATTCAAGCGACCCGACATGTCGCGTTTCCTTGTCAATCTGATCGTCCAACGCGACCCAAGGGAAGGGGCTCCCGTCATCGACGAAGCACACCCGACCTACACCAATCTCATCGGCAAGATCGAGCGGCGGGCCCATATGGGCGTCATGTACACCGACTTCACGGAAATTCGTGCAGGAGCTGTGCTGCAAGCCAACGGCGGCTACCTGATCGTGAACGCCGTGGACATGCTGCGCCAGCCGTTTTCGTGGGACGCGCTCAAGCGGGTGATCAAGACCAATGAGGTGAAGATCGAGGATCCCGGTGAATTCTACGGGTTCTCCACGGCGGGACTGAGACCGGAGCCGATCCCCGTGAATGTGAAAGTCATCATGGTTGGGCCGCCCATGCTGTACCACCTGCTGCAAACCTACGAAGAAGACTTCGAGAAGCTGTTCAAAGTGAAGGCGGATTTCGACACTGAAGTCGTGAGAAGCGAACGGGAGGACCGACAATATGCCCGATTCATTGCGAGGCTCTGTCGAGAAGAAGGACTGCCACACTTCGGAGCGGATGCCGTCGCTGAAATCCTGCGGCAAGGCCTTCGCTTTGCCGATCGTCGCGATCGACTCTCGCTCCGGCTCAGTCTCGTCAGCGACCTCATCCGTGAAGCGGGGTATTGGGCGAAGAAAGAAGGCCATGCGTTTGTGACGCGAGCAGATGTCGATGCCGCCGTCACCCATAAACGTCATCGCTCGAACTTGGCGGAACATTGGATCCAAGATGAAATTAAAGAAGGCACACTGATGATCGATCTCGACGGTGACGTGGTCGGTCAGGTCAACGGGCTGTCGGTTCATGAGTTCGGCGACTACGCGTTCGGCCGCCCGACGAGGATCACCGCTCGTACCTACGTCGGCACCAAAGGCGTGATCGATATTCAGCGGGAGGCGGAACTGGCGGGAATGATCCATAGCAAGGGGGTCCTGACGCTGGCCGGATATCTCGCCGGTAAATTTTCAGGGGCCCATCCCTTTGCCTTGAGCGCTTCGTTGACGTTTGAACAGACCTACTCTGAAGTGGAAGGTGACAGCGCCGCCGTAGCCGAGCTCATCGCCATTCTCTCCAGCCTCGCCGATCTACCGATCCATCAGTGGCTGGCCGTCACCGGCTCCGTCAATCAATTAGGTGAAATACAGCCGATCGGCGGGGTGAACGAAAAGATCGAGGGGTTCTTCGAATCCTGTTCACGCAAAGGGTTGACCGGCACGCAAGGTGTCATCATCCCCGCTCGCAACACCAAGCATTTGGCCCTTCGCCGCGATGTAGTGGAAGCCGTCGAGTCCGGTCACTTTGCCGTGTATGCCGTGAACACCATTGAAGAAGCACTGGAGTTACTCACCGGCATCGCTGCCGGTGAGCGGGGACTCGATGGGGCCTACCCACCCGACAGTGTGTTTGGCCGAGCCGCGCTGCGATTAGAAGAGATGGCACAGGCTGTGGCGGAGTGGGGCGAAGGGGAAGAAAAGCCGAGCGGGCACATCATCACAGAGCCGTAGCAGTCTGCAGAAAAACTCGGTTTCTGCTTCGCGCACCGTTGCAGGATGAGAGAAAAGACTGTGGCATGCTACACCTCAGAATGCTCAAAACGGCTTCCAGCAAGGCCGCAGCGAGCGAAGGGGTGAGGCGTACGCTCCGGTACGTTGAGCTTCTGAGTGATGCGAGAACGCGGCTGGAGGACTTTTTCAGCATTCTGCTAGGCGCTATTTGTATGTCAGTCGGTACTTTTCAATCGCCAGCTGAGCAATCCGCCTCCCCATATCAGTTCCGACCGTGCCGGAATTCCGATAATGAACGCCATCGTAGATCCGTGCATTCGCCACTTCCTGCATGAACTCGTCCACATTCGTCCAGCTGCGGATCGCATCACCCGCTGCATGGCTGCTCGTGGTGAGCATCGGTGTTGGCTCCTGACCGATCTCTGCCTTTAACACCGTCCCTACGGCACCGGAGGTGATGCAGTGTGCACAGGGATATTCCGGATGCATGGGAGTCTCAATGAACGGCACCCAGGACTCATCCCGTTCGGTCGTATCGTTCCCATCGATGTCGCCGTTACGAATGGCTGTGAGGGGGCGCCAGAAACCGTAGTGATATTTGGCATCAAACACCGCAATCAAGCCGTCATCCGACGCTTGCGTCACTGCGGCAAACAAGCGTGCATTCCGCGTGATGTCTCTTCCTGGAGTATTCGCAACTGAACGCACGATGGCATGATAGATTGGCGGCATGACCTCTTCCCAGAAACGGGCAATTTCTGTCTGCTCCGCAGTCCGCTGTTGACTCCGCTTTCCACCCAGCGCTTTCACCTCATTATAGTCACGCGCCCATACTTCACTGCCCAAGTCCGGAGGTGGCCCCGGACGAAATTGCGACGGGTTCGTCATCAACCAGGGTGTGCGATGCCTCCACTGTGGCGCTTCCGGTATCACCGTAGGCACATAGGTTCCTGCGCTCGTATGTGGACGATAGGACTCCCCTGCCGCAGCCCCATCATTCGCACGCCTCGCCAGAACGGCCGCGACTGCCTTTTCAGCGACAGCGACACCATTGGACTTGGCTGGACCATCGGCGATTGTAGTCAGAACAGCCTGATAGGCGTGATCGATGATTGCCTGTTGAGACGGAATCAGTTTCGCCAACATGGCACGATTCGCCGCTGCGACCGCTGCTTCCAATGATGCCCCAGGAGTCGGCTCCAGTTTCACATCACTGACGGGATACCGCCGTGTGATGGCATTCACCGCTTCATAGACCGAGGCTTGGACCATTGCTAATACGCGCTCCGCAGGCAACGGTCCCAAACCAGCCTTCACCACGATCTCACCGGCCCTCTCGTTCCATTCAGTGACGGCATCCGCTCTCGCATCCGACAGTGCCGATGCCGTGAGGAGTAGTGCGATGAGACTTACTCGCAATCTCTGTGAACAGACGATTGTTAGCTGCATAGTTCTTCCCTCTTGAATGATGACTTGTTCCCTCATCAAGCATGTGTTGATCGCGGCGTATCACCGTAATTGAGCAACTATCGTGCTTAGACTGCCGAAATTATCCGCCTGACGATTCTCTACATCCGCGGTTCTTGGCAATGACCAGGACCACTGATCGAAGATGTGGGGAGAATATCCTCAGAGCCGTCTGTCCAGATAGACAATTTGGACGAGCTATGAAGGACCTACCGTAGTGACACAGCAGTCAGGCTATCGTGAAGACCACGGAATTGCTATTTCGTACCAGAAACGAAGGTTCGAGAGAATCTGCGCCTTTGATTCTCTCCCTCCGTACTGGATGTAACGATCGAAAAAGATGCCGTAGGGCTTGCGAAAGGAGGGAAAGGGGAAAAGAATCAACGCAGCCATCTCCTGACAGAAGCCTCCAAAATCCCGGATCGGATGTCTATTCACTCATACCATCTTGGTCTGAGAAGGGTGTTTGCCCCCTTCTCAGACCATTTCCTCTCCTTGAGCACTACTCGCCAGGTTGTTGACGCTGTCCGATCCACGAGCAGAAATCTACCGTGTGAGGACGTGAAAGGAGGTGTCATGGTCCATAGCATGACCAAGTCAGCTCCACGGCAACCCTGCAGCATGAGGAGAGGCAAGCGAGTTTGTGCATCGCTTTATCGATGCACAAACTACCTATTTGATCCTGCAGGCTCATGATTTGCCGATCTATTTTGATATTTTCAATCCTGCTTGTTTCATCGCATAGGCCAGCGCGCCGGTGGCTGGAGAATCCGAGTCACCCTTCCCATAGGCTCCGACCAACAATGCCGCGGCATGTGCGGCATGCTCTTGTGTCTGCTTGATACCGGTCCCATGTACTGATTCATGGGCGTGTCCCTCTACCATTGATGCATGCATGATCGCATATTCTACGGCTTCCTGAACTGCTACCGGCGCATTGCCGGCTTTCAACGCCTCGTAGGCTTCTTCCATGTAGAGCAACGCACCATGCCCGTCCCCAGGATTTCCAACCTTTTCGTTGAAATGCGGTTGGAGTTTTTCGGCATACTCGGATGAGTCGGCATACTCAGGGGACTCTTTCCCTCCGAGCACATTGAGTACCCGCTGCATATGAACCCGAATCGATCCGCTGCTTTTGCGAGCCGGTCCCAAGGCTTTTTCAGTCTGGTCAATCGCCAGTTTCAGTTGGTCATGTGCTTTCTGCAGGCTCGCTTTTGCCTTTTCGTTGATGCCTTCCGTCGACGCAACGGCCGGACCCACCATCCACCCGAGAGCCAGCATAGCCACCGTCCCCACTATCACTCCACGCGTTTCTCGTCCAATCAATACAATCATCACACTGTTCCCTTCGACCTGCTCTTAGTGAATAGAGTGCTTCCGATATGCAGGTCTTTTATCAGAACCTCCCTCATTCCCAACTTGACGTTCACGATCGCTGTCCTTCCATAACCTGCCCGCTTTTGAAACTCGAACCGGCAGGTCGGCGCATACCGCAGAGCACCTCACATGCGTGCGCCAACCAAGTGACCCCACTGACCGGGCTACACAATTGCCATCAGCAATCCGGCAGCTTGGTGAAGGCTCCTGGCATCTCCACTATTCCGCACCAAACGCGTTATACATGACCCCAAACAAGGTGCTTACCGCGAGCATAGATAGAATGATGATGGTCATAACCGTATTCCTACCTTTCCTTTTCTTTGAACGAATCGTTTCGCATACCATGTTTCCCAGACACGAAGACACGATCAGACAGGATGGAGAGCTTTCCAAAAGTCTTTCGCCTCTGACGTGTTTGTGAAGCCGCTGGAACAGCACTGTCAGGATATCTCCTCAACTCGGCAACAATACGGGAAGCCCTGGTAGCCTTATCTCTTCTATGCTTGAAGGTGTCGTCAAAATGATTGTGTGGGACACTCTCCGCCCCCTGTGTTCCTCTACATTCTCAACTTTCCTTACCTTCACCTGTGTACCCGCTATAACCACCTGGCCTACTCCCATGACGACGTACGGAAAGCAGACCATCGAAAGATCCAGTATGTTGTGCACGTGTGACACCTTCCTTTGTTTGTTAGTATTGCATAACCAAATATAACGCCCCCGAATGAAGAGACCATGAATGCCATGTGAAGATCTCTTCATCTATATCTTTGGACACACGAGCATCTGATCCGGTGATTGCACAGGCCGAAATCCGGGACAACGCTGTCCGAAAAATGTGTGAGTGATTGGAAGTCAGAAGTTGGAGCGGTATAGAGCTGCGAGAAATAGCTACATTGATAGCTTTGAGTTGGCGATACCAGACCCAGGTCTGAGGACGGGCAGAGTGCCCCCCTCAGTACCTAAGACCATGGAGAGGTGGAGCCAGCCTGAAGGTCCAAGTCTGAATCCTGGTTGCGATCGCCCTCTATTCAGTGATGCATAAACTGATCACGCTTACAACTTTCTTCCGCCAACAGTCGCTGACCTGCCGTTGCGTCGGTGGGGATACGTGTCATACAGGCGTCCAGCGAATCACCTTGCGTACCGGCGGATGCACGATTACCACTTTTCGCCACGGCAACCCCGACCACAGCTTGGTGAAGCTTTTCATTGTCCTGACAGCTTTGCTCGGCCACCATCTGGGCCCCTTCGCTGGCATCATTCGCAATTCGGGCCAAGCACGCCTTCACAAAATCCGATGGCCCAGCGGGGGCTACGTCAGGAGGAGCCGATGAGATCAATGGCCCTGTTGCGGTTGGTTCCACGACGACCTGTTCAGACGCACAGCCTCCGATGACCAACAGGCAAACAATCCCGCGAAGCAACGTTTCCGTCGGCATCCCATGCATAATTAGTGTTCCTCCCTTAACTAAGTTGGACCAGCCCTGTATAGCGAAGTCGCCTGCTTGGAGCAAGTCATATTCTGGCCCTATGGCGAGACTTGTTGCCCTGAGTTCCCTGTCACCACGTTTCCTTGATCCATTCGTACAAGGCTGGAGAGAGACACGAGTTGAGAGAGTGGGAAGCCGTCCAGTATGATGACTGCTATCTCTCCGCAACAGATCAATCAGAGTATATAGTGGCGCACACGTTGAGACACTCAACACGAGAGCGGGTCGAACGGAGCCATCAATGCAGTGGGTGAAGAGAACCTTGATCGGACTCGTCGTGCTAGGCGGCCTCACGTACCTGTACTATACCGAAGTAAAACCCGTCGTCATCTTCGGCTTGCGTGAAGATTATGCCCATGCCATCCCCCATCAAAAAGTTCCCGACGGTCTCGTGAGCTTGAAGGCGGAGGCCTGCGGAGTCTGCCATGTCGACATCTACAACGAATGGAAAACCAGCATCCATGCTCAGGCCTATACGGATCCCTTTTTCCAAGCCTATTGGACGAAGGATAAACACATCTGGGTCTGCCTGAACTGTCACACCCCGCTGGAAAACCAGCAACCGACCCTGATCAAGGACATTCCGCGAGATCGAGTCGAACGTGCCGTCCAAGAGCCCAATCCGCACTACGACAACCTGTACCAACAGGAAGGCGTGACCTGCGCGGCCTGTCATGTACGGGATGGGGTCATCATGGGGCCGTACGAAGACGCCAAGGCCCCCCATCCGACAAAACATGACCCGATGTTTCGTACCGCACAACTCTGTCAGCGCTGTCACAGCGTCGTGGGAGGACCGGCACAGTTTTATAACGGCGGGCCTTGCGGTACCTATCCCGAATATGAAGATGGACACTGGAAGAAAGAACGCGGGTTCATCTGCCAGAGCTGCCATATGCCGGAAATCGAACGACCAGTGGCAATAGGCGGCCCCGTTCGCCAAGGCCGTCAGCATCTCTGGCGTGGCGGACATGATCCCGCCATGGTGAAGCGGGCGATCGACGTGAAGATCATGGCTGACCCGGCCGAACCGAAGCCCGGCGACAAGGTGCGAGTAATTCTAACCCTGGTCAACGCAGGTGCAGGGCACAAACTCCCGACGGGGGACCCTGATCGCCACTTCACGGTCGAATTTGCAGTGGAGGATCAGAACGGCAAGGTGTTGGAGCAACAGTCGGACACGATGGGACGCTGGATCCTCTGGCAACCAGCCATCGTTGAGTTGCACGACAATCGGCTCATGCCGCTGGCCGGTCGAGACTATATATTTGAGTATCGAGTGCCGAAGGAAAGTTCCGGACTCAAGTTAATCACGAAAGTTCGGTACCACATCCAAACCGAGGGGCAGCATCAGATGCTCATCGACAAGTACGGCCTTACGGCGAAGGACCCGTATAACTTTCTTGTCTATGAACGAGCAGCATCTTTGACCGGCAATCTCACAGAAGCCTTCAATCGGACTCCAGACCAGACACGCCTTGCCTGCGCAGCACCCAGTCGTGGTTGAAGACATCCTGTCCAGAAAAGTCGTTCGCTCAAGAGAGGCTGAATCATGACAAACCGTGCTCGATTCATCGCAATTCTATTCATGACCGCCAACATCATTTCTATGACACCAGCCTATTCTGGTCCAGAAATTAGCGGCATTCCAAGAGCACCGGTGGACAAAGCCAAGATGGAACAGGCGAGACTCTCTGCCCAACTCTGTGGCCCAGGATGGACCCTGTCCGACGACCGTGAACATACGCCGGCGAGTTTCCTGTGCGTTCCTGTCAAGCCGAGAGTACAATGCCCGCCGAATACACAGTTGTATGAAACAGACTGCTCAATCGGCTGCACTCCAAAGTCAGACTAACCACGCATGTGTATGAGTCCACCGACTGTTGGTCGTGTTCCCCTGAAGTCGGACCACCGTGGCAGTATGAAGGCATCCGACTCCTCCCTAGGACCGGCTCCACTCATGAGGCGACTGAGCCAAATTTCTGAGGTTGGGTCAACTGACTAACTCCGGACTACTTGCGATGTCCCACTTTGAAACACACACTGTGCGCCGTATTGGATGGCTCCGTGCCTCTGTGCTAGGCGCAAATGACGGTATTGTGTCCTCGGCCAGTCTTGTCGTAGGCGTTGCCGCAGCAGGCGCAAGCTCAACGAGTATTATGACAGCGGGCATAGCCGGTCTGGTGGCCGGATCCATGGCGATGGCTGCCGGCGAGTATGTTTCCGTGAGTTCACAGGCCGATGCCGAGCGCGCAGATCTCGAACGAGAGCGTAACGAGTTATCGTCAGATCCTGAACAGGAGCACAAGGAAATGACTGCCATCTACGTGGCACGTGGGCTCGATGCGGAACTCGCATCCAAAGTCGCAACACAGTTAATGACCCATGATGCACTCGGTGCCCATAGCCGTGATGAGCTCGGCATATCCGACACCATGACCGCACGGCCAGTGCAAGCCGCCTTGGCATCAGCTGTCACGTTTTCTATTGGTGCCACCCTCCCGCTCCTGATCGTCCTGTTGGTACCAACCTCGGCGCTTATGTGGGCTGTCTCCGGAAGTTCTCTTCTATTCCTGGCTCTTTTAGGATCTCTCGCTGCACGGGTCGGCGGCGCGTCCGCAATGATTGCTGCCACGCGAGTTACCGTTTGGGGCGCCTTGGCAATGGCCGTGACCGCTGGAGTTGGAGCGCTGTTTGGGGTTCCTGCCTGACCCCAACTATTCCTGATCGCTGAACCGTGGGTAAAGCTAAGGCTAGCAAAGTGGTGGTCTATTCGGAGCCAAGAGACGAAAGCACTCGTTCAGCCCCTCCTTGGTGGCCCACGCAGTGCCTGACGCCATCCCTGAATCGCTCGGCCTGTGCCGATCAGTTGAAGTGGCATCACCGTCAGGGATCAGTCTATGCTCTAAGCACAACGTGATTGATAATAGAGGTATCCGACCTTCAATGATACGACCTGCGATTTACAGAATTCAGAGAGCCCTGCCTCAGGCAATGTAACCCCACAAGAAACCACAACTCAGGGACACTGGCACGGATGGTGCTGATGGGGTCAGTTTGTCCTGCCCTGGTAGCAGCGTGGTAGCAAATGCAGATGAAGAGAGCAGGAGATTTCAATTGTCGATGAACCAAGTGACCATAGGTCCCCAGAGTTCCTCTTCGTTTCATCCTCAATCTCTTACAGAAGAATTGGAACAAGACGAAAACGTACTTATGCCAGATCGTGGAAAATAGCTCTCAGTGATCAGAAAATAAACTGCGGGGATCAATCTTTGCCCAGGCTTTTGTCCGCGACGGCCAACGGCTTCCCGTCGGCCGTCGCTTATGACAAGTCGGCAGATAGTTTACTCACATCCGCCAAGCTTTTCACCAACAAGCTCTATTCTTTTGCTCAACCTCAGCTCATGACCTTCGCGGCAAGCACCTCAACCGGTTCGATCCTTGGTGTTTCGGCGAGTAGTTCAGATGCCTGGGCCGTCAGTGCTGCCGCGACTGGGCCAGCCAAATGCGCCTTACGGCCTGCTTCATCGGCAAAGGCAGTAAAAAATCCAAACATTCCAGGCCCCAAGCGCAGTGCGAACCATATCGGTGTAGCTGGTTCTTGATTCGCCAGTGCAAGCCCGCTTTCAACAAAGCGAGCGACATCCACTTCTTTCCCTGGCTTAGCCCGCAAATGTACTAACAGTCCGACATGTACCATACTCAACCATCCTTTCTTAAATTGACCAACATTCAAGCCTGAAGCTTAGTGATTGAGGCCAAATTTCACGAGTGGCAGGAATGACAATTATGATATAGTTATCGCCATGCGTATTTACGTTCTTGCTCTCAATCAAGTCTTTGATACCGGCCTCTCAGCTTTTCTCGACACCTTCAGCACGGCGAATAACCTCACGAAGTCTTTGGGGGCTTCCTCCACACGTTTCAATGTGACGATCGTTGGAGTCCGTCCTCAAGTACACACCAGGCATGGGTTGTCAGTACCTGTACGTCTAGCGAGGCGACTTACCCACCCGGATGTTGTGCTTGTACCAGCGTTAGGTGCTCACCTGCCTGAAACCCTCCGGGTTGCTCTTGAACAGCAAGAGATCACTGACGCACAGATGCTTCTGCGTGAATGGTCGGCCAGCGGCACGTTGGTGGGCTCGGCCTGCACTGGCACGTTTATACTTGCGGGTACGTCTTTGCTGAACGGTCAGAGTGCAACGACCTCCTGGTGGCTTGCCCCATTCTTTCGTGAACGGTATCCGCATGTCGTACTCGACGACTCCAGGATGCTCGTGAGTTCATCGCGTTTCGTTACCGCTGGGGCGTCGCTGGCGCATCTTGATCTCGCGTTGTGGCTAATCCGTCGCAGAAGCCCATCACTGGCGGCACTGACGGCCCGCTACCTCGTAATCGATTCGTGTCCATCTCAGGCGGCTTTCATGATTCCAGACCACCTTGCGCACTCGGACCCACTCGTCGAACGGTTCGAACGTTGGGCGCGTCGCCACCTCGCTAGTGGCTTTTCGCTTAGCGGGGCGGCCCGCGCAGTTGTGACAAGTGAACGGACCCTCGCCCGTCGCATGCATTCCGTGCTTGGAAAGTCCCCACTCGCGTACTTTCAGGACCTCCGCGTCGAGCGGGCAGTACATCTACTACAAACGAGCAGCGCCAGTATTGACCAGATTGCTATCCAGGTGGGATACGCGGATGGGGTAACACTTCGCACACTCATCCGGCGAAAGATTGGACGCGGTGTACGCGACCTACGTCCACGCCGCTAAGGGAAATGAGCCGAAGCATAACGGGTCTACTTCATCCTTTTGCCCAGTAGTTGAGCCCTTGTTTTGTGGGCTAGCAAAATTAAACAGCCAGGATAAACGCTCGCCTCTGGCAACCTAGTCGGGGAGGAGACATTCTCTTCCTTGCCGTTCCTTCCCCTCCATTCCTTGAGCAGTTACTGAATACGAAGCGACCCCTTATCCTCAGTAAGAGTAGCCAGCGCTTAGTTTTCGCTCACTCATTCGAGTTTGAGTTCCTCCCAGGTCCATTGCGAGAGGAAACACTCCATTGGCTGGTCATGAGGGGGAGGTAAATTGCATAATCCGGAGCCTCTAATACACTGCAATAACCTGCGATTTCTTAGTTCGCAGGTCATACGCCCGAGGACCTCACTCCATTGTTAGCACCACTCGGCAGCGAGCCTTTCCGCTCAGCATCCGGTCGTAGGCTGCCGCTGCCTGTTCCAACGGGAACGTCTCCACCATCGGGCGGATGCCTGTCAGGGCACAAAAGTTGAGCGCATCCTCTGAGTCACGAGCCGTGCCTGACGGCCATCCTTGAATCGTTCGACGTGCGCCGATCAGTTGAAGCGGTGTGACCGTCATAGGATCAGTCGATGCCCCAAGAACAATGAGCTTGCCGCCGACTCCCAAGCCATCGATCATGTCCGACATGGCTTTCCCGCTCGGCGCCGTCGCCAAAATCACAGCGGCTCCACCGAGACTCGCCAGCTCCTTCGCCGGATCAGTCGTTTCGGCATCGAGATAGCGCTCAGCACCGAGTTTGAGAGCCAGCGCCGATCTCTCCTGACCACGCCCGATGGCGACGGTATGAAAACCCATCTTATTGGCAAACTGCACCCCGAGATGGCCGAGCCCGCCCAGTCCCTGAATAGCCACCAGATCGCCCGCCTTGGCTCCGCTGTGACGCAGGCTGTTAAACGTGGTAATCCCGGCACAGAGAATCGGTGCCGCGTCCGTTGCCGTCAACACATCGGGAATAGCCGCCAGCGCTTCCGTACGCGCGATGAGGTACTCCGCATACCCACCATCTTCATGAAAGCCGGTCACGAGGAACCTCTGACATCCGAAAAAATCACCGCGATGACAATGGGCACAGTGGCCACAATGCCCGCCGTGCCACCCCACCCCGACACGCTGGCCTTTTTCCCAGGCAATCACCCCGGCACCGACGGCATCGATCACGCCCGCCACCTCATGGCCCGTGACACGCGGATACTGAAGTCCCGGCCAATGGCCTTCTTTGACGAACATGTCGCTATGGCATATCCCACAAGCCTGGACTTTCACACGGACCGTATTGGGCTTGGGTTCCGGCACCGGCCCGTGGGCGATCTTGAACGGACCTCCAGGGGAGGTGATCTGCACGGATGTCATGACTGTCATCAACGCCTCCTTCGCTGGCAGAATATCGACACTGTTCTCAGGTGGCACCAGAACACTTTCAATACCCTTGGCTTACCGCTGACTCGGTGCCTTGCCGAGGATGTGAACTCTTGGTCCATTTGTCAGGGCGATGAGTCGGTCATCCTCGACTTCGCCGCCTAAGACCCATTCGAAGAGTCGCTTCGCGTCATTCAGTTCCGGGGATTTGGGATAACCATACTGCTCCTTCTGCATCGGTTCGTCATAGAGACCGATGCAGCCATGGGATGCGGGATAGCCGGGCAGGTCGCGACCGTGAATCCAGTAGGAGACGCCGTCGCGATTGATATGAAACCTGAGCGCGTAGTTCATTGGATAGGGACGGTCCGTTCCTTCAACGGTATAGCGACAGGATTGATGGGCGCGGTGCGCGGCAGTGAGACGAAATTCCCCTGTCGGCGTTTCATCATGGCCGTTCCCTGAGGCGATCGGTACTGCAAATCGCAGAACCCCGTACTCGTAGGCACCCAGAAATTGCTCGGAGAGATTGACCAGGATGCACCGTCTCTCCTGCTCCGCCGCGAAATACAGCAACGGCAGCGGCGAGAAATACTCCACGTCCTGGATCTGCTTCGGGACCTTGATGGATACCCCAGCGTGGACATGGCGCCGGTCGCTTCGGTTGAACCGCGCGACAACGATCCACTGTTCATCAAAGAGAGTCTCCAACGATTCACCGACACGGAGTGTTCGGCACTCCCACTGGATAGTCGCATCGCTGGGATAACTGATACCACAGGCGCCACGCGGCTTTATCGTTGGTTCCGAATAAACAATAATGGGAATAAGGACGATGCCCGTAAGCAGGGCACTCCAAACCAACCGCGACACTGTCATGGACATGATGAACGTACGCACGACAGACTGTTCAAAAAGTTTCACCAGCAAGGCCGCAGCGAGCGAAGAGGTGAGGCGTACGCTTCGGTACGTTGAGCCTCTGAGCAACGCGAGAACGCCGCTGGTGGACTTTTTCAACAGTCTGCTACGACCAATATTGCGACGCCTTCATGTAGCCGAATAGCAGATCCCGTCTGGCTAAAATCCCCACTAACTTATTGTTCCGGACCACCGGCACACGGGTCAGATAGCGGTCTTGGAACAGATCGGCCACCTGAGCAAGCGTCTGATCCTCCGTCACGGCGACGGGATGAGCCGACATGATCTCTGTTGCAAGGATCTTCCGAAGGTCACGCCCTTCAACCATCGCTTGCAAGAGGTCATATTCCGTGACGATCCCCACCAATGTGCCGTCCTCTTCCACAACGGGCAGACTTCCGTAGTTACGATGGGTCATCAGATGGGCGATCGTCGATGCGTCGGTGCGCGAGGTGCATCGTGTGACGGCATCCTGCATCAACTGTCCGACCGTCACGGTCTTCGGATCGGTCGCCTTCATGAAAAATTCGGTTTGTCTCATAAGCTCCTCACAGTTGTCGTTTGCCGCCTGTGGCCAGATAGGCCCGCAAGAGATCGCGTCGCGCAATGATTCCAACCAATTTCTCTTTGGCATTGACGACAGGGACGCGAATCAGATCGCTTGCCCGCAGCACGTGCACCAAGGTTCCAAGCGTCGTTTCCGGCCTGACAGAGTAAGGGTTGGCCGTCATGATATCTTTTGCCGAGACAGTTGCGAGCGGATGCCCGTCATCGACGGCTCCCAGTAGATCATGTTCGCTGACAATGCCGGTCAGCTTCCGGCCGTTTTCCACGACCGGCACGGCCCCGAACCCCTCGATCGTCAACGACGCGATGACGTCCCCTTTCGTCTTCAGACGGACATATTGCACGTCCTTCTCCATGACCTGACTGACGGTCATTGAGTCGAAGTCTTTGACTTTGATCTTCACCTTAGCCTGCTTCTTCTTTTTCATTGCCCCTCCTCTCTCTATATGGAAGCGCTCTGTGATCTCACCTTCTGAGCGATGCATTCATACTGACGCGAATCACCACAGTAGGAAAACCGTTCCTGCTGCAAAACGCCTCAATAGGCTCCTCTGTCAAAACACTGTTTCTCTCCATAACTCCCTGGTAATGGGCCAATTCTTCTTCCGTCGCATCCCCTGCTACAGGCACATCCGATGCAGATCTGATACCCGAAACGGCTTCTCCAGAATTACAGCCTGCACGGAAGGGGGCCAGTTATGCGTATCTTATGCGCGGTCGATGGGTCGGAACACTCGCAGTGGGGGGTCCAGGCACTTGAAGCGTTTGCCGGTCACGAACCTGACCAGGTGGTGCTCCTACACATCATCGATCAACCGTCGCTCCAGGCCGCCGTGAACAAAAACCCCGTCGCACGGAAACGTGCCCTTGCCGCGATGGAGAAGGCCGGGACCACCCTGTTGCGCGATGCCGTGCGAGCGGCTCGACTTGCCCTGGACCAGGCAGCAACCAGGCCACGAACAAAACTCCAGACGATCCTCGCGCATGGTCCGATCGCGCATACCATTTCGCGAACGGCCCGGAGACTGAAGGCTGACCTCATCCTCATGGGATCGCGCGGCCTGAGCGACATTCAAGGATTCTTGCTCGGAAGTGTCTCTCGCCAAGTGGCCGCGACAGCGCCTTGCCCCCTGTTGGTCGTGAAACAACCCCTGACCGCCCTGCTCCGCGTGGCCATCGCCGTGGACGACTCCAAACCGTCACGCGCCGCCGCTCGGTTTCTTCGATCCCGTATCTTGCCGGAATCCTCCATGGTTACGATCCTGACCTCGATGGAAAGTCCCGTGACGGACTTCGCGGCACGCTATCTCTCTGAATCGCAACTGGCCGAATTGAAACGGCCTGTCATGGAACGAGCCACCAGGTTGGTCAACGGCCTACGGGATGAGTTCATCAAGGATGGTTTTTCGGTCGTCACTCAGGTCCAGATGGACCATGTAATCGACACCATCGTGAAACATGTCGAGGCAAGCCATGACCAGCTGCTGGTGATCGGTTCCCGTGAGTTGACGAAGAGCGAGCGACTCTATCTCGGCAGTGTGTCCGAAAGCCTGCTGAGGCACGCCCCCTGTTCAGTGCTGATCGTGAGAGGCGCCCGTGCCTGACCTCAACGGGATGTTGAAAAAGGCTGCCAGCTTTGTTCTCGCATCACTCGGACCCTCAACGTACCCCAGAGGGTACGCCTCGGGCCCTCACTTGCTGCGGCCTCGCCGATCAGCCTTTTTGACCATCCCGCACGTTAGACACTTCGCGATGTGTTCCTCATTGCATGATTAAGGGTATGGGAATGAGTTCCCCCTGCACATACGACGACATTCACCGGCTTTCGGCCGAGGACGTGCTCACGCGACTGGAAAGCCGCGACAACGGCCTCTCCCAGAACGAAGCAGAGCGACGATTGGGGCAATACGGACGAAATATCCTCAGTCAGCCAGACCATTTCCCGCTTCTTCGCGGGCTCGTTCGTCATTTCACCCATTTCCTGGCAATTCTATTGTGGATCGCCGCCGCGCTCTCCTTTGCAGCAGACTTCATGAGGCCGGGTGAGGGGATGGCCACATTGGGGTGGGCGATACTCAGTGTCATTGTCATTAACGCCGGATTTGCCTTCTTTCAGGAATATAAGGCCGAGCGAGCCCTCCAAGCTCTCCACCTTCTCTTGCCGGACAAGGCATGGGTGACGAGAGGTGGGCAACCGGTCGAAGTGTCCAGACGTGAGATCGTGCCGGGCGACATCCTGATCGTGGAAGAAGGCGAGCGGGTACCGGCTGATGCGCGCCTCATCGAGGCAGTCGGCATGCGAGTGGACAACGCCGCCTTAACGGGTGAATCGAGGCCACAACGACGGACAGCCGAGGCGACAGCGGATGGACACTGGCTCGATCTACCGAACCTTGTCTTTGCCGGCACCACCATCCTGTCTGGACATGGTCGCGCCGTCGTCTTTGCTACGGGGATGCATTCGGAGTTCGGGAAAATTGCCGCCCTCACCACTGTGGTCGAAACCGGACTCAGCCCACTCCAGAAAGAGATCATCACGGTCACTCGAATTGTTGCCGCGATTTCGCTGGCGATGGGGCTCATATTTTTTGTGGTCGGCCTCTGGACAGGACTCGGCTTCTGGATCAGCGCCATCTTCGGCATTGGGATTATCGTGGCAAACGTCCCGGAGGGACTCCTCCCGACCGTCACCCTCGCCCTTGCCCTGAGCAGTCAACGTATGGCCAAACGCAACGCATTGGTCAAGCACTTGCCGTCCGTTGAGACCCTCGGATGTACCACCGTGATTTGCACGGATAAAACAGGGACGTTGACGGAGAATCACATGACGGTCGATCGATTCTTCGTCGATGGGCTGGTGATCGAGGCGCGAGAGGGGTGTTTCTTCACCAGAGGCCGAATGATCAGCACAGCCGACGCTGAGCAATGGCGTCCCTTCTTCGATGCACTGCTCCATTGCCACAACGCTAGGCGCGTCCGGAAGTCAGATGGGCACGTCGCCGTCACCGGCGATCCCACGGAAGTCGCTCTCGTAGAATTTGCCATCGCACATGGGTTGGCCCACCAACCGCCCTTACGACGTATGGGAGAGCTGGCCTTCGACGCCGACCGAAAGCGGATGAGTACCCTACACTGGGCAGAAGGACAGCTCGTGGCGTTCACCAAAGGTGCTCCAGAATCGGTGCTGGCACACTGCTCGCACCTCCGAGTCCATGACCGCACGCCACCGATGACCTCCGACGACCGCACACGCATCCTGAATCAGAGCCGCCTCTTCGCCGAACAAGCCTACCGGGTGCTGGCCGTGGCTATGAGAGATGTCACCCATCAACCCGAGCACATTGAGGTGGAGACGATTGAAACCGATCTCACGTTTCTCGGTCTGGTCGCCATGATGGACCCCCCGCATCGTGAGGTGCCTGGCGCGATCGCCACCTGCCGACAAGCCGGCGTTCGAGCCATCATGATCACCGGCGACCATCCGCTCACGGCGCTGGCCGTCGCTCGCAAGATCGGTCTCGTGCCGGATCAGGTCACTGCCCCCCCGATGCCGATATTTGTCCCCGTGATTGAGGGGGCACAGCTCGACCACATGAACAATGAAACTCTCCACCGACTGCTGACACCGTCCCATCCTAACGAACCGGACCCGGTCTTTGCCCGCATGGCCCCTCGCCATAAGATGCGGGTCGTGTCCACACTCAAAGAGATGGGCAACGTCGTCGCGGTGACCGGTGATGGAGTCAATGACGCCCCGGCGATGAAAACGGCCGACATCGGGGTGGCCATGGGAATTGCCGGAACGGATGTCGCGAAAGAAATCGCGGACATTATTCTCCTCGATGACAACTTCGCGACCATCGTGAACGCGATCGAGGAAGGTCGGGCGGTCTACGAGAACATTCGCAAGTTCACGACCTATATCCTCTCGAGTAATGTGCCGGAAATTATCCCCTTCCTGGGATATGGTTTTCTTGGGGCACCGTTGGCTCTGACGATTCCACAAGTATTGGCGGTCGATCTAGGAACCGATATGATCCCCGCTCTGGGGCTCGCCAATGAGCAGCCCCGTCCTGACGTCATGGACATTCCTCCTCGCTCAAGGTCTGAACGACTTCTCAACCTCCCCCTCCTGGTGCGGGCCTATTTCTTCCTCGGCATCATCGAAGCAGCCGTAGCCATGGGGGGATTCTTCCTCTATCTCTATAGCCACGGTTGGACCTGGGGATCACACCTGGATTGGTCATCTCCATTGTATCGAGAAGCGACGACCGTCACATTCGCAGGGATCGTCCTGGCCCAAGTTGCAAACGTGTTTGCCTGCCGATCCGATCATCTCTCGGTGGCCCGCCTCGGCTGGTTCAGCAACCCATTTATCGTCTGGGGCATCGTCACGGAGCTGACCATTCTTGCACTCATCACCTTCACACCGATTGGAAACGAGATCTTTGGAACCAGTCCTTTGCCTCTCTGGATTTTGGGGCCACTTGTTCTCGGGTCTCTCCTTCTCTTGCTGGCCGAGGAGGGTCGGAAGCTCCTCGTGAACCGTCGTCATCGCAGCGCAAATCCCGCAACAACCCAGATCGTGAGTCCATCATGACCACTGATCCACAAAAGCCCACTCGCCATGTCCCTGTGGATGAAGTCATCTCTCACCACGAGGCCTCGACGCCGGAGCGGCTACGTTCCGAGCCAGGAGCTGAACAGAAATCTGTGCTTACGATTGTCACGTTTCCCAGTCGACCGAGTCGATCCCGCCTCCCGTTGCTGATCGGCATCATGTTCATCCTGCTCATGGGGGGAGGAGGAGTATGGTACTGGTTGGCCTCCGGCACCCCTCCTATTCACTACAAGACACTCCCGGTCGAGCGTGGACCGATCACGGCGATCGCGACCGCAACCGGCACAATCAATCCGGTCGTCTCCGTGCAGGTCGGTAGCCAAATCTCCGGGAAAGTTGCGCAACTCTTCGCCGATTTTAACTCCAAGGTGACAAAAGGACAGGTCTTGGCCCAGATCGATCAAAAACCGTTCAAGGCCCGTTTGAGCCAAGCGCGTGCTGCCGTCAAAAGCGCAAGGGGAAATCTCTCCCGAGCCAACGTCTTGGCGATTCAGCGCAAGCGAGAGTTCGATCGTATGGCGGCGCTGCGACCGCAGGCGTTCGTCTCACAAGCGGACACGGATCTCGCCGAGACCAACTACCGGGATGCCGCAGCCAACGTGGAGGTTCTGCAAGCGCAACTGGATCAGGCTCAGGCGGCACTCGCCTCAGCGGAATTGGATCTTGGCTATACGACAATCTACTCACCGGTGGACGGCATCGTGGTGTCTCGAAACGTGGATGTCGGCCAAACCCTGGCGGCGGCCTTCCAGACGCCGATTCTCTTCTTGATCGCCCAAGACCTCACCCATATGCAGGTGAACGCCAACGTCAGTGAATCCGACATCGGTGGTGTCAAAGAAGGAACAGAGGCGAATTTCCGAGTGGACGCCTATCCCAAACAATTCTTCGATGGCGTGGTGACGCAGGTCCGCAACGCGCCCATCAATATTCAGAACGTCGTGACCTATGACGTGGTCATCACTGTACGCAACCCTGAATTGAAGTTGAAACCGGGCATGACAGCAAACGTTACCATCGTAACCGCACGGAAAGAGAATCCGCTCCGTGTCCCGAACGGTGCTCTGCGATTCAGGATGCCCAACGTACCGACCGACAGGAAAGTCAGCCGCGTCTGGGTGTTGGACCCCCATCACCAACCTCGCCAAGTGGATGTCTCGACGGGCATCGCCGACTCTCTCTATACGGAAATCGTGTCTGACACTTTGCGCGAAGGAGATCCTGTTATTCTGGGGGTTGAAACAGATGAAGAACAGTCCAAAAAACAATTGCCTCCCGGTTTTGAACCAAGTCGCGGGTTGAGATGAAGGGAGGCAAGAAGCAATCAGCTGTCAGCCTCGGAGCGGATCATGATTACTGAAGACTGAAAGCTGAGCGCTACGAGCTACTCACCATGTCATTCTTTTGGCTCACCCTTCTATCAGCTTTTCGTATTCTCAGGCGTAACCCGTTGAGAGCCGGCTTGACGATGCTGGGCATTGTCATTGGAATCGGCGCGGTTGTCGCCATGATCAGTCTTGGCCAGGGGGCGACGGCTTCGGTACAGGCAGAGATCTCGAGCCTGGGCACCAATGTGCTGATCGTCATCCCGGGAGCCACGACGGTCGGCGGCGTCCGGGGTGGGCTTGGATCGTTTTCGACCCTGACGGTCGACGATGCGGGAGACATCGAGAAGAAGATCGCCGGCGTGACGACGGCGATGTACGGGACACGCTCGATCCTCCAAGTGATCAGGGAGAACAAGAACTGGAGTACGGTCGTCTTCGGCACCACTTCCGTCTTTCCGGATATCCGAAACTGGCCTCTTGCACAGGGAAACTTCTTCACACAATCAGATCTTGATTCTGCCGCCAAGGTCGCAGTCTTGGGAACAACCGTCGTCCAGAATCTATTTGAGCCGGGAGAGGAAGTCGTAGGAAGTGAGATCCGTATCAGAAATGTTCCGCTCCGGATCATTGGGGTCCTGGCATCAAAGGGCCAATCCATCACAGGGCAGGATCAAGATGATTTCGTTGTCCTTCCCTTCTCGACCGCGGAACGCAGGGTGTTCGGGACAAAGTTTCTGGGAACCGTCGGAATTATTTTAGTGGCAACCGCCACCCGCGACGACATTCCCCCCGCAGCCGACGACATCAAGGAGCTGTTGCGGACGAGACATCGTCTGCACCCATCAGAAGAAGATGACTTTACGATCCGGACCATGGAGGATATCGCAAGAACCGTCGCCGGCACGAGCAGAACGATGATGGTGATGCTGATGAGTATTGCGTCGATCTCTCTGATTGTGGGAGGAATCGGCATCATGAACATCCTCCTGGTTTCCGTCACGGAACGGACGCGGGAGATCGGCTTGCGGATGGCGGTGGGCGCAAAGCGCGCACACATCCTGCTGCAATTCCTCATGGAAGCTCTCATCATGACCGCGATCGGAGGAATGCTCGGCGTTGGGACAGGAATCGGGATCGCCCGGCTGCTCACCACCGTGATTGGATGGCCGACCATCATCAACATCCAAGCAGTGCTCGCCGCGTTTCTGTTCTCGCTCGTCGTTGGACTGTTTTTTGGCCTGTATCCGGCCAATAAGGCATCGAAGCTGAACCCTATTGAAGCGCTGCGCTATGAATAGCCGTGAGACGGCTTTCTGGAGTCTACCCGCAGATGAACTCCTCAGCCGCCTTAAATCAAGACCTGAGGGCCTTCATACCGATGAGGCACAAGAACGCCAAGCACGATACGCCTCTACCCGGATCAAGCCACACCAGGATATTCGCCCCCTGCTTACCCTACTCTCACAATTTCGAAGCCCGATCATCCTCATCCTACTGTTTGCGGCCATTGTGTCTTTGTTCCTCGGTGACCGAACTGACGCACTTATCATCCTCGCCATCATTCTGATCAGTGCGCTCCTCGGATTTTGGCAAGAGTACGGCGCGGCAAAGGCGGTCGCTGCATTGCTCTCACTCGTTCGGGTCAAAATCGAGGTCTGGCGGGACAAACAACTCGTCGAAGCGCCGATTGAAGAGATCGTCCCCGGCGACATCATCAACCTCTCGGCCGGATCCAGCATTCCAGGCGATGGCCTGGTGATTGAATCGAAAGACCTCTTCGTCGACGAAGCGATGTTGACCGGCGAAACTTTTCCTGCCGAGAAGTCTGTATCGATTGTTGCTACCGCAGCCGTATTGAGCCAGCGAACAAACTGTATTTTCATGGGCACGCACGTGGTCAGCGGTCACGCCAAAGCTGTGATCGTGCACGTCGGAAAGGAAACAGAGTTTGGCCGCATCGCCTCTCACATGATGCTTCGATCTGTGAAGACAGAATTTGAACGTGGTATCAGGCGGTTTGGATATTTATTGCTTGAAGTCACGCTCCTCCTCGTATTCGCCATCTTCGCCATCAACGTATATCTCCACCGGCCGGTGCTCGATTCGTTTCTGTTTTCCATGGCTCTCGCCGTCGGTCTCACCCCCCAACTCCTTCCGGCCATCATCAGCGTGAATCTTGCTCATGGTGCAAAACGCATGGCCCAACAGAAAGTGATCGTCAAACGCCTCGCGTCCATCGAAAACTTCGGAAGCATGAACGTCCTGTGCTCGGACAAGACCGGCACGCTCACCGAGGGCACGATGCGCTTTCATGCAGCCCTGAGCCTCGACGGCGCTGCCAGTGAGCGCGTCCTGTTTCATGGATTCCTCAATGCCGCTTACGAAACCGGATTCATCAACCCGCTCGATGAAGCAATCCGAACACAGTGCGTCCGCGACCTGTCCGGCTACCGAAAGCTGGATGAAGTTCCCTATGACTTTCTCCGAAAACGTCTTTCAATTCTTGTGGCCGCCCCCACCACGCACCTGCTGATTACCAAAGGGGCCGTGGAGCCCATGCTGGCCATATGCAGCCACGCGGAACTGCCGGATGGATCAATGGTCCCCATAGAACCTCACCTTGAGCAAATCCGACTGCAATTTCAGGACATGAATCGCCAGGGTCTCCGTACGTTGGGGTTGGCGATTCGTGATATGGGCGGGGCCCCACACATCGGCAAGGAACAGGAAGTGGATATGACGTTTCTCGGGCTCTTGGTTTTTGCTGATCCGGTGAAGCCCGGCATCGCTCAGACGATTGCGACCTTACGGCAACTGGGCGTGTCGCTCAAAATCATCACGGGCGATCACCATCTCGTAGCCACCCATGTCAGCCAACAGGTGGGCATGGACCACCAGCGGCTCTTGACCGGGCCAGACCTTCGCCTGATGACCGATGAAGCGCTGAGTCAGCGGGTTAAGGACATTGATGTGTTCGCGGAAGTGGAACCGAATCAGAAGGATCGCATCATTCTGGCCTTGAAGCGATCCGGCAACGTGGTCGGCTATATCGGCGACGGGATCAACGATGCCCCTGCGCTCCATTCGGCAGACGTAGGGATCTCCGTGGAAAGCGCCGTGGATGTGGCAAAAGACGCGTCAGACATTGTGCTCCTCGATAAGAACTTATCGGTTCTGATCCAGGGCGTTCGTGAAGGGCGCACAACGTTTTCCAACACGTTGAAATACGTCTTCATGGCTACCAGCGCCAACTTCGGTAATATGTTCAGTATGGCCGGCGCCTCACTGTTTTTGTCGTTTCTCCCACTGCTGCCGAAGCAAATTCTTCTCACAAATCTGCTCACCGATATTCCTGAGATGACGATCGCGACCGATACGGTTGACCCTGAGCTGATCGCCGAACCACGGCGCTGGGATATCGTCTTCATCCGAAGGTTCATGCTGACATTCGGACTCGTCAGTTCGGTGTTTGACTACCTGACCTTCGTCGCGCTCTTATGGATTCTCGACGCCTCACCGGAGCAGTTCCGGACAGGCTGGTTCATCGAATCCGTCATTTCCGCCTCGGCTATTGTGCTGGTTATTCGCACCAGACGACCATTCTTCTCCAGTACACCAGGACGCACCCTCACCCTCGTCACGCTCGCCGTGGCTGCCGTCACGTTACTGCTCCCCCTGCTCCCAATTGCTGCACCGCTCGGACTGGCCCCGATGCCGCTGTCATTTCTCGTACTGTTAGGAACAATCCTGGTCGGCTACGTCGTAACCGCCGAACTCGCGAAGCGACGCTTTTACGCCGCGCATGAGATTCGATGCAAGGGAAGGAGCGCCATAGGCAGGGTCTGATTGAGACCTATACGATGAGCAGGACCTCCACATCTCCGGTTCGACGGACCACTCTTAACGCCACTTCGTTCTCATGGCGATCGAGCACGAGATCAAGACGTGCGGTCCCGACTGAGAGGTTCCGCAGTTCGACTCGCTCGAGAAATGGTGGCAAGGTGGGGCGCACAAACTGTACCAGGCGTCGAGTCCCATCGATCTGCAATCCAAGGCAAGCCTGCAATGCTTGAAACCCGGCACCGGCTGCCCAAGCCTGTGGAGCACAGGCCACCGGATAGCGTGTGGGACTTTCACCCGGACGACGATGGAACCCACAAAAGAGCTCCGGCATTCGATGGAGATCAAGAAAGAGACTGGCGTCGAAGAGTCCGGTAAGAATCCTCATGGCCCCTTCTTTATATCCATAGGCCGCCATGCCGGCGGCAATGATCGCATTGTCGTGCGGCCACACCGACCCGTTATGGTAGGACATCGGGTTATACCGTCGTTCTGATGCCGCCAGTGTTCTGATCCCCCACCCGCTGAACATCTCATCCGTCAGAAGTGTATGGGCCGTGCGCAGACCACGCTCTTGGCCGGCAATCCCACCATAGAGACAATGCCCCGCATTCGAAGTACGCACACGGCAGGGACGCCCTCGCCCATCCACCGCCAAGGCATAGGTGCCAAGTTGTTCGCACCAGAACGCGCGCTCAAACCGTTCCCGCAAAGCCTCGGCTTCCTTCATTAGCCGATCGCCATGATCGCTGTCTCCTAACACGCGCGCGATCTGCGCCCCAGCGTGCTTGGCTCGATACACGTAAGCCTGGACCTCGCACAAGGCAATCGGTCCCTTCGCTGCGATTCCATCTGCATGGAAGACGGAATCATGCGAATCCTTCCATCCTTGATGCACAAGGCCAGTAGCCGACTGTCTGGCATAGGAGGTGAAGCCTATGCCGGCGGGATCGCCATACTGATCGATCCACTCCAGCGCCAGCTTGAGATGTGGCCAGAGTGTACGGAGAAAGGCTCGATCGCCGGTGCGTTCGTAGTAGGCGCCGGCGAGAACGAGAAAGAGCGGCGTGGAGTCGACACTGCCATAGTACTTCCCAAAAGGGATCTCCCCTAATGCGGCCATCTCTCCTTGGCGGGTCTCATGCAAAATCTTTCCCGGTTCTGCATCCTGCTCCGGTCGAACCTCCGTCGCCTGGGTCGCAGCCAGAAACCCTAACACTCCACGAGCAAACAGAGGATTCATCCACAACATCTGGAGCGCGGTGATGATGCCATCGCGACCGAATGGGACGCTGAACCAAGGGACTCCCGCATAGGGATAGAGCCCCTGTGGAGTGTCGGAGATTAACATGTGGAGATCCGCCAACGATCGATTCAACCAGTGGTTGAACTGTTCATTGGCCGTATAAACATGCGCATCATGGGACGTGGCGCCCTTGAGAGCACGATTGGCATGCTGGGAAGCACGCTCGTAGTTCAGCTTCTTTCGGTCCCGCAGCTCTCCGATTTCACAAGAGAGCGCCATCTCCCAGGTGAGATCTGCATGAGGCCGGAGAGACGACTCGATGATAAAGCCGTTGGATGTGACTCGCTTTGGTGTCGGAGTGCATTGAACAGAAGTTCGACGGATGACTCCATCTAGTCCCTTGTAACCAAATACGAGTCCGTTTTTTGACCGAACCGTCTTAAGCCGTACCCCGCGCCGTTCTCGCTTTCGGCCTCTCGCTTCGAAGAGATCGGCAAAATCCGCATCTAGCGCGACCGTAATCGCAAGCGGGATGCTCTGACTTCCATAATTCCGAACACGGAGACGTTCGTACCACGTTCCCTCCCAGAGAAACCGTGTGCGGCACAGATGGACGGTGCCACGCTGGACGACTTTCTGCCCATTATGCATCAGATCCGGATTGGTAAGATCAACCGTGAAGAGCGTATTGTCCTCCTTCACGGTCGCGCTCAGGAGCATCGGCCGCTGACCTTGCACCAACAGTTCGGACTGCGAGAGGAACCGCGTCCCTTCATGATACAGACCCTGTGGACCGGGAAGCACCTGGTGCATATCCCCGTATCGATCGAATACGGCAAAGGTCTCTCCATGTTTCAGGACTTCCGTTCGGCCCTCAGCCAGCGACGATGAGGCAAGGATATAGTACTGTTCGTTCCATCGAATGATATCGTTCATGAACGGTTCCCTTCATACTCGGCACTTGCTCGGCTCATCCGTGTGGCGACCAACGCCGTGACCATTAAGACAAGTCCGATTCCGAGGACGCCGGTTTCGGGGCCATGCTGTTCCGTGATCCACCCAAACGCCGAGATTCCACCGATGGCGGCGGTCATGGCACCTGTCCCGTAGAGTCCTAAGACCCGTCCGATCATATGGCTCGGCGCCAGTTCCTGAATGATTCCCCAGGCGATCGGTGTAAATACTCCCATCCCACACCCGATCAGTCCCATAAAAACTCCGGCAACATACGGATCAATCGTCCAGGTCAAACCGCTCAGGGCGAGACCACTCAACACACTCGCGGCCATGATCAGTCGCATACGATCCTTGACCATCCAATCGGTCACCCATAGGAGCGCGATCGACGTCACAAGCAATCCTATACCCAGGGTGGACCATAAGTACCCGACCTCGACCGGTCCCAGTCCAAGCATCTTTCTGGCAAAGACCGGGAACAGTGCGGTCAACGCACTGGTACCGAACGTATACAGGGCAGCGGTACCGGTCAAGAACAATAATGCCGGTTTGGTGACTACACCATAACGAAATCCCTCGACCAGATCTTGCAGCAACGTCGATCGCGCCCCAGGCGAGGGACTCGTCGCCACCGTGTTTTTGAAACGGACAAAGGCGAGACATGCCGCTGAAATCAAGTAGGTGACGGCATTGATACAGAGCACCTCTTGCGATCCATACGCGGCGATACCGATGCCGCTGATCGCGGGGCCGAAGATAATCCCCAAGCTCGTAGTGCCCTGCAAAAGCGCATTGGCAGCCGTGAACTGTGTTTTGGGGACGAAGGCCGGTACTGCGGCCGTCAGGGCAGGGCCAAAGACCGCCGTGGACACTGCATGGAGAAACACCAGCACATACAACACCGAGACCGTAAAGGATTCCACGGAAATGAGGCAGGGGATCAACCCGATTAACAGCGCACGGAGAATATCGCTCGTGATCAGCAGGACTTTCTTCGGGAGGCGGTCGACGTACACACCGATGATGGGGCCGAGAACGATCGGAGGAATTGTCTGCAGCAGCCCGATGATGGACGTCTTGAGCGGTGACCCGGTGACGGCGTAGACAAACCACAAGAGGGCCAAGCGGCAGACTCCGTCACCGATCTGTGAAATGAGCTGTCCCCACCACACCAACCCGAAGTCCCAAGTCAGAAGGAGGGGGCGATTGTCGACCGAGAGCTGACGGGCATGCGCCATTCCAGAGGAAGAGTCTGCCAGGGGGCCTGAGGAACCCTGCATCAGCTCTCACCCTCTAGACGAATTTTTTCTGTATTCACGGCCCGAACGCCCGGCACCTGCCGAGCCGCCTCAGCAGCTTCGAGAGCAATCACCTGAAAACGAACCGTGCCATTGAGCTGCACGATACCTTCTTCCGTCTTGACATCGAAGTTTGCCGATTTCAAGGTCGCACTTTTTGCAAAGCGTTCCTTAATGAGAAGCGTGAGGATTTCATCCTGCTTCTTGAGCAAAGTTTTCGCCAGATCTTTTTCCACGATCAGCTTGTTCGTAACGGTCTTCACCCCACTGACCGCCTGCGCAACTTCTGTCGCGGCAGCCTTATCTTCTTCATTCGAAACCCGCCCGCTCAGTGTGACCACCTGTTTGTCATCCTCAACCTCGATCTCATAATGGAACAGCCGCAAATCTCCCATGAGCGCGAGTTTAACGCATAGGATCAGCGACCCCATCGGCTTCTTTGCAGCTGTCTCCTTTTCTTTGAGATCGATATCAGCAGGAGGAGGCAGGTCGGCCTTGAGCGCCGGTGCCGGTTGTCCTTGCGATTTGGTCTCTGCTGACGGCTTGGGAGCAGCGCCATGCCCCTCTGTCACCGCTGAAGAGGAGGGACGTGCAGGAATCTTTTCCAAGGTACCTTCCTTACGATCCGTCGCGCCTTCAGCCTTGGTCGGCATCGTAGGCGAAGATGCCGGCTTGGTCTCTGCTGGAGACTTATGCGGCGTGGGTTGAGAGTCGGAAGAAGCCGGTGACGGCTGCTGCCGTACTGCCGGTTTTTCAGGCACAATCTCCTTGTGCTCGGCCGCTGCCTCACCCTTCACGGCAGGGACAGTTGGTGGTTGTGACGAGCTCAAGGCCGGTTTCTCAGACACGCCTTCCTTGCGATCCGTCGCGGCTTCAGCCTTGGTCGGCATCGTAGGCGAAGATGCCGGCTTGGTCTCTGTTGGCGACTTGTGCGGCGTGGGTTGAGAGTCGGAAGAAGCCGGTGACGGCTGCTGCCGTACTACTGGTTTTTCAGGCACAATCTCCTTGTGCTCGGCCGCTGCCTCACCTTTTACAGCAGGGACAGCTGGTGGTTGTGACGAGCTCGAGGCCGACTTCTCTTTTTCCGGCATGCCCTCCTTGTCACGTCCGTCGGACGCTTGCGAGCCTGTTCCTATCGGCCAGCACATGAGCAGACTGAGAACAATCGCCCGTTGAAACTTCATGGCCATAACGCAAGCCTCCCCCTGGGACCTATCCCCGTGAATATATCTTCTGTGGAGTGTAGCGAGGCATTGTAACCCGCTCTCGAGGTTCTGTCATCTGCGCGGAGCTCAGAGCCCCCCCTGATTCTCAGGGGGGGGCTGCCGGCATGTCAGACCTCAAACTGGGCGAGTATCTGCAACGGTGTGACGAACGGCGCAGCAGTCTGCTACGCGGCAAAGGAGCCGCGCGAAGGAACGACCAGGGTCTGTGCGTGCGACTTGTAGAAGCTGAACAACCACGCGCTCGCAGCAGTCATGAGGAGAATAAGACTAATACCTCCAAGGCACGTCGCCGGACCAATCGTATCAGCCGCCCATCCAAAACCAGCCATTCCGGCCATCGATGCGGCCATACCCCCCGTTGCGAAGCTCGTAAAGACTCGACCGAGGAGATGCGTCGGCGTCAACTCCTGAAGCATGGTCCACACCAGCGGGGTAAACATGGCTGTGCTGCCTCCGATCACTGCGATCAGCGCCCCCGCAGCGACTGGAGCATCGAGAAACCCGAGCGCCGCGACGGCAAGCCCACCGATGGCTAACGCGCCGGACATAAACCGCAAACGCCACGAGACATCTCCCTGCGTGACCGACGTCAGACTGAGAGACGCCAGCAACATCCCCACGCCGAGAGCCGACCACAACCAACCAAGTTGGACCGGCCCCACACCCAGAACCTCCTTGGCAAACACAGGCAATAGAAAAATGAAAGCACTGATGCCGACGCTATACAGCGTGGCCGTCAACATCAGCATCAAGACCGTCTTCTGCTCAACAAACACGAACCGGAAACCTGCCAGCAAGTCACTGGTAATACCGCCCGTCAACCCATTGCCGGCTACGCGGTTACGATTAAGCGTTTCATGGACCTGAATGGGAAACAAACACAACGCCGAGAAGAAAAACGTCGCTGCATCGACATACAGGACGTTTTGTGCCCCGATGAGAGCAATCCCCAGTCCGCTCACGGCTGGACCGACGAGCAATCCCACGTTCGTCGTGGTTTGCATGAGTGCGTTGGCCGCCACCAACCGATCCTTTGCGACGATCAATGGAACAGCGGAGGTCAAGGCCGGCCCGAAGACCGTTGAAAAGATCGCTGTGGCAAATACCAACACATAGAGCCGATCAAGCGTCAGGGCCTCCATTGCGTAGAGCAATGGGATCAGGAGAACCATCAAGGTCCGAAGAAGGTCCACACCGATCATGACCGGTTTTTTCCGGACGCGATCTAAATACACGCCGATCAACGGCCCAAACAGCAAGGGAGGAAGCGTCTGTAGCAGCCCCACTACCGTCATCTTGAGTGCCGACCCGGTCATCTCATAGACAAACCAGAGCAATGCCACCTTATTGAGACTATCGCCGATTTGAGAGATCGTCTGACCGGCGAACAGAAATCCGAAATTTCTCGTTTTGACTAACTCCCACCCATGGCCACGACGAGCAGGAGAGTGAGTCTCTTGTGAGTCAATGACTGCATCAGACATGTCGGCCCCCTCCGTTCGCTTTATGCGCGGCAGCTTGCACGGCTACGCCTTCAAGAATTCGTTCGTACAACGCGACATAGTCACGCGCCATCCGGTCGGCAGTAAACCGTTCGTCGAACGCCGCTCGACAACGTCGGCGCTCTAGGAGAGGTACCTGTCCCACCGCCTCGACCATCTCATCCACGGTTTCACACACGAAGCCGGTTGACCCATGATCGATGATTTCTGGAATGGATCCTCGTCGATACGCCAACACCGGCGTTCCGCAGGCAAGCGCTTCGATCAGCACCAGACCGAAGGGTTCTGGCCAATCATAAGGACAGACCAACGCCATGGCGTTTCCAACAAAGTCGTTCTTTTCAGCATCGGATATCTCTCCGACAAACTCGATCAGCGGGTGATTGAGCAACGGTTCGACGGCGGCCTCATAGTACACACGATCCGCAGGGTCGACTTTGGCTGCCATTTTCAATGGAATACCGGCCCGCTTCGCGATTTCAATCGCCTGATCCGGGCGCTTTTCAGGGGAAATCCGGCCAAGAAACGCCAGATACCCCTCACTCTTCGGATGGAAGCTGTAAAGATTGCGTGGCAGTCCATGGTGGATGGTCCCGGCCCAGTTGGCCCAAGGGAGCGGCCGACGTTGAGAGGCCGAAATGGAGACCAGCGGCATTTCGCTAAACTCACGAAAAATCGGCTCCAACTCCGGGAGATCCAGACGACCATGCAAAGTGGTCACCATGGGGACGGCATTCCGACGTGCAACCGGAAACCCAAGAAAATCGAGATGGGAGTGTACGATGTCGAAGTTCCCGCTCACGCCAAGTGCTCGCTCCTGCTGCATAATCAGCGGAGCATCTCGATTGAATATTCCGGTGTTCAACCGAAGCGCCTGCGGGCAAATCGCCTCAAGCTTGGCAGTTGTTTCTGAATCGCCGCTAGCAAACAGTGTCACATCATGCCCCATTGCGACCAACTCTTCCGTAATGTACGACACAATTCGCTCCGTCCCACCATACAGTTTGGGCGGAACGCTTTCCCACAGCGGTGACACCTGCGCGATTCTCATGTCTTGTCCTTTCTTACACTGATCATCGACTGGATAACTGAGTCATCCGTCAATGTGTGAGGTGAATAGAGACCGGGTTGATTGTCCGAAATAGAAGTTCGATCTGTTGTGTATTCATGAACCGCACATCATCCGCTGCTTCCCCTGACCCATGAAGGTCATGTTACTCAGCACCTCTTTACAGACTCAACGGACAAAAGTTCATGAGCTCAGCGCCAATATGTCCACTCTGGGATTACTTGACTCCTCGTCGGTCCCATGGTTGGTCACATGACGATCTCCGTGAGACGTCAACGTGACGGTCACGACGAGCATCGACTTAGTGATTCAGTCGAGCCTCTTTGATGATCTTGTCCCCTTTGATTTGCTCCAAGAAAAGATCCGGGGGGACCGGGGGGGGAATGATCTGTACCTCTTGCCAGCCTTCGTTCAAGGATCCTTTATGCCCTTTCATCCCATTCACCCACTGATCGATACTCTCTTGACTCGTCCCTTCGCTGAAGGTAACCCAAAAGAGAAACGGTTGCGCCTGCGCGTTCTGACGGCTATCGGCGACGGGCATGAGTTGATGTTTTCTGGCAACATCAGCCTCACGCGCCACCACACGTTCCGGATTCTGCTCAACAGCTTTCGCGACATGCGCGATCGCCATTTGCAATTTGGCCGTCAGTGTTCGGTTGTGCTCCTCCAGACCGGCGATTTGCTTGGATAAACGTTCGTTGTCTGCGGCGAGACCGTGAATCGCTGTTTCAAACTGCTCTTGATCCACTACCCCTCTGCCGACAGGAAGCTGGACCGGACGATCTGCCTCACGCTCAGTGCTCTCCTGCCTCTTCTCTATCTCTTCCTTCACCATCACGACACTGGATGCCACAGATTCCTGCGTAGACGAAAGTCTGGCCATGGTTTGGTGGAGCAACGTCATTCCTTTCTCTTGAGACTGGAGCGCGTCTCCCACCTTCGTTTGCATCAACCTCAACTCACGGAGTTGCTTCGCCAACTGTTCTACTTCGGCGATGGAGGCCGTACGAAGCGCTTCCGCCTGCGCAGTCGGCGCCACAATATGCTCTGGTGCGATCCAGATCATGACACGGTCAGCCACGAGGCCGATGACGGCAGTCGCCAAGAGCACTTGCGTAAAGGCTACCGTTCGGATTCCATACGCCATCGTGGACGCCGGACGCCGGACCATCCATCTGTCCGCAACGTCGGCGAGGAGGGTCCAGGTTCGATTCCAGAAACTTGGGGCCGGAATGAACACCGCCCTGAGCGACCCGCCCTGCACCGTATTTTGGACGCAGAGCTCGACCGTATCAGCTGAAAACTGCACCCGAGCCGTCCGAAACCCAGACTCGGGAGCGACCAGCCCACCCAGCAACTGCCCGTCTTCGGTCCGAAGCTGTACCGTTTCAATATGATCGACACCGTGCACATGCAGTGTCGCCTCGATCTCCGCTCCTTTCAGTTCACCCACGCGTCGCTCATTGACATACACCTGTATAGGATCCAACAGGCCACGAACTGAGTGGCTCGGTCGTTCGCTCCTCAAGTCAAGGAGTTGCGATCGATAGAGTTCCAGATCCTCTTCCTGAACCATATATCCTCCTCCGCTCCTCTTTACTATTTGACGTATTCACGGGGACACGACAACCGTGGGACAGCAGAGCCTCAGTCTTTACGGCCGCACCTGCAACTCCAAACGCGGTTTTTCACCAGACGACTCGCTGGATCCCAATCCCCAGGCCGTCTGCATGCAGTCCAAACAGAGTGCCAAATGCCAAATCCGATAATCGCACCCGTATCCCTGAGAGAACATCTCGCTCCATTGAGAGCGTGATAAACAGGGATAGTGATCCGGTTCGCTCTTTCGATAATGCCCCTGTGCCACGCGGATCAGCCGCTCGGCCTCGCTGTTGAACCGCTGCCGCTGGCGCTGCCGCTGGTTCTCCAGTTCCACCAGCTCCGTTTTCGTCAAACCCATCTCATCCACCGTGCGCTGCCAGCCGCTCTCACGCCACCGACGAAAGTTCTTATAGATGCGTTGGCTCTCAAGCCCATTGAGCCCGGTGACGGCGATGACATCCCCTGCACCCCATCCATAGGAGTGATGGTACAACGCAATCAAGGCATCTCGGCTGACCACCGCCCGTGCGACCAATCCATCGAGAAATCGCCCAAGCGGTTTCAGCAGATCCGGGTGATAGCAAAACGGTTCCGGTTTGCTATGCTGTTTCGCGACCAACGAATCGAACAGGAATAAAGGCCGGCACGGGACTTCCGTTCGTCCACAGACGAGAAAACGTTCCAAATATTCAGATCCCCACCGTAGCGCAAATTTCTCATGTTCGATGTCGTCGTTCCACTGACCGGTTTCTCTCAAGAATCGCTTTGTATAACCCGCAGCCCGATCCAACAAAATCGGCAAGGCCTGCGCCACAACCTGATCGAACTCATCCGACGTCGCAACCACCTCTTCCAGGCGGCTCACCGTTGCTGTCCGATCAGCAATTATGTGGCTCTTCCTGAGCGTATTTTGCATCGTCGCCATGCCTATTGTGCCTGCGGTGACACGCGGGGAGCATTGGACAAATATGTGTTCTGAGCGTTGGTTTTGTCCGTTGTTCCCAACATCCTCATTCTGGTACAAAACTACCGTTTACTATTCTTTCGATTGAAGCTTTCCCACCATACGGTAATTCATCCCTTCAGTTTTCTGCAATCCCTCCCTTTTTTCGACTACGAAGGAGCACTTCGGAATCCGACTGACCAATCATCCCACTGCTCCCCATGTCTGAACCATGGACACTGGCCCCTGCGTGGTCCGCTTTAAAAGTGGTTGGGCGTGAACGCCATTCTCTGATTTCAGGAAGTCAGAGTGCGATGGAACCGATAAGGTTGCAGTATGTGTGTCGTAGCGAGTAGCGATGGCGCAGAACTGCTTGGGCCTAGCTTAAAATATCTCGATCAAGTGCCGTGTGCTCTGTACAGAGCCTTTATCCTCTTCGCATGTGGTTATTCTGTTTGATTTGGGTAGGGTGGCGATGGCCTTGCCCACTTGTTGCAGAAGCTGGATCACTCGTTCAGCGGCCCCAAAAACGTTGTCGGAGACGATCGTGTCAGCGTTATTAATGCAGAGCTGCAGGGTATCGGCTCCGTTAAGGTCATGTGCCTGGCGTGAGATAAAAACTCCTGGGATCGCCAGGCACATCGCGGGTGGCGTAGATTGTCAGGCTCTCCTCGACCTGTGAGGTGGCCGATCATAACTGTATGGCTCTGTGAATCCAGATAAAGTAATTGGTGACAGACCCTAACAAACATGGTCTCAATCTGGTCTAAAACAACGTGTAAATGAAAGGCGCGACTGCTGACCCCTGTGTGAGGACAATCAGTGTCCCCAGCACCAACAGCACCATAAAGATCGGTAACAACCAGAACTTCTTCCGTTCCCTCATGAATGCCCACAACTCGGTCAGGAATTCACCCATACCTGCTCCTTTTGTTGGAGAGTCTTAAAATTGGTTGCGCATATGTTGACGTGGCCGAGGAGCTCTCACGACTCGATAGGTTATGACCTTCTTATCCAGAACGCGATGCATCGGATCCTTGCCCATAAATCGCATCACCAGCCCCATGGGGGTAATGAGCCCGTAGTAGACGATTCCCAAGATAATCTTCGTATTGATCGCCCCCAGAACATGGCCGATCTTCATCCAACCCCGATGCACCGGCTTCAGGCTTTGCGGTACAGTCCCACCCAGGATAATGAGTAGGCCTCCGAGAACCATCGCCCACAAGCGCAGTGACTCCCCCCGAAACACGACAGGCCACAGCCCGATCACTGCAAATGCGCCACCAACCAGAAGGCCGAACTGGCCTAACTCCTTGTCGGTGGCTTGATGATTCGGTCGATCCATTGTGCCGTCTCCTAATCCAGCTCGAATTCTTTTTGCCAGTTCGTATCGTTCTCCAACGGCTTTTGTTGAGTTTTATACAAAACACAGTTTTCCAGTACGAGCACGTCCATCTCCGTTCGCATGAAGCATCGATAGGCATCCTCCGGTGTGGACACAATCGGCTCTCCACGAACGTTGAAGGATGTATTAACCAACACGGGATAGCCAGTGTGCGCTTCAAAGGCCTTGAGCAGCCAATAGTACCGAGGATTGGTCTCCTCGTGGACCGTTTGAATCCTAGCGGAGTAGTCCAGATGGGTGACGGCGGGAATGTCGGAGCGCGGAACGTTCAACAGATCGATTCCCCAGAGACCGGTCTGTTCGGCAGGCCGCGGCAACCGTCGCTTTTCCTGCACCGGCGCCACCAGCAGCATATAGGGACTATCCGTGTTCATCTGAAAATAATCAGACACCCGTTCCCGCAAGACCGAAGGAGCAAAGGGTCGGAAGGACTCACGGTACTTGATCTTCAGGTTCATCACGGACTGCATCTTTGTATTGCGAGCATCACCAAGGATGCTTCGACCGCCCAACGCCCGTGGCCCAAACTCCATCCGACCTTGCAACCACCCCACCACTTTCCCCTCCGCCAGATCCTTTGCTACCTGGTCAAAAAGGTGATCGTCATCCAGTAATTCATACGGCGCCTCAACCTTCGTAAGAAACTGCTCGATTTCGGCATTCGTATGTCGCGGCCCCAGATAACTCCCCTTCATCCGGTCAACGCCCGTCGTGAGCCTTGGCTGACCATCGTACCGGTGCCAGGCCGTCAACGCCGCACCGACCGCCCCACCCGCATCCCCAGCCGCAGGTTGAATCCAGATCCCCTTGAACGGACCCTCGCGTAAGATCCGCCCATTCCCTACGCAATTGAGCGCCACTCCGCCGGCCATGCAGAGATAGTCGACCCCGGTTTCACTGTGCAGGGTCCTGGTCACACGGAGCATCACTTCTTCCGTGACTTCTTGGATCGAACGGGCCAGGTCCATCTCCCGTTGGGTCAACTTACTTTCAGGCTTTCGCGGGGGCCCGCCAAACACCTCATCGAACTTGCCACCCGTCATGGTCAATCCGGTGCAGTAGTTGAAATAGTCCATATTCAACCGGAATGTCCCATCGGGTTTGAGGTCAAGCACATGGTCATAGATCGCCTTGACATATTTCGGTTCGCCATAGGGGGCCAAGCCCATCACCTTATATTCGCCGGAATTGACCTTGAACCCGGTGTAGTATGTGAAAGCTGAATAGAGGAGCCCCAGGGAATGAGGGAACGGAATTTCCCACAGCGGTGTGAGTGAGTTGCCTTCACCAAGCCAAGCCGACGTCGTGGCCCACTCCCCGACTCCATCCATGCAGAGCACGACTGCCTTGTCGTAGGGCGACGGATAGAACGCTGAGGCCGCATGCGACTCATGGTGCTCGCCGAACAACAACGGTGGGAGTTCGGACTTTTTCATCTCTGGACCCAGGGCAATGCATTCCTTGGCCAGCAGATTCCGGAGAAACAACTTTTCTTTCAGCCACACCGGCATGGCCGCGACAAATGACTGCAGGCCCTTCGGGGCAAAGACCAAGTAGGTTTCGAGCAACCGCTCAAATTTCACGAGCGGCTTATCATAAAAGACGATATACCGGAGATCGCGCAGCGTAATTCCACCCTCCTTCATACAGTAGGCCACTGCGTGAGAAGGGAAACCCGGATCGTGCTTCTTTCGGGTAAACCGCTCTTCCTGGGCCGCAGCAACAATCTCGCCGTCGCGAATCAGGCACGCCGCGCTATCATGATAAAATGCTGATACTCCAAGGATATTGCTCATACCCCCTCCTATTCCCGATCCATCGATCTTCCAAGCTCGTTCAGCTCCGCATGAGGATGACATGACTCAAGACATGCCTAGAACCGTTCTCCAAGCACAGGAGATCTTTTCCGGCTGCGGCGTCGCCTCTCCGCTGTCATATTATCTATGTCCGACCACCGAATGGCTTGTCTATCGCCTCACGAACAGCATCGACCAGACATTCCGCGACCGCTGCGTTACCTTGTGGTGAGTAATGATTACCCGGTGCGAACCGCACAGAGAGAGGAACCTCCAGCAAACAAGGTGTGGGGTCTAAGTGTGGAAACCCAGCCTCTTGCAGCACTCGCTTGGCCAGGAACGAGTATGAACTCCCTTGGTTAAAGTTATTCAAACTAGGGAAATATATGATAAGAGGAACGGCCCCCCTGGAAATGACCGACTCTGCAAACCTCTTCAATATCGCTGCATTGAGCGACACAAGAACCTTATCAGAAATGTCTGCCGTCAAGACCGACGCGGAAGAACCCAGGCTCATGAACAGTCGAGCGAGGTAGGAAACATGATGCCAACGTTGCTCCCAGTCACTTGCCTGATAGGCTCTGTCATATTCCACGAAGGGAAGTTCAGAGATTGAACCTCGTGAAAAGAATTGTTCCATGTCATGATGACACTCATTAATGATCGTCAGTTTTCCGCCCTGTAGAGCGAAACGAGGTTTCGACACAAGCCCCGCCCAGCTAGGAGCATGCAGGAGAGGATAGACTGTCATGGTGCGGAAGAGATCATTATCGATGAAACCGAGAATCACCACGTTCGGGTTCGACCGAGCAATATCTTTCTCGTACCGTAGAAGCATCTGACCTAGGCCGTATCCAGGAACTCCATAGTTCAGCACCTGTATTTTTTTACCAAGCAGTTGATCTAAGTGATATCCCCATGTCTCCTCATATCTCACCTCATCGCCGAAGGTGAAGGAGTCACCGATGATGGAAATTTTCGTCTTCCCGTCGACTGTGGGAAGCGAACCCTCATCATATGAAACACGAACTCCCTCCGCATTAATCCTATAAGGAACCCCCACCCTGAAGCCAGACCGGTTCGGTCCGACAGTCCAACCCAATCGGTCATCATGGAGCATAAGGGAATACTCGCGGTCTTCACTCTCAAGAATCTGCCGCGTGCGCTGTTTAGCCTGTTCCCAATTCCTTGGCTTCAAGACCACGCCCATAAATGCTTCGCCATCCAAGTAGCTCTGAGAACTAGCTCGAACGATAACCTCGCCCATTAGCACAAGAAGCAGCACGGTAACGAGGTTGGTCATCACAACCAAGTTGACACGACACGAGGGCAATTGTTTGTTGAACAGATAGCGGTGAACAATAACCCAGCAAGCAATGAAGAAGGCGACGATGGCACAGAGAAACGCCGTGCCTGACCCTCTTGAGAGAAATACTGCGAACGGTCTCTCGCCTCTCAGATTCATGGCCATTGCCATAATCACAAGAGACGACTCAAAGACGAAAAGAGAAGCGAGGAGAATCACCTCCTCTTTCTCAGAATGAGCGGATCGCACCATATATCCCCCCTAGACAGGCGTAGTTCCCAAATAAATTACGAACGGGGATCGTCCTGTTACGCAGGGCCCAACTTTCACCCCGCCTTCACAGCGGGGGAACTCCCGCTGGATTAAAATTGAGTACGATGGACTGCGAATGGTGGCTAAGCTTGGACAGGAGGATGAAAGATCGTTGTTGCGAAGACCTGAGAATGAAGTGAAGGTTGATATTCCTTGCGGGGGGGACACGGAAGGCCCCTCGCCTCTGGATCAAGCACCATCGCTGGAAGCGAGAATCCTTCAGAGAGAGAGGCCCTCGAAATATCGCAGGTGCTTTGATCGAGCATCGAGATTGGTGCTCCAAGCACCTGCACGAGCACACAAACAGAGAGTAGGAGCACTACGCACACCAAACTCTTTGTCCTGGCCATGCGATAGAGTGCCATGACGTTTCTCAGACTCATATCAAACTCATCGTACCACATACCAATGCTTACGTCTTCGGGCAAGCGAGTCTCGATCAACCTATTCGTTCAGACACCATCAGCGCACAAGCAGCTCAAATTGCTCAAGGAGTTAGGAGACAAAACCCGCCGATGATGCTGCAGCTCTATTAGACAGCCACACCATATGATCAACATTCTAGCCCTTCACCCCTCGCCGCCGTCCCAGCCATTTCACCGCTTCGACGATGACCAAAGGAAGCAGCGCCATGGCCGCCATTAGTTCCCAGTCTTCAATCGGGAGCGGCGAGACCTTGAAGATAGGCTCCATGAACGGAATCGTCAGAATGCCGACTTGTAAGGCAACCGATACCCCCACCGCCCAGAGGAGCGCACGGTTGCTTGTCACCCCCACGTGGAATAACGACCAGCGGTCGCTCCGGCAATTGAAGGCATGCACTAACTGAGCAGCAACCATCACGGTAAACGTCACCGTTCGAGCCTGGTCGATCGGCTGCTGCCAGATAAACAAACTCAGCGAGAACGCGCTCAGAGCGATCACCGCCAACAGCAGCCCTTCTCCGGCGATGGCCCACAGCCTGCCACTTTCGAGTAGGCGCGCCTCTGTCTTCCGCGGCGGCTGTTGCATCAGATCCGGCGCTTTCGGATCGACCGCCAGGGCGAGCGCTGGGAAACCATCCGTCACGAGATTCATCCATAGAATGTGAATCGGCAGGAGCGGAAGCGGCAAGCCGAACAGGGTCGCAAACAGCATGACGAGCACCTCGCTCATATTGCACGACAACAGAAAATGCACCGTCTTTCTGATGTTGTCGAAGATACCCCGCCCCTCCTCGACCGCGGCGGCGATCGAGGCAAAATTGTCGTCCGTCACGACCATGTCCGAGGCTTCTTTGGTCACATCGGTTCCGGCAAGACCCATCGCCACACCGATATCCGAGGCCTTAATCGCCGGCGCGTCATTGACCCCATCACCGGTCATGGCGACAATCGCCCCGTTTCGCTTCCAGGCCTGGACAACCCGGAGCTTATGCTCGGCAGACACCCGGGCATACACCGTCACGCGCTCGACCTGCTGCATCAATTGCTCGTCGGTGAGACCATCAAGCTCAGCACCGGACAAGGCCATGTCGTCATTGCGTTGCAAGCCGAGCTCGCGAGCGATCGCGACTGCGGTCTCCTTGTGATCACCGGTGATCATGGCGGTTCTGATGCCGGCTTGCCGGCAGAGACGCACTGCCTCTGTTGCTTCAGACCGCAAGGGATCTTTCATCGCGAGGAGCCCGAGAAAAATCAGATCGCGCTCAACGTCTTCATCCGCAAGCACCTGCGAGCCGAGAGGCCTATAGGCGACGCCCAGGACCCGGAGAGCGTGCTGAGCCAACGACGCATTGGCGTCGCTGATCTGTTGCCGATGTGTCTCATCAAGTGCCTCGGTCCGTCCTTCGCGCGTGATACGCGCGGCACAGCGTGTTAGTAAGACATCGGGTGCTCCTTTGCTGTACGCCTGACGGCCTTGCTCTGTTCGGCGGACGATCGTCATCATCTTCCGCTCGGCATCAAACGGGATTTCCCTCTCCAATGATCCTTGGCCCTCCAATTCAGCCTTCGTGAGACCGGCCTTTGCGGCGGCCACGAGCAACGCCCCTTCTGTCGGATCACCGATGATCCGCCAGGTCCCGTTCTCTTGTTGCAACGTCGCGCCGTTACACAGCACCGCCGCTTCCAACAACTGCCGCAGCCCAGACGGCAGGCGTGAGGGGTCTTCGAAAGTCGTTTCACGTTTCACGTTTAACGTTTCACGAATGTGTCCCACCGGTTCATACCCCTCGCCGGTGACCTCGAATGTTTCGCTACCGACCACTAACTTCGTCACCGTCATTTCATTTTTCGTCAATGTACCGGTCTTGTCTGTGCAGATCACGGTGGCGGAACCGAGTGTCTCGACGGCAGGAAGTTTACGAATCAGCGCATGTCGCTTAGCCATCCGCGTGACACCCAACGCCAGTGTAATCGTCACGACCGCGGGAAGTCCCTCCGGCACAGCTGCCACCGCCAGGCTGACCGAGACGAGAAACATCTCCACCAGCGGTTCTCCCCGGAGGGAGCCGAGCACGAAGACGATTGCGACAACCGTGAGCGCAAGCCACAGAAGTGTCGAGCCGAATTGTTCCAATCGTCGCTGCAACGGCGTTTCAGTACGCTCCGCCTCAGCGGCCTTCTGAATCAGAGCGGCGATCCGACCCAGCTCCGTACCCAGACCGGTCGCCACCACCAGTCCACGAGCCTTACCGGAGACGGCCACGGTGCCCATGAAGACCATGTTGCGCTGATCGGCCAAGGGAACATCGGTTGCCTCAAGCCGCTCTGCCTGTTTCTGCACAGGTGTCGATTCGCCGGTGAGGGAGGCCTCTTGCGCTTGGAAATTCGTCGTGTAAACCAAACGTGCATCGGCTGGAATCCGGTCCCCGGCTTCGAGAACAACCACGTCTCCCCTGACCAATTCTCGAGCCGGGATGGACCGCAGTGCGCCCTCGCGGATGACACGGGCCAGGGACACCGACATCTTGCGCAGTGCTGCCAGCGATCGCTCGGCTCGAAATTCCTGCACAAACCCCAGCACCCCATTGAAAAACACAATGGCGAGAATCGCCGCTGCATCGATCCAGTCTTCCAACAAGCCGGAGACTATGGCAGCCCCGATCAGCACCCACACGATCAGACTGGCGAATTGGGAAAGAAAAAGTTTCAGCAAGGAGGGAGGTGGAGCTTCGGGTAACTCGTTGGGGCCGTCTTGTGCCAACCGGCGTGCCGCAGCATCGATCGGCACGCCACAATTGAGGTCCGCCTGGAGTTCCTCAGCCAGTGCTTCTGCCGACCGGGCATACCAGGCTCTCGCGTTCACTCTCCCATTCGTTACCTGCGATGTCTTATCCATACGTCTCGTCCCCCTCAATTCTCAGCAGGGTGCATGCCAAGCGGAATGCATGCTAGGAGGCATCTGTCTGCTGTTCGCTGTAGCGTAATGCCACGTGAGCGGAGCATCATGGTGGCCAAATGCAACAGGAAGAATGAGAGGTGCAAAGAGGGGTTATCGGTATGTCTTCTGAAATTTTATCGCCAAACACACGCTCTGGTAGGTCATTGTTCGCCTCTCGCACCTTCGATCCTGAATTGCAGGTTTCACATTCAACGTTTCAAGTTGCCCAGCAATCAAAAACCTCAGACCTGAAACAGGAGACTCGAAACTTGAAACGGTTGGCCCCCTATGTTTCATGCCTCACACGATTGAAAGCGACACGAGAATGCAGCTGACAGGTCTTCTCATCAACCTGCTCATCATCCGTTAAAGAGCAGCCAGAGGCCCAGGATATAGACAATGATCATCAGCAAGCTATCCGGCTCGATCAGTCTAAACCGTCGTTCCGCGCGGTAGATGATCCCCATTAACCCAATGTTCATCATGACGATCGACCACAGGGCTGTGAGTGCATGAGTGGAACTGACGGTACTCAAAAGTCCTCCCTGTTGATAGGCGAGATCAGCAAAGAAAAACGCTGCCATATTGAAGGCGTTGCTGCCGAAGAGATTACCGACGGCCAGATCGAACGCACCCAATCGTATCGCCGAAATCGAGACGACCAGTTCCGGCAATGAGGTCGTAATCGCCACCAGTGAGGTCCCGATAAAGGTCGCCGTGATGCCGCTTTCTTCTGCGATCCGCCCAGCAGACCAGGCTAAGATGGGGGCGGCGATCAACAGTGCCAGGGTACCGATGGAGAATCCCCACAGGGCCCGGCGAAGTTCGTTGCGGCGACTTCCCTCCATGCTGGGCTGCCCGGGATCAGCAATGGACTTGACGACGACTTGATGTTCGAGCTGACGACGGGTCATATCCTCTTGGCGAAAGACCAATCTCATGCCAAGAACATAGAGAGTCAGAAGCGCCAAACTCTCAATACCCACGCCGAGACGGACGACATCGATTCGTAACAGCACAAAAAACGCCGCGAGACCCGTCAACACCATGGCGAGTGCCGCCGTCAGCGTATGTCCAAAAGCCGCCTGTTGCCACACGCGCTTGTGACGATAGAGAAGATCGATAAGCCCCAGTGTCAACATGTTGCTCATGCCGGCGCCAAAAAGGTTGCCGGCTGCAAGATCCGGGGCGTCCATCCACCCTGCGCTCATGGTCGTGAATACTTCCGGCAAAGACGTCGCACCCGCCATCAGGACCGCACCGATCCACACCCGACCCAAACCGGTCAATTCGGCGATTCGATCTCCATGGTGGGAGAGTCTGGTTCCTACGAGAACGATTGCTGCTGCGGTGACGGCAAAGACGAATCCCGGAATGATCACGGCGAGTTCTCCGGAGGGGTCAAAGCGGCAGGACAGACCCCACAGTCGGGCAAGCTCTACCCGGCAAGGCGTGAAGGCCCGATTACAATGGTGCGAGCGGCTGGGTGCCTACCATTGATCTTTGAAAAAGAGGAAGTATCCGATCGCGACCGCAATCGCTTGAAGCAGGATAAACCAGCGCAGGAGTCCCCAATGGGTGCCTGCACGGCTCTCCACCATTCTCATGCTCGCCATCATCGAAGGTTGTGAGAGAATGAAGGATGCCACCAGTTCTCGAGCATCTTCTCGGCTGAGGTTTCGCTCAAGCTGAACCTGTTCAATTGCTTTATTGCGGTTACCCTCTAACAGCGCTTCCAGAGCCTTCTTGGGAAGATCAACCTCCCATTGAATTTCGTTCGCCATAATGGGAGGAGTCTACCAGAAAAGACTTCTTCCCGTCTCCATAGATTTCCACCCGATATTCAGTGAGCCTCATGAATCGACTGCCTCCCGATTATCTCTTGAGGACATCCTATATCTAGGGGTGTACGACCCAACCCCATAGGCCGCACCCTCGATGAGAAGATCGAAAAGGAGGACGACCATGAGTACCGTCACTGCAGAGATCCCTTTACACGAACAGGTTCAATCCTTTGTCCGTACACCGCGAAAAATGCTGATCAGCGGTCGATGGCATGATGCTGCATCTGGAAACTATTTGCTGCATAATTTTGGTTTTTCGGTTAGTTGTGCTTAGTCCCCTATTATGGCAATCTCCTGACTTATGCCTGGGCTATAGATGGTCTTCATGGATCAAACCCCTGCCCGTGATGGAATCCTCTTCCCTCACCTCTGACCGGAGCACTCGTGACCCTGCCCTATGAAATCTTCATCGGCCTGCGCTACTTGCGCGCCAAGCGCCGCAATCGGACGATTTCGCTGAACACGTTCGTATCGGTGGCCGGCATCACACTGGGAGTGGCGGCACTGATCGGTGCGGTCGGCATCATGACCGGCTTTCAGGAGGATATTCAGAGCAAGATTCTCGGCACGACGGCCCATATCATCGTCCAAGAGCGGATGAAAGAACACATGAGCGACTATGACCGCCTCACCGAGAAGATCCAGACGGTACCGGAGGTTGTCGCTGCCACACCGTTCGTGTTCCGCCAAGTGTTGCTCACCTCACAAAGCGGGGTCCAAGGCATCATCTTGCGTGGGATCGATCCAAAACGAGAAGCCACTGTCACCGACCTTGCCAGAAACATCACGGCGGGACGCTTGCTCGACCTCCTCACTCCGGTGAAAGCGATGCAGGCTCCGAACGATGCCTCTCACGGCGAACTGCGCACCGTTGAACGGCCAGGCATTATTCTTGGCAAGGAGCTGGCACTTAAATTAGGGGTGGGCGTGGGCGATACGATCACCGTCGTCTCTCCCACCGGACCGATCAGTGCGATGGGCATGGTGCCAAAAATGCGAACATTCGCCGTGGTGGGCCTGTGCTCTTCGGGAATGTACAACTACGATTCTTCGCTTGCTTACATCGAGATTGGAGAGGCGCAGCACTTGTTCAACCTGGGTGCGAGTGTCACCGGGATCGAGATCAAGGTGGCGGATGTGTTCCGTGCCGGAGACATCGCCTCCCAGATCGAACAGGAGCTGGGATTCAGCCACGCGGCCAGAGACTGGATGCAGACAAATCGAAACACTTTCTCGTCCCTGAAGCTGCAGAAGACGATCATGTTTTTGCTCCTTATCCTCATCACGATCGTCGCTTCATTCAACATTGTGAGCATGTTGACGATGATCGTGACGGAGAAACAAAAAGAAATCGCCATTCTCAAGACGATGGGCGCGACCAAGCGCAGCATCCGGCGGATTTTCATGCTGAATGGGCTGATCATCGGCGTCGCGGGGACGGCCGTCGGCATTCCGTTGGGCTATGCCTTTCTGTGGCTGGTGCAAACGTTTTGGACCTTCGACCAGACCGTCTACGAAATCTCGACCATTCCGGTTCATGTGCTGGCGGAAGACGTGCTTCTGGTAGCCGGCTCTGCCATCCTGATCAGCTTCTTGGCGACGATCTATCCGGCCAATCAAGCCGCAAAACTCGAACCAGTCGCCGCTTTGCGGTATGAATAGATTCACGGGATCGAGGATTAGGGACCGAGGGCTGAGTCCTATTCCTCATCACTGAACCTGATCTCCATCAATCATTTCCGATGGGGTCCGAAGAACTGCCCATCTTGAAGGGGATCACTCTGACAATTCAGCACGGCGAGCCGCTGTGTCGCAAATCCGACTCGCACGCATTGTACTGTCAGGCGTCATTAGCTTCCCATTGCTCACGCGTGATGTGATACAAGCAATGCGTGCGCAGCGGACTGCTCACCGGAACTTTCGGGTGTTCAAAGGACTCGCCCGTGTGACGCATACCGATTCGGACCATCACAGCACATGACCTGCTATTGTCCACAGCCGTGAATGCCACGATTTCTGGAAAGTGGAGTTGTGTGAAGCCAACGCGAAGTCCGGCACATGCCGCTTCGGTCGCGTAGCCGTTGCCCCAATGTCGTGCAGCCAATCGCCAGCTGATCTCGATACCGGGCGAAAACGGCAACTCCGGTGCCGTCCGATGCAGACCCACGAAGCCGAGAAACTCCCGTCCATTTTTCGTTTCTACAGCCCACAAACCCCAGCCACGTTCAGCAATCAGACCTTCACAACGAGAGGCCAAGGCATCGCTTTCTGCACGGCTCAGCAGCGCGGGAAAGAACTCCATGACCGTTGGGTCGGCATTTAAGGCAGCGAATGGTTCTCGATCAGCTGCGCGCCACTGCCGCAGTCGAAGGCGAGCTGTATCGATCTCGGCAGGCTTTACCACCTGTGCTACGTTCACTCACAAGGCCTAACGCCGACGGTTAGCGGCGAGTGGCCGTATGGCGAACCTGCGCTCACAGGTAAGATGGGCTTCGTCTCACCACACCGGGCCACCGATCTTTTCGGCTTCATAGTAATTATTTTCACCTTCATCGACATGCGTGCGGATCATGCGAAAGCCTAGGTGCTGGAGAGCCCGCGTGTACGCGATTCGACCAAGTGACCAGCATTCGAGACCGGTGGTGACATCCTGCCAGGTTCCGGTTTCGACGGGCGCGGTGAAGAGAAACCGCCCGCGTGGCTCGAGAATCTCCGAGATCCGATGAAGGAGGGCCAACTGCTCGTCCTCCCGAAGAAAGGACACGAGACCGATCGAGAGGACCGCCTCGAACGTCCGCCCAAAATAGTTACTCTCCAGAGCCGACGCGCATTGCGTGGGAATTGTGGGGAAACGCAATCGAAATTGTCTCAGCAATGTGGGTGAGGTATCGATCGCCCATACCGCGAGGCCAGCCTCCACGAGGACCTGCGTAATGGGATACCCTCCACCGCAGGCGATTTCGACGACAGGAGTCCCAAACGGGAGCGATCGTGCCCAACGCTCCACGAGCTCGACTCCGACACGGGATTGATCTCGATCGTCAAGATACTTCAGTGCTTGCATTTCGTAGAAACGGCCCACATCGATCATACGGCAACTTCCTCCAATAAGGAATCATGGGTCAAACTGAGAGTCCCCCCGGCTAGTTACCAGTACTCTCACCCACGCGATTCGGAAATGAGACTTTCAAGATCAGGCATCCCACATCCGTTTGAATGGGCCATGAGGCTCAGCAGGAGAGCAACTTGCGTAATGGCCGGTCTCCAGCCGGAGCCACATGCGTCGTCATACAGATGTCCGCCCACAATAAAATTTTCTCTGGATAGGGATGTGGTTTCCCTCCAACGCGTGACGTAAACGTCGGCTCCATGAGTGGCAGCTGCCTATATCATGGAGAAGAGACTTATCCAATGGATGATATCCAGATGCTGCACCGGCAACACAAGCTACTCTCTTCGGTGTACACACACAAGTCTAGATCGGAGATCCGAAGCACGACAGGAATAAGATGAGGCCTGTGTCGAATAGCCTCAACTGTATCGAAGTGAAACAGTGCTGCGCACGATCGGGCTATTGATGGCCGATTTGTCTGTGAATAAGGCCTGATTTCAATCCGGCCCATCGGGTGACTCTATTCGGTTGATGCAGTGAGAAAAAAGTGAGCCGAGGCTCTCTTCCGTCATGGTCTGGAGCGAAATCCTCAAGAAGTGGTGGGAAATAGGGAAACAGCTTCAGCACGAAAGCCCGCAAGGGGAACACCCGGACTTCTGCTGTAATTCGCAACATCTCAATGAACACAGCACGGTGAAACTCATAGGAGAAATGATCCGAGTACAAGAATAAGAACTGCGAGCACAGGGCGATCTCGAACTGTGCAGCAAGGTTTCATCGTTGACGAGTCCAAACGTACGCAGTAGCCTTGCACCTTTAGACCATATGATGCTTCACATCACTCGTGCAGACACACATGATGCGGAGGCCATTGCCACAATGGTCGGCGAACTCTTGCATGACATCATGGCAGCGGTAAACGACAAGAGCTTTGGCTTTGATCATGCCGACACGGTTGATCGCGCTCGTGCGTGGATGAAGGAAGGCCTGTACACCGTGTTACTTGCGCAACTGGACTCCAAGCCGGTTGGATTCCTTTCTCTGTATGAAAGCTACGCACTGTATACCGAAGGCATGTATGGGACGATCCCGGAGTTCTATGTCCGGTCAGCATACCGTTCTCAGAGGGTCGGCTCAGCATTGCTGATAGAAGCCAAGGCGATCGGTCATCAACGAGAGTGGACACGTCTCGAAGTGACTACACCGCCGTTGCCGCAATTTGATCGAACCCTGAGCTTCTACCAACAGAATGGGTTCATCATCTCAGGCGGACGCAAGCTAAAGCTGAATTTGTGATGGAGCCGGTCATTCAACACTGAAAACGGTCATCTGATACGAAACACTTCCGAAACCTTGGTAGTCGTATATGCTTGGGAGACATCGGGTTGACTGGCCCATGCAGATCCTGCGCGCAGCGGTGTTCTACTTTCTCTTGGTGTTCGGGGCGGGGTTCCTGCTGGGAATTGGACGAGTCCTTCTCATCGTTCCGATGCTTGGTGAGAGAACGGCAGAACTGCTGGAAATGCCATTGATGCTCGGCGTCATCGTCGCCGCAGCCAGATGGGTAGTCCGTCGCAGGTTTGATACTCGGCAATTTTCTGCGCTGTGCGTCGGCTTCATTGCCCTGGGCCTTGTCTTGGTAGCCGATCTGGCCGTAGGAATATGGCTACGCGGGATATCGGCAGCCGAGGTGTTCCTGAACCGAGATCCTGTGTCAGGCGCTGCCTACTACGCGGCGCTCCTGCTCTTTGCAGTTATGCCGGCGATTCTTGCTCGCCGCCGGCATGCCTAATTGGATATTGAGAAGTCCTCCCGCTTTGCTCTCGTATCGCTCCGAGTGGGTGAAGCGTCATTCGCTTTCGAGATTCGAGCAACGAGGTACGACGGTGCGGTCTTGCCTGCGGAACGGCGCGTCTTGGATTTCGTCGGCTTAGTCACGCCATGCACCGGAATTGATGCGGTCTCTCAGAACAGCGGATGGTGAGGAGCCGATGCAAAAGGGGCTGCCGCCGGCACCTCGCCGGCATTCCCCAGGAATCGCCAGGTCTCACCATCTTTGACCAAATAGTGGACCTCGCGGAACCAGCTGTCGAGTGTCACTCTCTTTCCGCTCTGCTGATCGGTGCCGTACAACCCCCCCGTGCAGGTCACCTCTACTCGTAGGTTCCCCTCCACGTTCAGTATCTTGATGTCGGAAAACAAATGTAGGGACTCGAGGGCCTTGTAGTGCTCGAACACTTCGCTCCACACCCGCCGAACGTCCGCTTGTTTCAACCCATGATAGTCGTAAGATGGAGCGTAAAACTGCATCAGCCTATCGAGATCTTCCTTTTGTAGGCCCGCTTCTGCATGCTCAAATGCTGCAACAACCCCTTTCACCGCCGGATGATGCAGCAAACCCTTATGCCCACTGATCTTCTTGCCTTCCACGAGCAACACCGTCTCCGGCAACACCTGCACCTTCGCCTCCACCCGAGCCGGAACGAGCGCACAGGAGATGATCACACCCAAGACAAGCAAGGCCAATGCACTTCGTTCACGTATCATGTTGCCCCCATGAGAACATCCCACCATCTCATTACGGCACGTCGTGTTTCGGAAGGTTGGTTTCACAGCAGGCCGGTTAGGCTCTTGCACCGAGTTACGAACCCCATATCATGAAATAGGCAATACCAGCCGCTACAACCAAAACTCCTACTATCCATCCGATGAATCTCCGTTTGGCCGTGGCGAGCACCTGATCGATCTTCTTCTTAAGAGCCGGCTGTGTGCCGATGTACGTGACCACCAGCTCTTTGGCCTCCGCCATCCCGATACCCCGCTCCTTTCGCACGAGGTTGATTGCCCCGACCACATTACCCTGCCACAGAGCCTCGATCGTAGCTTTAGAAAGACGTACGGAACGATCTGGTTTGCTTGCCATATCAGGTATATCGATGGAACAAGGGAGCCATCACAGTCACCTAACCATGGTGCCAGGGTCTCTACTCTGATCCTGGTCCCTCTTCTATTACCTTCTTCTAAGTCTAAAGCGCTGAAGAATCAAGCATTCAGAAATACCTATCCACGTAGACATTGCATCTCTCATTGAGAGCACGGCATCATGGCCTGCTCGTTCGTCGACCGCTATGCCACTGTCGCTTCATGTCTTCATCCTCACATTTGTCGTCGGAATCTTGCTTCGATCCCGTGGCATCCTAACCAAGATGCATGCTGAACGGTTGGCCACGTTTGTGTTCTCGGTCAGTCTGCCGGCGACGATTCTCGTTTCGCTTGATCCTGTCGCCCTGACTTCGACAGCGTGGAAACTCCCTCTAGCTGCCTGCCTTATTACCCTCCCGATGATCTTCTGCTCCTGGGGGCTGGCCCGCCTCCTGTCGCTTCCACGCGAGACACAAGGTGGGTTCGTCTTGGTCACAAGCTCCATCAACTCTGTCTACTTTGCCTTTCCCGTCGTACTGGCCACATTCGGTGAAGAGGGTCTGACATACGCCGTGCTCTTCGATCTCGGCCAAACGACGCTGACCCTGACTGTTCTCTATGGTCTCGCGGTGTGGCACAGCACTGAAACTGCCACCCGCAGATCAGATGCAATCCGTCTCCTGTCATCACCGCCGTTATGGGCCCTGGCGTGCATCCTTACCATCAAATTGTCAGGGCAACATCTCCCACTCAGGCTCATTGAGCTACTCACGCCATTGCACTTCACGACGACGCCACTTGCCAGTCTGGTGCTCGGTCTCTCAATCAGTTTCTCCACGATCCGGCGAACAGCTCGTCTGGCGACAGTGGGTGTGGCGACGAGGATCGGCGGCGGGCTACTGCTCGGATCGATCGCCGTGTGGGTATTAGGGCTGACCGGAGTGGAACGAGCGGTCGTGCTCTTGATCGCCGCGATGCCCTCGGCGGTCAGCGCGCTGATCATTGCGGCTGAAGCACAGCTCGATGAGGAACTGGTGGCCTCGATCGTTGCCCTTTCCATGTGCCTCGGTGTGCTGATGCTCCCCTGGCTCCCCCGACTGACCGCGATGCTGTTGGAATGAGCTTCTCTTGCCTACGACGGCTTACTGAGAAACCTGGGACGATCTCGAACGGAGACCATTTTCACGAGATCCCGCACGGAGAGCACCCCGACGATCTTTCCGCTTTCCGTCACGGTCAAGTGTCGCACGCCCTGTTCGGCCATCGCCTTACTCGCGTCACGGACCGTGCGATTGACATCAATGCTGAGCAGAGGCGAGCTCATCACAGCGCTGATGTGCGTATGCGCTCCTGCACGATTGACTGCAAGTCCTTTCCGGACCAGATCGCACTCGGTCACAATGCCGACGATCTCGCCCGCCTCCATGGTCAACAAGGATCCAAGCCGCTTCTCGCGCATCAACTGAGCCGCAGTGAGAAGGGCCGCGTCGCTCGGAATCGTCGCAAGTGTGGTTGCCATCAGGATGCTCAACGGGCGATAGACCTGATCAAGATCATTGACTGGGCCACTCTCCGCATCCACGAACGATCGAACCAGGTCCCTCACAGAAACGATCCCGACAATTTCTCCAGCCTCCGCCACACAGAGGTGACGGATATGATTGGTTTCCATCACATGACTGGCATCCAACATGGTGCGGTCCCCCGTGATCGTCACGATTGGACTGACCATCACCTGATTCGCCGTCGTCACCATGGGGTCTAATCCCGCAGCCAGAACTTTCCGCACGAGATCCGTCTCCGTCAGAATGCCAACCGGCCCTCGGGTGGGATCATCCGACTCGACCAATAGACAGCCAATCCGCTTGACGCTCATTCGTTCAGCGACAGCCGTCACCGTCGTCTTCGGTGAGACGACCTCCAAGTAGCGATGCATAAACTCCTTCACCAACCCGCCCCCATGCTCACCCATCTCAACTCCTTGTCTCACGATGAGGTTGTTCGCTCCCTGACGATCGTTGTCAGGAATCCCTGATGACGACTATACCCGATTACTGATCACCCTATTAAGGAATACGCCCTTGCTCAATGACAACATCTCCACATCCTTCAGGAACAGACATCACCCTGTCAAACCCATGCCCCGTGTTTCATTCAGCGCTCCATGAACAACGATGTTGCATCTCTTGCAGAGGATGTTTGTTCGTTTGAAGCATCTCGAAGAAAGGCCGGACCGTTTCGAAGCGACTCTTCGTGCTACGGTGAACTACTAGAGTCGTTTGCCTTCACCTCCTTCACTTGGAACGGCTTCCGCCAGATCCGGCCAGCCTAGCCGCTTGAACAGCTCTTAGAGTCATAACCTGTTATATTTACGTACGAATCCACCCATTCATCGAAGTGGTCCAACCAGCCTCTCCGTCTATGCCTCTCATGGCACCCAACTTGCTCCATCGCCTTGATACGAAGGACTTGCACTCTGAAGGCCAAGCACATGGGACAGCCGATACCCCCTATCACTGCGCGAATTGAATGGTGTCGACAACGATCGAGACAAGCTGGTAGCGAGCCGGAGGCAGATAGCTGGCAAGCCGAAGCGGATGGGCTTCGAGATGCCGTGATGAGTCGAGACCACAGCGAAGACTATCGGCTCTGTTCTCCGGAAATTCGTGAGCGATACTTGCTGGGCCTCCAAGACGGGATCGCCATGCTGCAAACGACACGTGTGCGGCAGGCGAATCATGCTGCGGCTCCTGGAATTCCACAAGCAGATTCACGGATAGCGCTCAATACACGATCGGGAGGTAGATGATGAATTGCCAACGATGCAACGGGTTCGCAGTCTATGACGATAGCGTCGTCGTACAAACCGGTTCGTCCTCGGAGGTTCATGCCTGGCGTTGTGTCAACTGTGGAATGATCGTCGACGAGGTCATTCACCGGAATCAGCAAGTCCTTCCGCGGCGAAAGGGATCGGGCGGATCCAAACTCCGCCAATATGGGAATGAGGCTGCCTGACAAACATCCCTCCAACGGAGGTGTCCTCACCCTCAACGCAACTGCGAAACTAGGGCAATACGCTCTCGGTTTCACTTCGCTCCTGGTCCCGCTTCCACTCGCCGGAGCGCAGAAGCTTGTCTCCAAGTCCAACGGCTAAGTTGCGGTAGATAATCACGCCGATGTCGGGACGACGTCGAATGAGGTCCTCCAGATCTCGTCGAGGGAGTTCGGCAACCTCTATCTCACTCACTGCCATCGCCGTGGCAGAGTGAGGTCTGGCCGACAGCAGAGAGACTTCACCGCAGGTCTCCCCGGTGTGAATGGTACCGATAATGGCCGGAGACGGTCCGCCGCTGATGGCAACCTGCCCCTGAAGCACCACGTAGAGCCGGTCGGTGGGATCACGCTCGGCAAAGAGTCGCTCACCGCTTCGCATGTTTTTCACCGTGCACACTCCGGCCAACCTGATCGCCTGTTCGGTATTCATTCCATGAAACAACGGGACTTCTTTGATCGCCCGGGCCATACGAGGCGCGATGACGCATGTCGAAAATCCGCGCATCACGACATCGGCCACGGCTTGAACGGGCTCGGTCAGACCAAGTGGCCCCAAGTCTTGTAGTTTGTTCAGCCGCACCATTTTCACGATGTCGAGCCGTTCGACCTGATAAAACACCATGGCCGGTACATAGGCGACCGGAAGAAAATTCAGCTCCAGCAACGTTCGCTGCATGCGCGGCGCATAGGCACTGACATCGATTTCAATGTACTCGATGCCCATCTCCTCCTGACACTTCCGCTCCAGTTCGCCCAGGAGAAAGCGCACTACATCATCAGCCAACGCAATGAGTTCGAACACTCGTACGGTGTGCTCAACCGGGTCCATGGTATAGCCGACTGCTCCGACGACCTGAGTCCCGGAGCGAGCCAGAAAGTAGTTGGTCTGGCGGGCTTGCAACTTGAAGAAGCCGTAGTCCAATCGCATGGGCCCAAAGATTTCACGATTCCTTACTCGCCCCCGTTCAATACGTAGCAGAGCCGGATAGCCCTCGGCTTGCAACTGTTCCAGTCGGTAATCGCCGCCGGACGGATAGGAAGCGGAGTCTTCATCCACAATGAAATCCGGTGTGAGCGGCGGCTGGCTCATCACAAGATTGGCCAAGGCATACGCCTCGGGGATAATGCGCGGATTATTGCGGCGCAAGGTAAGGGCGTCTCCGAAATATCGAGCCAACAAGGCAAAGCTCTCGCGATGACGAAAGAAGTGCTTGAGCGGGAGAAAACCCATGGCAATGAATCTCTGTGCAAGGCTGATCCGTTGCGCATAGGGATGTACCGTCCGTGCGACGACAAGTCCGACATGCAGACGGTTCTTGATGGCCTCAAGCCGCTTGTCCATGAGCAGCTTTCCGACCTGCATCCGGCGATAGTCGGGATGGACGGCAAGACGGCCGAACTCTCCGACCAGATCGGAATGCGCTCCGAAATCGAACAAGACGGACGCGGTGCCGACAACACGTCCCGACTCTGTGTCTTCGGCCACGAGAATCAACGCGTCGTCCGTAAAGACCGAACGCTTCAGCCAGAGCTCGTCGTAGAGTTCCCGATGCGGATAATCGGTGCCGTAGACTGCGAGAAAAATCTCGCGGATCCGGCCGACATCTTCTTCGCGGGCCTCTCGAACTCTGATCATGCGCGCCCCTTTACAGCGGATCAGGAGGATGCCAGGTGCTGACGAAGCTGCCGGCCGGCAATTCTGGCGAGGGCCCGATAATAGGCGGCCCCTACAGCCAGCGCTTCTTCATCGAAGTCGAACTTGCTGGAATGGGCTGGATAACCTTCACGACCAGGAACTTGGCTGCCGAATCTGACGTAGGCACCTGGAATTTTTTCCAGGTAATAGCTGAAATCTTCAGCCCCCATATTCGCCGTCTTCAGCGGCAACACATTTGTCTCCCCCACTGTCTCGATTGCGGCGCTCCGCGCGAGGACCGCCATCACCGCATCGTTGACGAGAGGTGGCGTGCCTTCGGTCACCAGGACATGGATCTTCGCCCCGTGTAATTGGGCGATCGATTCGGCGATACGACGCACGGAGTTGAGCAACTGTCGGCGGACAGCCGGATCTTGCGCCCTCACCGTCCCTTCCAACTTGGCCTGTCCCGCGATCACATTCGGTGCCGTCCCTGCATGAAATTGGCCGACCGAAACAACCGAGGGGCGGGCCGGATCGACCTCACGTGAGACGATCGTCTGCAACGCCATGATCATGAGGCTCCCCACCACCACGGCATCGATGCTCTCATGTGGCCTTGCGCCATGTGCCCCCTGCCCGATGATCTCAATCGCAAAGTTATCCGACGACGCATTGACCGGTCCCTCACTCACCACGATAGTGCCTGGGCGGTAATGCCGATCCAGATGTCCACCGAAGATCAGGCCGGCGCCGGCAAGCACGCCTTCCTTAATCATCGCGATCGCACCGGTCCCTTGTTCTTCCGCCGGCTGAAAAATCAGCCGCACCGGTGCCGGCAAATCGTTCTCCTGTGAAAGGAGCGCCGCGGCGCCGAGCAACATTGTCGTGTGCCCGTCATGGCCACAGGCATGCATCACATCGCCATGCACTGAGGCGAACTCGAGTCCGGTTTCCTCCTGAATGGGGAGCGCATCCATGTCGGCCCGCAGTACGACGCAGGGCACTCCGGAACCCCCGGGAATGTCGGCGACGACCCCATGGCCCGCGATGTTCGTGCGGTGATGAATGCCAAGGTCGTGAAGGAACCTGCTGATGACTGCGGCCGTCCGAGATTCCTGTCTACTCAGCTCAGGATACCGGTGGAGTTCTCGTCGCAGAGCGACCAATCTGTCGTACAGAGCTGGTGCAATCAAAGCCATGAGAGTTCTCTCCGCGCGCAGCGCCCAGTCGGTCGGAGGTCGTCACCTGGCTGGGAGATCCTCATCCTTCCTTCGCCTGCACACTCGGTTGATAGATTGCGTACACATAGACTGGGATGGACAGATGGCCGAGATGTTTTTCAAGCAACGGTTTGACGTCCTTCCAATCAAGCCCACCCACTCCTGTCGCAAGACGAGGCAAAGCGAGGCTCTTGACCTTCTCACTTTCCACCAGCTTCGAGAGGGCTTTGAGACAATGATTGACGTTTTCGATGGTCGCTTTTCCTGGATTAGACCCATGGCTGGGGGCCGGTTCTTGGGTAAACAGGCTCACTATTCTCGTGCCACCTGCACCGGCCCAGGCCCACAATTCACCGGTCTTGGGCGTAAATGTTTGGCAATAATGCCTGAAATCCTTATACATGGCAGGCCACTGTTGCCTCAGGGACAACGCCAAACCGTTCGCGAACCCGTCGTTCGGTGCCACACCGTGCGCTACCATTTCGGCCTTCGATCGTAAAATGTCTCCCGCCACTTCCTTGAGCATAGAACCTCCCATGATGATATGAACCTCGACAGCATGGCACAGCCAGGTCTACAGCTTCATGCTGTAGATGCCTCTTGACCGACCAAACACCCTTGCCAATCCCACTTCATTCCGTTATGAACATCGAATCTTGTTCCCTAGCCAGAGGCCACGCCGTGGTGCACATTCGACCAGCGACCGAAGCAGATTTTCCCGCAATCCTCCGGGTGCAACAGTCCGCCTTCGGCGAATATGCCTCGGTCCATACCGTGAGCGGCTGGACGACGGAAACCCCGGAGAGCCTCAAAGCGGACGCTCGGGAGAAACAGATCTTCGTGGCAGTCGAAGAGGGGACAATCGTCGGCTCCGTACGGTTCTGGACGGTGGCCGGCGTGTGCGTCATCCGTCTGCTCTCTGTGAATCCCAGCCATCAGCACCGAGGAGTCGGCAAAGCCCTGATACGCGAGATCGAGCGGGTTGTGACCGATGCCCATAAGCTCTACGCCTGCACCATGTTGCGCACAGCTCGCAATATTCAGTTCTTTCTGAACCTTGGGTACAAGGCCGAGACCATCCTGCCCAATCACTACGATCATCTCGATCTCATTTGCTTCGCGAAATATCGCTGAGCCGCTTCTGCGACGACTCATTCGAGTGCCACGAACTCTCCGCCGAACGGTTACGGCGTTTTTGCACACCGAAACCCATAGCCGAACTGCCGGTTCATCGGTTGCGCATTGAACCGATGGGCAGACCGCAGAAAGTCCGACACGTACAGCCAGGAGCCTCCGCGTACGACCTTCTCATCGCCTTTTGCCGGGCCGATGGGGTTCTTCTCCGGACCTTTCTTATAAGAATCGAGCCCGTACCAATCAAACACCCACTCCCAGGCATTCCCGGCCATGTCATAGATGCCGTAAGGGCTCTTCCCTGCCTCGAACGATCCGACCGGGGACAAAGCCAGATGGTCATCCCAATCCTTTCGTCCATAATTGGCGTGGAGTCTGGTCGGGGCTTCGTTGCCCCAGGGATAAATCCGTCCATCGGTTCCCCTTGCGGCCTTTTCCCATTCCGCTTCAGTCGGCAGACGCTTACCGGCCCATTTGCAGTAGTTGACCGCATCCTCCCAACTGACATTGACGACCGGACGCCTCATATGTTGCGGTTGATTCATGATGCTCCAGTCCGGCGGCTCCTCCATTTCCGTGGCTTCCAAATACCTGGCGTATTGCCCAACCGTCACTTCATACTTGTCGATCCGGAACGCATTGAGATAGATCTGCCGCACCGGCTTTTCATCATCTCCAAGAGTGCTACCCCGAGTGAACGTCCCCGCCGGCACCAGCACCATCTGCAGATCGAGGTTCTCAGCCTCTCCTGTTCCTCCGGACGCCCCGGCAGAGACCTGTTTCTTCGCCCCAGACAGAGACCGCGGAAGTTTGGCCTGAAGCTGTTGGTGAAGGACCTGCTGTTCAGTGGTCAGGCCCATTTCATGCGCGCTTTCGAGCGTCTCCTGGGCTTGCTTCATCTTTCCAGCGGCCACCAACGCTTTCGCTTCGTGCAGAAGCCTCCAAGCCGTTGTTTCCTCTCGTAACCGCCAGACCTTCGCTTTGGTCTTGGGCAAATAGGATGTTGTTCGCCCGGACTTGGCATCCAAATCCAGTGCGGTCTCGTAATGTTCCTCTGCGCAGATCCAAGCCTCCAGGGCCCGGCAGGCTTCGGCGAGGTTGAAATGTGCCTGAATGTTGGACGGATCTTTCTGAATGCCAGTCTCCAACAACGTCCGTGCCTCTGCATACTGTTTGTTTTTCAATAGGTTCTCTCCCTTGGAAAATTCCTGATCCCCGGCTCCGGCTGCATACACGACAGCTCCCGAAGCGATGAAGAGGCAGAACACCGCCTTACTCGCCAACACGTGTCTCATAAACGCCCCCCTCCCCGTTCTAACTGATTGCCCTGTGGATTCGGCCTCGCCTGCCAGCAACGGTGTTCGGCCTGGACCGGCGTGGCAGGCTTGCCATCTAACAACTACAAGATTGATGCCTAACACCACAGTCATCTGACCTCGGATCAATTCAGTGGATTTTTGCCCCAGATCTTTGGCCGCCCTTCAGTTCTCTTGGATGTGACACGTGAAAGATGCTACAGCTCATCGCGCTCATGAAAGCTTTTCTTCTCTCTCCTCAAGCGACGCGTGGACCGGCATTTTGAGAGCGGCATGGCGCATGTCGACCTATCCAAAGAGCAGAGAATGCCAGCACAAACGTCTACGCTCGGTAGCCCCACCGATGATCAGTGCATCATGCCGCCGTAGAAATGTCGGTCCACGCGCCGCCCCTCTCACACCCATTCCGGCGCCTCTTCTTTCCCGACGTCCCGCCCCGCAAACAGGCTGTACAACGCGGGCAGGACCACCAGCGTCAACGCCGTTGAGGTGAAGAGTCCGCCGATCACGACGCTGGCGAGCGGCCGCTGCACCTCAGCTCCGATCCCTTGCGCCAACGCCAGCGGTAGAAGACCGAGTAACGTGGTCATCATCGTCATCACGACCGGACGGAGACGCAGGCTGCAACCGGCTAGGATCGCGTCGTCGATCGTTCGTCCCTCGTGACGCAGCTGGTTGATATAGGAGACCAATACGATCCCGTTCCCGACAGCCAGTCCAAACAGCTCGATGAAACCGATCGAAGCCGGCACACTCAGATACTGTCCGCTGAGCCACAGCGACACGACCCCGCCGATCAACGCGAAGGGAAGATTCAGAATGATCAAGGTTGCGTATCGCCAAGAATGGAATGCCCAGTATAGGAGAAAAAAGACGAGCCCCAGCGTAACAGGCACGACGATCATCAACCGAGCGTTGGCCCGTTCCATATTTTCGAACGCACCGCCCCAGACAATGCTGTACCCTTCCGGCAAGCGGAGCTGGGCAGCGAGCTTCGCCCGCCCTTCATCTACGACACCACCGATATCCCGGCCCACGACGTTGAAGCCGATGTAGATGCGGCGTCTGACCTGCTCGCGACTGATACGAGCTGGGCCTTCGCGCATCTCAATTTTAGCCAGATCACTCATGGGAATGAGTGCACCCGAGGCGGATTTCACGCGGATTTCTCCGATGGCTGCCACACTATTCCGGTACGGTTCCGGAAATCTCAGCGTGAGTTCAAACCGCCGCTCGCCTTCATAGACCTGCGTCGCCATTCTCCCGCCGATCGCGGTCGTGATGATCTCTTGCACGTCAGCGACGTTGATGCCGAAACGGGCGATCTTTTGCCGATCAATGTCGATGATCACATAGGGTTGCCCGGCGACTTGTTCGACCTTGATATCCTTCACGCCATTGATCTGCTGCATCAAGGCCGCAATCTCTTGCGCCTTGTCCCGGAGCACATCGAGGTCGTCCCCGAACAACTTGATGGCGCATTGGGTTCTGATGCCGGAGATCAACTCATCCACTCGTTCCTGAATCGGCTGGCTCATGAGGACGGAGATGCCGGGGATTTCGGTCAGCTTTTTCCGAATCGCGTCCGTCAATCCTGATTGAGTGGTCGCTGTTGTCCATGTGCGTCGGTCGTGCAGAGACACGATCGGATCGCTCTCATAGAGATCTTCTGGATGGTAGGGAATTTCCGCTCGTCCGATTCGACTCACCGCCATCTTCACTTCAGGAAACTCCAACATGGCCTTTTGGGTCTGCTTCTCCAACTCGATGGACTCAGCCAGCGAGACACTCGGCAGCTTCACAACTTGGGGCGTTAGGGCTCCTTCCTCAAGAAGCGGAATGAACTCCCGCCCAACGAAGGGAACAAGGCCGAGGCTACACAGCACGACCACCGTCGACCCAGCCAGGACGAAACGTCGGTGCCGGAGTGTCCATTGCAACACCGGTACATAGCGTTGTTTCATCCAGACAGTCAGACCGGTTTCCCGTGGATGATCGCGACCGAGAAACAGAGACGCTAGCACCGGTGACAGCGTCAACGTCACCAAGATTGAGGCCACTAGTGCAATCACCAGTGTGTAGGCCAGCGGCGCAAACATCTTGCCTTCCATACCCTGCAACGTCATGAGCGGGAGGAAGACGACGCTGATGATGAGAATGCCAAAGAGGATCGGCCGCCCCACTTCCTTGGTCGCATGGAGAATCACGCTGAGCCGGCTTTCCTCCGAAGCATCGGTGTGTTGTGCGAGATGTCGATAGGCGTTTTCTACGACGACCAGTGACCCGTCGGCAATTTCGCCGATGGCGATCGCCAGTCCCCCGAGCGTCATCAAGTTGGCCGAGAGCCCAAACCGTTCCATGGCAATAAAGGTGACGAGGGGCGTGACGATCAACGTAACCGTCACAATGATGGCGCTGCGGACATGGCCCAGAAAGAAAAAAAAGACGAACATGACCAACACAATCCCCTCTATTAACGCATCACGGACCGTATTGATGGCGGCATTCACCAGTTCGATGCGGTCATAGAACGGGATCAGTTTTGTCCCTGCGGGGAGCATATGGCCCTGCTGCAGATCCGCCACCTTTGTCTTGATCGCCTCAACCACCTGACGAGCATTGCCTCCACGAAGCATGAGCACCGTTCCGATCACGACCTCCCGTTCCCCATTGAGAACAACTGCGCCATGGCGAACGGCATGGCCGATGCGGACCTCTGCAACATCCCGTACGAACACCGGCGTACCAGCGACTTCTTTGACGATGATGGATTCGATGTCACCCACTGTTCTGATCAGCCCGAGCCCTCGAACGATTGAGCGTTCGGCATGCCGCTCCAGGACATTGCCCCCGGCATTGGCGTTATTCTTCACCGCAGCTTCGTAGATCTGGTGGAGCGTGAGGTCGAACTTGCGAAGCTTGGCTGGATCGACCACGACCTGATACTGTTTGACGAACCCGCCCATCCCGTTTACATCGATCACACCAGGGACACTCTTCAGCTGGGGGCGCAGCACCCATTCCTGCAATGTGCGCTGATCGGTCAACTCCGTCTGGTCGACCATCGCATCGGTCGCGGCATGAGGCCCTGTGCTGAGCTGCCTGTCCTGAGCTTGTTGAGGGGTTGAGGGGCCTTCAACATAATAGTGAAAGACTTCGCCCAGCCCGGTAGTGACGGGAGCCATCACCGGTTCAAGTCCCTCCGGGAGTCGCTCCTTAGCCGCCATGATCCGCTCAAGGACCAACTGCCGCGCAAAATAGACATCCACGTGATCGTTGAACACGACGGTGATTTGAGAGAGGGCAAACTTGGAAAGAGACCGAATCTCCGCCAGCCCAGGCAACCCGGTTAGCTGGAGTTCAAGTGGGTAGGTGATGAAACGCTCAACCTCAACCGGCGAGAGACCCGCCGCTTCGGTCAGCACCTGCACCTGAATGTTCGTCACGTCGGGATAGGCATCAATCGGGATCGACTCGAAGGCAATCACGCCGACGATGGACATCAGGCCAGCCAGACCAATCACCAATATTCGCTGCCGCAACGAGAATTCGAGAAGCGAAACAATCATGGCGTGGGCTCGATCTTGTGCCGTTCGATTTCAGACTTGAGAGCGAAAGAGCCCTTCGTCACGACCTGCTCACCGGCCTTCACCCCTTCCAGCACCCTGACCACCTCTCCCTCTTCATTGCCCAACTTGACCGTTCGAGCCTCGAACGTGCCGGCCTCCTGCTGAATGAACACCATCTTGCCTGCGGGTCCGTCTTGAACAGCCTCAAGCGGGACACTCAGCGCATCAGGACTCGACGTGACGTACACACTGATGACGGCAAACATTTCCGGCTTCAACAGTCTCTCGGGGTTTGACACGGTGACGCGCAGGCTCATCGTGCGGGTTGCCGGATCAAGGACATCTCCGACATAGGTGATGGTTCCACCGAAGATCGCATGAGGATAGGCCGCAAGAACCACGTTGACATTCTGGTCCTTACGGATGAATCGGATATCCTTTTCGGGCACGTTACCAATCACCCATACGTCGGTAAGGTTGGCCACAGTAAACAGTTTTTGATCCGTTTCGACCACTTCTCCCTTCGTGATGTTTCGTGTGATGACCCGCCCGTCGAACGGCGCGCGCAACGGCATGTCGGCTTTGATCGTATGCTCACGATCCAGCCTCTCGATTTCTTCTTGAGGCACACCAAGCAGCTCCAGCCGGTTCCTCGTCTCACGGGATTCGGCCCTGGCGGCTTTCATGGCTGCCTCACGCCGCTGTAATTCGGCAAGGCTGACGGCCTTGTTCTCATACAACTCCCTGGCTCGCCCATGGGAGCGTTCGGCCTCCTCAAGCCTGGCCTCAGCTTTGAGATGTTCACCCTCCGCCATACCGAGATCGACGCTGTGGAGCAGCGCCAAACGCGTACCTTTTTTCACATCCTGCCCGACATCGACATGTACCTTGACCACCCGGCCACGAATCAAGGCCGTGACCTCGGCTAATTCGTTTTGGTTGGCTTGGACGGTGGCGGGAAATTCACGATGCGAAAGGATCTCCCCCTGTGCCACCGGCGACAACTCCAACTGCATGCGGGATAGCTCTTCCGCGGTCAGATGCAACAGCCGTGATGCGGCAGACGGCGGGTTCTGCGCGACAGGAGTGGTATCGGTCGCTCTGTTCTCACAACCCGCCCCTCCCGAGAGGAGGAGACAGATCACCAGACTGCGAGAACAGGCTCGTACAAGATGTCGGGCGTTGTCTAGCGGCACTGGGCTGTTACCCATGAATGATCACTGCCTCTCCCATCAGTCTCTTCGCACGGGGCGTGCCCCCCAATCACGCGATTTTCCTGGTGCATGGCTCTGTTTTCGTCGCCTATTGCCACGGTACGAAGATGGCGCTGTAGCAAAATGCAACAACTCCTATTGAAACCGTTTGTGCGCTATTGATCGGCGAGTGTGAGATACTGACTCCGAAAGGGATCAACTCTGCATGGAAGTCCAACCCCAATTCCCAAGTGAACAATCGCCCACGGGAGAATTTCGACGCCAGGCAGATTCGTTCCGCAACTGGGTCACAGCCGATGGCGGCTCCGGCTATCCAGCCGCTGCGGGTCGATATCATCTTTATGTGTCATGGGCCTGCCCCTGGGCCCATCGGACGATCATCGTTCGCAAGCTGAAGCAGCTCGAGTCCGTGATCGGAATGACCGTCGTGGATCCGATTCGTGATGAGCGAGGATGGGCATTTCGTGAAGGTCCTGGGCACTCCCCGGATCCCATCAATGGATTTTCATTTCTGAGTGAGGCCTATAAAGCGACCGACCCGCACTACATCGGACGTTTTACGGTCCCGGTATTGTGGGACTCTGTCACCAAACGCATTGTCACCAATTCCGACGATGACCTAATGAGGATCTTCAACGGTGAATTCAACCGGTTCACCCAAAGTCCGATCGACTTGTATCCGGACGGGCTCCGACAAGAGATCGACGAACTGAACAGCTTTATCTACGAGAATGTAAACAATGGTGTGTATCGAGCGGGATTCGCCACATCACAGCACGCCTACGAACGAGCGGCACGGCGACTGTTTACCGCACTGGATCAACTCGATGCACGTCTCGCCTCTCGCCGCTATCTCTTCGGGCCTGAATTTGTGGAGACCGACTGGCGGCTCTTCGTCACGCTGATTCGGTTTGATGCGGTCTATCACGGACATTTCAAGTGCAATGTCCGACGAATTCTCGACTACCCAAACCTCTTCGGATATCTCAAAGACCTCTACCAAACAGACGGCATCGCCGAGACCGTGAATTTCGACCATATCAAGCGGCACTACTACATCACGCACGACGACATTAATCCGACCCGCATCGTTCCGATCGGCCCCGATCAGGACCTTACCGCTGCCCATGGGCGGGAACGTTTAACCGGTTAGTTTCTCACCTGCTAAAATCCTCATGACACTTCAGTGATCGGCTGCCATCAAAGGCTGCCATGTGTGCAAGAGACTAGACAGCTCTGAGGAAATTCTCCTCATCACCCCATGCCACCTCAACTCCCTGGGTCCATCTCTTCTATCTTTACGTGATTTTCAGACGCGCATAAGAGTTGCTGTATCGTCATACGGGCGAATGGGGTTCTGTGTGTGGTGGGATCGGTTTGCAACAGAGTGATGACTGTGAAATCAACAGCCAAACAGGATCGCGGATATCATATGCGTTTGAGGGGGGTCTTGGATTTTATTTATTAAAAAGGAGGAGTTATGGATAGCAGTCTCTTGATGTTCATCGTCGTCATGCTCGTCCTCTTTTTCGGAGGTCTGATCGTCTACAAGAAAGGGGCATAGCTGGTCACATCCTGGTTATCTCAGGGGAAGTGTCCAACACTTTGTGCAGCCGTCTTGGGACGGCGGGTGCGGTGTTCCTTTTTCGGGGAGTGGCTAGGTGTAGAGACGATCTTGGGTCGGCTGAAATCCGAAGACCGATGATGTGTGCGTTCCGGTACGAAACGCGCACATCATCTCAGTGTGTTGGTGTGCACGAACGGCCTGTCCAGCTTATCTGACGACCAGGACTGAGCAAGCTGGTTGCTGGACGAGTTTCAACGAGACACTGCCCTGAAGAAAGCGCGCGACGGCACTCCGCCCTTTTGCACCTGTCACAATCAAATCCGGCTGTTCGAGATTCACGATCTTCATAATTTCTTCCGCCGCCGGTCCGACCCGGGGGAATTGCCTGACCCGGTACCCGACCTTTTCGAGTTTGGCGGCCTCCTGAGCCAGCAACTGTTCTCCCGCCTCTTTCACCGCCGTATACCGCAAAAACGGCATGACATGCACCAAGAGAATCACAAGAGGCTTGCCGTCGGCCGTAGCCGTGAATCGTTTGAGCAGAAACTGAAGTGCCTTCCCTGATGAGGCAGATCCGTCTGTTGCAAACAAGATCCGTCGAGGAGTGTGCGGCGGCTCCTTGACGATCAGGACCGGAGTCGTGGCATGGAGCGTCACGGCGGTCGACACACTCCCCAACATGAACCGGTCAATGGCGTCCAAGCCTCGACTCCCCACCACGATCATCGCGGTATTTCCCGCATGCTTCAACAACGCCTGTGCGATCGGTCCTTGTTCCACACGGACGGAACCGGTCAATCTCAACTCAGTCATCCGTTTCTTCGTGCCGAGTTCCACCTGCTGTGCTCGGCTTTCCAACAGATGAATCGCCTCCCCGATATCAGGTTCATACCCGCTGACGGATGGATAGGTGAGAGCCGGTACCCGGGCAGAATTGAGATCGACGGAATGGATCGCCGTCACCCGAGGGGCAGACCGAAAGGGAATCTTCCCCACCCAATCCAGCGCCCATTCGGAATATTTCGACCCATCGATCCCCACCACAACCTTCATTGTCATGTCACTCCTCCAGACAATAGGACATGCTGCTTCGTCATGCAGACATCACCGACGGCAGTTGGCACTCTTTGAAAATCCCTCCACCGAATGATCGCCTTCCGCGTTTCCTTATTGGCCATCGCCAGCTCTTCGTCTCTCGTCCCAAGAGATCGTTACGGTGACTGAGCTGGAACTTGTTGGCTTGATTGAGCCAACCAGCGAATATAGAGCAGGATGTGTTGCTTTTCTTCCTTCGATAGTGCCCATTTCCAAGACCCCATCGCGGTGCCCCGTTCACCTTCGTGAATCGTCTGGGTCAGCTCGATATCGGACTTCCGCTGGACTGCGGGGCTCGTGAGGTCTGCTGGTGGCGGGGTGACATTGAATGCGTGCCCTTTCCCCTGTTCTCCATGGCAAAACCGACAATACTCCCCATAAAGACGCTTCCCCTCCTGCAAGTCGTAATGCTCACGGAGCGCCTTCTCACTACTCTGCTGCGCAGCGCCGGCATCCGCAACAGGGAGACATGACAGAACAAGGAACAGACATAATAGGACAGCCCGTGAGAACATCAGCTTCCCCCTCCCATCCATACGAGGAGAATGAAGGGCAACCATCGTGCCATTGAAACGAGCCACAATAAGGTCGTAGTCTAGTTTGAACCGGTTGAAAGCACGGGGTTTCTTCGAACTGAAGACCCAGACTCGCTTCGAGAGTGGGGAAAATTTCTCAGAAGCATTCTGCCCACTGTCGCAGAATGCTACAGCAGCGGGAACTGCAAGTCCGGAGATCGATGCTTGAGAATCGTGGCCACAATAACAGAGCCCGGTCGGAGAGGTAGAACCAGAAAGAACCGATCAGCAGATCCGCGGAAGTTGCTCGCCTGATAAGAGGTCGAGCACACGGTGGGTGCCAACAACCGTCCGTAAGATGACCATGGAAGGATCACGCTCCGTTACGATGCCGATCTGAGCTGCCTGATTTGCCGCTTGATGTCGATGCATCACGGCCAGAGCCGCCTCTACCTGCGACTCAGGCACCATCGCGACGAATCGTCCTTCATTCGCCACATAGAGGGGGTCGAGTCCTAAGAGCTCACAGGCTCCACGCACCGGCTCGCTCACTGCAATGGCAGGCTCTTCCACTGTCATACCGACCTTCGCCGCTGTGGCCAGTTCATTCAGCACACTCGCAAGTCCGCCTCGGGTAAGATCGCGCAGGCAATGGATCTCGATCCCACTATCGATCAAATCGGCCACGATGCGATGCAACGGCGCCGAATCACTCTCAACATTCCCGTCGAACGTCAATCCTTCCCGCACACTCAGCACGGCCACGCCGTGAGAACCGAGATCGCCGCTCACCAGAATCGCGTCGCCCGGTTGTATCAACGTCGGCAAGACACGAACACCGTTCGGCACGAGACCAACGCCGGACGTATTGATGAAGATTCCGTCACCTTTGCCTCGATCCACAACTTTCGTATCGCCGGTGACAATCGGCACGTTCGCCGTTCGAGCAGCCTCGGCCATGGAGTGCACCACTCGCTGCAACACGTCCAGACTCAGCCCTTCTTCCAAGATGAATCCCGCGCTCAGATAGAGCGGCTTGGCACCGCACATGGCCAGATCGTTGATCGTGCCGTTTACCGCCAGGCTTCCGATATCGCCTCCTGGAAAGAAGAGCGGCCGTACCACATACGAATCGGTGGTGAAGGCGAGTGTACCCTTCTCGACCGGCCAGGTCGCACCGTCGTGCATAGGCGCCAGTATAGGATTTTGAAATGCCTTCAGGAATACATCTTGAATCAACTCTTGCATGAGACGCCCACCGCCACCATGCGCGAGTTGGATAGTCTTCTTAGTTGAGAGCGGCAGTGGGCAAGCTGGCTCGAAGGCTTTATTGCTGGTCATGGCATTCTCTCGTTGTTCGTGAAGCGTCGTTCGTATCTCGTATTTAGCTCCTGAGTTCCAGGTTTCAAGTTTAACGTTTCAAGTTGGACAAAAGCCAAGAACCTCAAACCTGAAATATGAAACTTGAAACCGTAGGCCGATACGCTTCACGCTTCACGAGCGACGTGGCCCCGGTACCGATAATACGCAGCACAAGCCCCTTCGCTTGAGACCATTGGCGCGCCCAATGGCCGCTCCGGCGTGCAACGGGTACCAAAGGCGGAACAGTCCATCGGTTTGAGCAGGCCCTGAAGGACCAACCCGCTCTGGCACTCTGGATCCTCCTTGCCTTCAGCGAGCTGTGAAAGTTCTGCCTGGAACTTCACCTCGGCGTCGTAGGCATTGTAGACAGATTTCAGACGGAGACCGCTCCCAGGAATTTCTCCGATACCACGCCAGATTCGCGGCGCCGGTTCAAAGACCTCGTCGACGAGAGTTCTCGCTGGTCTGTTCCCTTCCCGGCTCACCGAGCGCACGTACTGATTCTCGACCTCGACTCGTCCCTCTTCCAACAGGCTCACCAACATCGCAACGCCCTCGAGCACATCCAGTGGTTCAAAGCCAGTCACGACGATCGGGACTCCATACCGCTGAGCAATGGCCTCGTACTCCTCATAGCCCATCACGGTACAGACATGGCCGGCGGCGAGAAACCCCTGAATGCGATTCTGGGGTGACGACAGGATGGCCTCCATTGCCGGAGGTACCAACACATGGGCAATCAGCAGACTGAAGTTCGTGACTCCCAATTGTTTCGCTTGGGTAACCGCCATGGCCCAGGCCGGCGCGGTGGTTTCAAATCCCACAGCGAAACAGACGACTTCGCGATCGGGATGCTTTCGGGCCAGGTCGAGTGCATCCAACGGTGAATAGATGATCCGAATATCTCCGCCCGCCGCCTTCACGCCGAACAGATCCCCACGGGAACCGGGCACACGCAACATATCTCCAAAGGAGCAGAAGATCACGTTTGGTAAGGAGGCGAGGCAGACAGCCTGGTCGATCAGCGATACGGAAGTTACACAGACCGGGCAACCTGGTCCATGAACAAGTTCCAGATTTTTCGGCAACAGGCTATCGACCCCGAACCGCACGATGGCGTGAGTCTGCCCACCACAGACCTCCATAATCGTCCAAGGCCGTTGCGCCGTCTGCTTGATCCGCTCCGCCAGCGCCGCCGCCACCGCCCGATCGCGAAATTCATCCACGTACTTCATGACAGTGATCCCAGTTACTCCATAGCAGTCCCACGATGAGTAGAACGCCTGCTCTGCTTCCTGTCTTATAAACCTCTGGCAGCCTAATAGGAATAGGTTGCCACTTTGACCATTCGTTCGTGCTGCTTGACATGACCATTATAAATGACTATATAAGTTTACTATCAGAAGCGAGACTTGGAAGGGGGTACCCTCACGTGAGAACCATGCCTGTGACAGATTTTAAGGCGCACGCGTTGAAAGTACTGGGAGAAGTCGCGGAAACACGAGAGCCTGTCGTGGTCACAAAACGAGGCAAGCCGCTCGCCGAAATTGTTCCCTTCGCCGGAAAGCGCACGGCACCGGGCAGGTTGGCGGATGCTCTGGTTTTTGAAGATGATATTGTGTCGCCCATTGGCGAAGCCGAGTGGAACGTCTGCCGGTGAAGTACGTCCTGGATACGCATGTCTGGGTCTGGTGGCAGATGAGCCCTAAGAAACTGTCCCCTCGCGTCCGCACTATTCTAAACAACCCAGACCACTATACGGAGCTGCTCCTCTCAGTGATATCGGCGTGGGAGTTCAGTAAGTTGTTGGAGAAAAAACGGATAGGGATTTCCTGCGATCCTGAAGAATGGTTTCGTGTCGCACTCGAGATGCCGAAGCTCCGACTCGTGCCTCTCACCCCCACACTCAGCTACCGATCGACAACACTGCCTCAACCGTTTCACGGAGATCCGGCGGATCAAATCATCGTCGCAACCGCCAGAGAAGAGAATGCGACCATCCTGACCAAAGACACCCTCATCCGGCAATACAAACACGTGCGCACACTGTGGTAAGTTGCCTATCTCCCACCTGAATGATCTGGACCAGACTCGCCTCTGAACCAGCGTGAGATCTTGCGGCGACAGACTCTCAATGCTGAACATGACGATCGCATGAGTCTGCCCACCACAAACCTCCATAATCGTCCAAGCCCGGTGCACCGTCTGCTTGATCCGCTCCGCCAGCGCCGCCGCCACCGCCCGATCGCGAAATTCATCCACGTACTTCATGACGGTGCCCCCAGGAACCCCGCTGTTCAACAAGAGTGTTCAGAGAATCCCTTTCCTACTTAGCACCGTTTCCAGAAACGCGTGCCCCAATATAAGCTGTTGCTGTCCCGTTTTGGCGGGGAGTTCTGTGAAAACTCTCTTCGATGTTAGAACCGGCTGCGTGTCGTGACCAATCTTGTCTGGATACATCGCCAGATACCATATCTGAAAAGCTTGCATTGAATACGAGAGCTTGTGGCCAAGATCTCCACACTCTAACGAGGCAACGAATATGAGATGATCATTCTCTTCTTCACCGAAAGACAGAATTGCCTCTGCCTCCCTATCGGCATGTTTCAAGTAGTTCTGAGCATGATTCAAGACTTCTAGGCTCAGGACTCATTCTTTCAGATAGAAGATGACGGTGGCTGCGAGACAGATGGCTGAGAAAAAGGTGTGGGCACAGCGATCATACCGCATGGCAATCCGACGCCAATCCTTGATCCGCCCGAACATGATCTCGATGTTGTGGCGTTGTTTGTAGAGGGTTTTGTTGTAGCGACGCCGTGTCGTTCGGTTGTTCCGTGGCGGAATGCAGGGTGTGACGCCCTGCTTCCGGAGGGCGGCGATGAACCAATCGGCATCATAACCGCGGTCGGCGATCAGGTATGTGGCATTGGAAAGACTGGGCAGCAGGCATCTCGCGCCGGTGTCATCACTGGTGTGCCCTGCGGTCAGCAACAGGTGCACCGGCTTGCCCACATCGTCGCACACCGCATGGAGCTTCGAATTCAGGCCCCCTTTCGTGCGGCCAATACAGCGAGAGCCTGCCCCTTTTTGAGCAGGCTGGCCGCCGTGCGATGGGCCTTCAGATGAGTCGCATCGATCATCAAGCCGTCTCTGGGCCCGGGCTGCCGCGCCAACTCGCGAAAGATCTTGTTGAAGATCCCGGCCCGGCTCCAGCGCACAAACCGGTTGTAGAGCGTCTTGTACGGCCCATACGCCTTTGGAGCATCCTTCCATTGAAGACCGTACCGGATCACAGAGATGATCCCGCTGATCACCCGCCGATCATCCACGCGCGGGATACCGTGCGGGACAGGGAGATAGGGCTTGATCCGGTTCAACTGCTGCGTGGTTAACAGAAACACGTCACTCATGGCCACCTCCGACCTGAGTGAAGCACAGATGATTGGCGGAGGGAACCCTAAACTTAATGAGTCCTGAGCCTAGTGCATCTTTCTTGCTCAGACCAGAGGCCTCAATGATCTTGGTTCGCCAGGAAGATCCTAGCCCCTGTTTCTCCGCAAGGTCGGCAAAGATGCCGTAAGCCGCACCAGAGAGTATTCGCACCGCTAGAGGATCTTCGTCCGTCAATAAGAGGCCGATGGCCACATCAAGCTGCCGTACCGCCGCTTCAGATTTTGTGCATGCGACTTCCATACGTGCCAACAATCAGGCGCTCCCAGCAGCGTAGAACAACCGGCGGCTATTTAACGGCGCCCTTTGCAGCCGCCAGTTCTGAGACGCGCTTCGTAGGCAAGCCGGCGAAGGTCCGTGCGAAGAGCTTCTTCGCGAATGATTACCACACCTGACGCAGATGTACGTTCGCTTGTCCAGGTGCTGGCGATGGCCAGTACTCCGGCTTAGAGAGCATAACTTGGCCCGGCGTTTGTGACGCAAAGGAGTACGCAAAGACCTCTGATTCAAGCAAGTGAAGGAGATTGATACACTCCGCAGCGCGTTCCTCAAGCTTTCGGAAGTCTTGTTCTACGTCCTTGTTCAGATGATGGAAGTCGTTTCGCTCGTTCAGGATCTTAGTGGCCGCATCAAATCCCGGAGCACTCAGTACATCACAGTCCCGCAAGCGCCGGCAGCGCTCGGCAATATCCTTTCCGACTCTGATCTTGTGATGCTCGGCAAGATACTTGGAAAGCGCCTCAACATAGGCCTGTGTCCTGGAGATAGCGCCGTAGAAGAAACCCGCGATGTACATTCCATAACATTCTGATGCAGCGGCTGCGAACCAGTGCGCCGGTATGATGTTCTGAAAGCGAGCTGATGATGCTCGACGCAATCGCTCGGAAATATGAGCCTCGAAGTGCGCCCGCATCAATGCTTCATTGTGTTTGTCTACTTCAGCCATTGTTTAGCGCCGAACGAAGCGTCGCTCGAAGAATGTTTAGGCCGATCCGCGTAGGAACCAGATCTGCCGTGTCCCGTCCGTCTAACACACCATCGAACGGTTCGAGCATAACGCTATGACTATTGGCGATTCAAATGAGATCAATGGAGGCACAATGCATTACTCAACTATGCGGCCAACTTGACGGCAACGGTCAGGCCGGCCTTGGCGCAGAGGCCTACCAGATAGCCGAGGGGGAGCTTGTCCACCTTGTTGCACGCAATTTCTGAGATGCGCGGTTGAACTACACCGAGACGCTTGGCCGCCTGTGCTTGGTTCAATCCTTCGCGAGTCATCCACTTGCGCAAGGCTTCCGCAAGCTCGCAGCGTAGCAGCATCACGGCTGCCTCATGTGGAGGAAATCCCACATCAAGAAACACGTTCCCTCTACCTCGTGTGATACGCACGCGTGATCGCTTCATAGATCTCTGATGATAGTCGAGCTTCATAGGCGGAGCAGCTCTTAGCGGGCTTGTTATGTTTCATCTCTACCGACCCAGTAGTCCGGCTTCCGATGTTGGTGGGCTACCGCGATGACAAGAACATGGTCTTCTTCAACGGAGTACAACAGCTTATATGGGAACTTGTGGAGGAGGCACTTCCTTACTTCACCCCGCTCGATGGACCAGGCTTGAGGGTACTCCGTAATTCGTAATGCAGCCTTTCTCACTTCCTCCTTGAATAGTTGCCCGAGCCCTGCAGATTCGAGATTATAAAAGTGGACAGTATCTTCCAACTCCTGCGTCGCTATTCGAGTGAATATGACGCGCATCATTTGCTCTTAAATACTTCCTCCATTGGGACACCTTGGAGCTTTCCAGCCCGATAGGCATTGAGTCTCTTTTCCGCTTCTTCAGCCCATATTTCATCGAGCTTCTTATCCGGCTCATCCAGGCTCTTTATCAGACCTTCAACCAAGCTGAATCGTTCTTCTGGCTTCAGTTTCATGGCTTCGTCTAACAGCTCTTTCGTGCCCATTGTGTTCACCTCCGATTTTGCGAATCGTCTGAGCATACCGCCATGATTGCTGGCCTTTCAACGAGATACGACTTTAAGCCAGTAATCAGCCCCAGCTACCCTTGACCCCTCAGGCAGATTTGGCGATATCGAAGCCGCCAACTCGGCGTGGATCGCCAATGTTCGTCGTACGGCTTCTTCAAACGGCCAGAAGGCTCGGAGTGTCATTTCAGAGTGGTGATCAGTCCCGTCCGGACACCCCGCGTTCCTCCCCACTCGCCGCTCTTTCAGCTCACCACCCTGTTGGGAAATGACACTTCGAGCACCACACACCCGATATCGGTTCGAAACGGACCATGCCGTTCACCGGGAGGACGACTTGCGTACTCCCCCGCTTCCAGCCAGCGATCGAAGGCTTGGTCGTACAGCCGCCCGCTGACAATAAAGACCTCTTCCGGGTACGCATGGGTCTTTCCCCCAAATGCCGAGGTATCAGCGCCCGGCAGGAAACGAGTCAGCCTGGTGTATTCCCCTGTCACCGGATCGATGCTCAGTGTGATTTCCTCGGCCACCCCTTCCAGACCTTTGATCGGAGTCCAGCGGGTTCGTTGGTCTGGAGCCAACGGGTTCCAGTAGGTTGTGATCGATTTCGACATTCCTCTCCCCAGCAAGCAGTGAAGTGTCGAGCATAACGCCATAATTGTTGGCGTTTCAATGAGATGTAGCTGCGAGGCTACCTATCACGCGTGTTCATGAAACACAACGAGGCCAAGCGGCTCACGCTTCCTTATGATCCCCCATAGGACGAATGTGTGAATTCACCGGCATCGCACCCTTCTCACGTAGTGTCTGGTTGGATGCGTGGTGAGGCATTGTGGCGATACTGGGCATTTCCTGCATTCGGCTGTACAGCTTACATTTCTGGAGGCTGCCATGGATACGCTGACCTACTCCGCCGTTCGTGCCAATCTCGCTTGCGCCATGGACCGGGTGTGCGACGACCACGAGGCTTTGATTATTACTCGCAACGGCAAACAGTCCGTTGTGATGCTGTCGCTCGAAGACTACAAGGCGCTTGAAGAAATCGCCTGTCTTTTCCGAACGCTCTCCAATGCCAAGAGACTGCTCTCAGCTGTTGAGCAACTGAATATAGGTATAGGGGGGAGGAAGCTGGCCAGATGACGCTGGTGTTCACGGACGACGCATGGGAGGACTATCTGTATTGGCAGAAGCACGACAAACGCATGGTCGAACTGATCAACAAGTCATCTGCGACACACAACGCGAACCCTTGGTGACGTCGGCAAACCGGAACCATTGAAGCATGCGCTCTCGGGCTTGTGGTCGCGGCGGATCACTGATGAACATCGGATGGTGTATCGCGTGGTAAATGATGTGCTAGAAATCGCGCAGCTCCGATTCCACTACTGATTCAAGACACGCCTCACTGTTTAGACCAAGCCGCAGATGAGCGAGATCTGCTAGTTGCTCACTGTCTAACACGCCGTCAATTTGTCCGAGCATAATGCCGCAATCGTTGGAGTTTCAAATGAGAGCGGCTGGACGTGGAAATCAGAATATACTGAGCCGACCATCGACCGAATTGTTCTCTGACCTGTATCTTTGTTCACCTCACTCATGCCTTCCGGTTTCGAATGATGAGACCGAGCACGACCGGAAACGCCATGACGCAAAACAAGAGGAGTCCTCCGACGAACAGCTGTCCTCGAACTTGCATGGGGTCTGCCACCATATCATGCCCCTGCATCCAGAGATGCCTGGTCATGAGGTCGCAAGCAAACCCTGCAATAATCAGCGCATACCAGAACCGCCATCGTCGTGCGGTGTAGAGCGCCTGCTCTCGTCGGTGAATCAGGAAGACTTGAGCTAGGATCGCCGCGAGGCCGAGATACTCCGCCCAGGCGGGGATCCCACGGGCTCCTGTCAGTAAGAGTAAGATAAGAATTGCAACGAAGGCTAGAATGGACCCCAACAGAAATCCTCGTCGCGATTCCAACAGACTCATACTAATCCCGTCCAATTCATTCCCCAAAGAGCTTTTCTCTTATTCTGCGCACTGGATCCTTGTCCTCACTTGATCTACTTTTACAGCAAAGTGGGCTCTGACCAGCCCACCTACTCAACCACTTCAGCCCTATCAGACTTATTCAGGAGATAGAGCGTGTCGTTCTTGATAAAGAATTGCTGCGGTTTCTCCCTTCTATACTCACCCATAAAATTCTTGGCCGTAATCCCTACGTGCACAATGTAACCAAACTCTGGAGGTTTTCTCCTGCCTGAGAGATAGGCATAGCCTTTCTGTGGCTCTCGTATGATTCGAATGCGAGCCGGGAACGGTTCAAGCAGCGACTGCTGCACAAGATCTTGTATGGCCTTCTGATAGATTGAAGCTTCCGGAACTGTCCCATAGTCAGCACCGGCGATTTGTTCAGGTGTCACAGGGGTGACGCATCCCACGGTGAAGAGTAGAAGCAACGCAAGGAGACTTCTGAGATCAGCCTTCACTGGATAATCCTCACCAATTCTTCACGATGATCCGTCAGTGTATTCTATGAGCCGGGATGTTGACCCGCAAGAAGGTTCAAATGGGTGAGCCTCCTTAACTGGCTCCTAGCCATCGACGTCCTCTGGCGAGCTTGATGCAGCTAGCTCTGCGTAGGTCTGTAACGTTCGGCATGCCGCTTCCTCGTCCAGTTTGCTAATTGCAAAGCCAACGTGGACGATCACATAGTCGCCGACTTCGGCTTCCGGCACGAGCGCCAATGAGACGGACTTCGTGACACCGCCGAACGACACCGTCGCCGTGCGAAGGGTGTCATCTTGGATGTTCAGGACTTGTCCGGGAACTGCCAGGCACATGGACTCTCCTCTTGTTCGAGTTTCGGGTTTCTTGTTTCGAGTTTCAGGTTAGAGAATTTGCTCCCCCCAAATCGCCCAACTGAAAACATGAAACTTGCAACCTGAAATCGTTCCCGCGCTTCACGCTTCACGAGATACGCTGTACGCAGCAACCACTGCCTGTCCCAACGATAGTCCACCATCATTGGGTGGAACCAGGCTGTGACTATAGACGGTGAATCCTGCGCGCTCCAACCGTTGTCTCACGAGTGACAGGAGCAGCCGGTTCTGAAAGCAGCCACCGGTCAGCACGACGCGAGGCAGACCAGCGGCCTGAGCCACTCGAACAGCTCCCTCCGCAAGGCCAACATGAACTCGCGCGGTAATCAGTTCAGGTCGGTGGCCTCTGCGAAGGTCATCGAGCGTGGCGCTGATCATGGGTCGCCAGTCAACGACCCACCTCGTATCGGAACTCTCACTCGTCACTAGCTCGATCGGATAGCCTTGTACGCGTCCTCCGCCTGCCTCCCATTCTCGCTCCGCAGCAAACTGCACTGCCATGGCAGCTTGGCCTTCAAAGGAAGCCTGTGCACACAAGCCTGTGAGTGATGCCACCGTGTCGAACAGCCGCCCCATGCTCGTCGTCCAAGGCGAGGCGATGCCGGATCGGAGTAGCGCTGCTAGATGCGCACGCTGATATCCTGTCATGTTCCAGGATGGAAGCTCATGATGCACCATCGTTTCTCCCATCAGTTCCCACAAGGCGGCTGCAGCAGATCGGCCCGGTGCCTTCATCGCTGCTTCGCCACCAAGCAACCGAAAGGGTCTGAGCGATGCGAACCGAGTGAATTGTCGGTAGCTCGCGATCAAAAACTCTCCGCCCCACACTTGCCCGTCCGTTCCATATCCAGCTCCGTCCCAGGCGATGCCCAACACCTCGCCGTCAAGCTTGTGTTCCGCCATTCCTGATGCCACGTGGGCATGGTGATGCTGCACGGGAACCAACGGGACAGACAGTCTCGCAGCCAGTTTTTGCGCGACGCCGGTCGAACGATAATCAGGATGGAGATCACAGGCGATGGCCTGTGGCTTAACAGCAAGTAGTCGCTGGAGACCCTCAATGGTTTGGCGGAAGGCCTTGTCCGCTTCAACAGTGGAAAGATCGCCAAGGTGCTGACTGAGCACGACACGATGACCCATCAGGAGCGCAACCGTGTTCTTCAGATGTCCGCCCACGGCAAGGATCGAACCCTGCGCTTTGTTTACCAGACCATCGCTCAAGCGGATCGGCTGCGGGACATAGCCCCGCGCCCGCCGAAGGATCATCTGGTCAGCCTTTCGCTTCTGCGTCTCGTCCCTTTCGTTGTTCTCCGGCGTACGGTCAACCACCAACACGACCGAATCATCGACCGGCCTTGAGATCGGCCTGTCATGCACGAGAAACGCATCGGCAATACCCCTCAGTCGAACCAGTGCCTCACGTTCGTCGATCACGATCGGTTCTTCAGAACGATTGCCGCTCGTGGCCACCATGGGACGCTTCAGCGAGGCCATCAAGAGATGATGGAGTGGCGTGGCCGGTACCATCACACCGAGATAGGGATTGCCCGGTGCCACGGCTTCAGCAAGGGCTGAATCTTGCCGCTTTCGCACCAGAACGATCGGCGCTTGTGGTGAGCAGAGCAACGATTCCTCCTCCGAAGACAGCAGGCAGTCGTTTCTGGTTGCTGCGATAGAAGGAAACAGAACGGCAAAGGGTTTATCAGCTCTCTGTTTTCGATCGCGCAACCGCCGGACAGCCTCCTCTGACTGTGCGTCCACCCAGAGCTGAAACCCGCCCAGTCCCTTCACTGCCACAATGAGACCTTCAGCGAGCAATGCCACCACGCGCTGTAAGGCTCCCTCCTCAGCTGCAATTTCGCAGCCCTGCTCATCCCACAAACTCAGCCGAGGACCGCACTTGGAGCAGGCGATCGGTTCCGCATGAAAGCGGCGATCGGCCTCAGATTCATACTCAGCACGACAGGCGGAACAAAGTCCGAACCCGGCCATCGTCGTATTGGACCGCTGATAGGGGATCGCCGTGAGCAAACTGCAGCGCGGGCCACATTGTGTGCAGGTGATGAATGGGTAGCGGAAACGGCGATCCTGTGGATCAAAAAGTTCGCGCCGACAGTCTTCGCAGGTTGCAAGATCTGGTGGAATGACCAGGCATCGTTCACCTAGTGAAGTACTCGTAACGATTGCAAAGCTCGCGTCGCCACGTGCCGGGATGATGTTGGTGTGTATCGCCTCAATGCAAGCCGATGCCGGTGCATCGGCTTGGAGCCGATCAAGGAATGTCTCCATCGCCTCCGCAGTCCCCTCAACTTCGACCACGACACCGTTCCTGGTATTGCGAACCCAGCCGCTCAACTTCAGCTCACGTGCCAATCGGTAGACAAATGGGCGGAACCCCACCCCTTGCACCGTTCCCTGCACATTGACCTGGACACGCTGAGTGAGGGCCTTCCTCACCCCTGCACCACTAATTCATGGAGTACCACTTCCGACTCTGTTGACCCGGCTACCACCGGCTCTCCACATGCGGAACAGACCTCATGCGCTGGTGTGATAGAAACATCTCGCTGGCATTGCGGGCACCAGGCATCAGCAGGAACAGGAATGACCTCTAACCTCGCACCCTCAGCCTTCGTACCTCTGGCAGCCGATTGGAATGCGGCTTGGAGTGCGGCGTGATCGTGAGTGAGCAGATGCGAGACCGCGCTGACTTTCAGTCGCACAACAGATAGTTTAGCGTCTCCCGTTTCACTCAAGCTGGCTTCCACGGTTTTGATAACCTGCCTCATGAGATGGAGTTCATGCACGGCAAGTCTCACAGTCCTGGAGGATCCGGTCCACGAGCTGCTCCAACACCTTGACCACGGCAGGCGATAACGGTTCACCTGCCTCTGTATTCTCTACTTCGACTCCGTACACGATCACGGTAGCAGGAAGCACCCCCATCGCGCGGGCCAACTCCAACGCATCCACCGTGCCGAGGGCGTGGCTTGATTGCGGGAAGATCCGTCTACCGATCGGACCAACTGAGGCATCAAGTCGATGGATCGTGCCTGGAGCTTGTCCACTGCGGGCAGCATCGATCAGGATCACGACGTTTGCCCCTTTCATCAATTCCACGAGATCCACCCCCGCCATCTCCGCCTCGATCACGTCGACGAGGCCCTCAACTTCCCGGCGAAGTCGGCGAGCCACCAATAGTCCGACCACATCATCTCCTCTCATGCGGTTCCCAAGGCCGATGATACGAATAGAGACTGAGCGAGACCCGCCCCCCCTCTCGCCACTCACGCCTTTCGCGCTCGCCTCGTCCCCTGCGCCATCACTGGTCACGCCTGATCTCCAAATTCAGAAAATGGGTCGCGCAGGAAATGCACGGGTCATAGCAACGGATGACCCGCTCGCAGGCGAGCGATGCTTCCTCATTGGAACGATCCAACACTCGGGGGAGGAACAGACGGAGATCCTGCTCAATGCGGCCCTGATTCTGTGAGGTGGGTGGCACGATCTTGGCTTCGCGGATCACGCCATCGCCGTCCACCCGATACCGATGGTAGAGAATGCCTCTTGGCGCTTCCGTACAAGCCATGCCGATACCCGGCCGAACCACAACCGGCAGCGCCGGTTCAGGTGGCGAGTCGTACCGTTCGATCAGTCGTAGCGATTCTTCCAGCGCGTAGAGTAGTTCGATCGAGCGGGCGACAATCCCGTGAAAGGGATTGCGCAGAGGCAGCGACAACCCCGTATCCGCCAGCACCTGCCTGACTGCGTGAGGCAACCGATCGTGATTCAGATTTACGCGAGCCAACGGCCCAACCAAATACGGCGCGCCCTGCAACGTGCAGTGTAATGCGCTGGAGTAGGATACCTGATGCTCGGAGAAATGCCGTTCGAACTCGTCGACAGAAATATCCAGGCCGGTGCCGGTCACGATCCGTCCCTCGTTGAATGGATACTCGTCGGGATGACGCAGCGCCACACAAGTATAGTCCGGAGTAAACTCCGGGTAATCGAACCCTGCAACCCAACGCACAGTTTCCACTGCGGCATCACGCGCCCAGAGCAGCTCATTCTTCAACGCGTCCAACTCACGCCGCGACGGCACCCGCGAGAAGCCGCCGACTTTCACGGAAACCGGGTGTACGGACCGACCCCCGAGCAACGTCATGATCGCATTGCCCGCTTTCTTGAGTCGCAGTCCTCTGGTGACCAGCGATGCATGGTCCTTGGCCATGGCAATCCCGCTCTCGTAGCCGAGAAAGTCCGGCGCCTGCAGCATAAAGACGTGGAGCGCATGGCTTTCGATCCACTCGCCACAGTAGATCAGCCGACGCAGGTCACGCAGGGCCCCATCGACGTGCAGACCGAAAATCTGCTCGATCGCATGGACCGCACTCATCTGATAGGCCACGGGGCAGATGCCGCAGATCCGAGCGACAATGTCCGGCACTTCGCCGTAATGGCGTCCCTGCAGGAAAGCTTCGAAAAACCTCGGCGGCTCGAAAATCTTCAGCTCCACATCCTGGATAGTTCCAGCTTTCACCGTGACACGAAGCGCACCCTCACCCTCGACACGGGCAATCGTGCCCACCGAAATGATTCGTGTTTGGGATGTTTCTTCAGCCATTGAGGTCTTGATTAACTTACTTGTTGGATTTCACGTTGCCAGTCCGAGATATCAGCCACTGGCCATAGTCATTAGTCATTTTCTTCCTTCTTGATGAATGACTGTTGACCAATGACCGTTTTTCATGACTCATCTTTGTTCCCAAGCGTTGCTCTCCTCACGAAAAGGCACCGCATACCCATTGATCCCGCGAAATCTCCGTAAGACTTCGACTGGGATCAATTGCAGCCCGTCATGGAAGTGACTTGCAAGCGAGGCGGTGTTGGGTGGAAGGCCAGGCCCTTTCCGGTCGCCCTCAGTTGGACCGAAACAGCCGTAGCAGTCCCGGCCCATGCTGGGACAGATCGCGCCGCAGCCTGCGCGGGTGACGGGACCCAGGCATGCCAGGCCCTTGGCCACCATCACACAGACATTCCCGCGCCTCTTGCATTCCAGACAGACGCTTTCGACAGGCAGCCGAGGTTGAACGCCGGCCAACAGGTCCGTGATGACCCGCAACAACTGGCCTTTGTCGATGGGGCAGCCCCACAATTCGAAATCCACGTGCACATGTTCAGAGATCGGCGTGGAGGTCTTGAGACTCTGGATATAGTCCGGACTCGGATACACCACCTGCTTGAACGACTCGACGTCGACCCAGTTGCGCAAGGCTTGAATCCCGCCGGCCGTGGCGCACGCGCCGATTGTGATTAACACCTTCGCCTGCTCTCGCACGAACCGAATGCGATGCACGTCCTCTTCCGTGGTGATCGACCCCTCAACCAACGCGAGCTCGTACGGGCCTGAGTCCATGGTGCTGGAGGCTTCTGGGAAATAGGCAATATCCAGCGCCTGCCCCAGTGCGAGCAGCTCGTCCTCCAGATTCAGGATACTGAGCTGGCAGCCGTCGCAGGAGGCGAATTTGAACACCCCAAGCCTTGGCCGTTGTGTCCCTGTGTCAGTCTTTGCCAACAGGTCCTTCTTTTCCATCATGGGTAACGCAAGTGTTGTCTCCGGCTCGGCCACGAGTCTCGAGTTTCGTGTTTCAGGTTTCGTGTATCCGTCTCAATCATCTAAAACATGAAACTCGAAACAAGAAACTCCTAGCTCTAGATGACTCACGTTTCACGAGATACGAGCGACGCGTCACGCGTTATACTCCTCCCCGTCCTAACCACGGCTCAACCAGGTCATATCGCATGACGGGACCATCTTTGCACAGGAAGTACGGACCCATCTGGCAATGGCCGCACAAGCCGATCCCGCATTCCATATGCCGTTCCAGCGAAACATAGATGGCTGTTGCTGGAATTCCCCGTCTCATCAAGATCGGCACACCCAGGCGCATCATGATCTCAGGACCGCACATGAGGACCATGGTCTTCGCTGGATCCAGCGTCACACGCTCGAACAGATCCGTCACCACACCGACATGGTAGCGCCACGTCTCGTCCGGCCGAGTGCTGGCCAGCAGAACTTCCGTGTCAGGCTGTTTTCCCCAGGCCTCGAACCGTTCATGAAAGAGCAGGTCTCGCGACGTCTTCACACCATGGATGATCTTGACGGAGCCGTAGTGCCGACGCCGCCGAAACATATAGTCGATCGCCCCCACCACCGGGGCACACCCCAGCCCTCCCGTCACGATGACGACATCATGGCCGCGCACCGCCTCAAGCGGCCAACCTTGTCCGAATGGGCCTCGGATTCCCAGAGTCTCACCGGGTTGCAGTTGTGCGATTGCGGAGGTCACTCGCCCCACGGATCTGATGGTATGGTCCAGCCTCTCCGGCTCCTCCGGGTCTGACACAATTGAGATCGCCACCTCCCCGACACCGAACAAATACACCATGTTGAACTGCCCGGCTGCGAAACGAAAGTTGCGGCGGGTCGCTTCATCATTCAACCTCAGCCGGTAGGTGTGGATGCTGTCAGCCTCCCGGATCTTCTCCATGATGGTGGCCGGATGTATCAGGTAGGGATTGATCATGTGCTTCCTGCAAAGCTATCTGCCGGGCGCCTCTTGCGGACGGCTGCTGGTTGACCGCTGTTCACTCGACTTCAGTAACGCCGATACCTCCTCAGTCAGATCGATCCCAACCGGACACCAGGTGATGCACCGGCCGCAGCCGACGCATCCGGATGTTCCGAATTGATCGATCCACGAGGCAAGCTTATGCGTCAGCCACATCCGGTAGCGATCCTTGATCATTGGACGGATATTCTTGCCATGAATGTACCCATGCTCCTGTGTGAAACAGGAATCCCACAATCTGGCGTGCTCGCTGTTCTGCCGGGTGAGATCCGGTGTCTCTTCGACCTTATGGCAGAAGCACGTCGGACAGACCATCGTGCAATTCCCACAGGCCAGACATCGTGCCGCTACATCGTCCCAGCGTGGATGCTCATGCGCCTCGTGAAGGGCTTGCGGCAGACGCGTGCGATCCAGTCGGCGGACTTGGCTTTGTGCACAGGCATCTCCCCGCGCCGCCGCCTCACGGGTCAATCCTTGAGAAGCTGGAGACAGGGAGAGGGCAGAAAGCAGATCAGACCCGGATTCGCTGCCTGCTTCGATCAGCAGCTGATCGTCCACTTCAGTCAGAGTGAGATCGGAACCGTTCTTAACACAGGGACCCGTGTCCATGGATGCGCAAAAGCAGGTCTGCAGTGCTCTGGTACAGTTGACAGCAATGATGAACAGCCCCTCACGGCGAGTCGCGTAGTAGGGGTCCTGATACTCGCCTTGTAGAAAAATTTGATCTTGGATGGCCAATCCTGCGAGATCACAGGCACGAGCGCCGATGACCGCCACCTTCTCCGATGGGGGAAGTGTAGACCTTGTGGTGAATCCGTCTTTGCTCCGCTCAATCTGTACGAGCGGTTCACGCGGCGTGAAGGCGAAAGGCTTTAGCGATTGCGGTCCATGCACGACTCCGAAGATGTCTTTGGAGCCAGTTTGTTCCAACCGATAGCGCCCCGGCTCCTGATGATCGCGCCAGCCTACCGGCAGGTCGGCCACTCGCCTAATCGTGTCCCATACCACCCCGCCGTCGCGGACTGTAGGGCCAAGAATTCGATACCCCCTAACGCTCAAGGCATCGAGTAATTGCTGGACGTGAGCTGCCGGGATGACTTTGTGATGATCGTCAGCCACAAACCCTACTCATAGTCTGGCAAATCATCCTGCCATAGTATGAGCTTCTGTCCTCTCGCGCAAGGAGGGAAGGATCACCTCCGTCTTCTCTTATCTCGTGAGGCTTCATGATCTCTAACCGTCACATTCAAAACTGATAGCACTTCACTCCTCTCTAAAACTTCTTCGACGCTGTCGATCCTTCCTTCACATTGATTACTACCCCGCTCTCAGCGTCGATATGAACTTCAAGCACCTTGCTTTCCGCCTTGATGACCTTCACCCTCCAGACCAGGTTGTTAGGTTTGAGTTGAGCCTCGATGATCTTGCCTGACACTTTCTCTGATGTGGTTTTGATGGCCTGCTCGATCGTCACCTTGGCCCCAACGGCCATCTCCACGTTCCCCGTCGACTTTTTCTTGTCACTGTAGGCTGTTCCAGTCCCGGTCAACGTTCCTGCCACGCCCAACAGGAGAAACATGAACACAATGCGCAATTGGTGATTGATGGACATCTCCCTCTTTTTCTAGCTTGGCCCAACCCAAGAGGCTTACATAGACGCTGCTACGTGTTGTCTTTGTGACCATGGATCTCCCGCTCCGCCTCCAACCAATCATCGACTGCATAACCCTGTCGATAGCCACGCTCGACGTAGAACTCATAGGCGCGATTGGCGATACGGGCTTGTACATCATCAGAAGGGAAAATCGGTTGGCGATGAACCGGTTCCTTCACAGCGTCCTTCGGCTCCCTGCTTTGTACACGTTCGGCACTCGTCCGTTTTCGTGGCTCTTTACCGCTGGGTGTTCGCATGATCCAAAGGCTCCCTTCTTTATTTACTCTTTAGATGGAGGTGTTGTACGCGGAGGGACTCGACACGGCATAGAGGCCGAGACCTTTCATCGTCAGCCTGACTTGTCCTACTCGGCTCAAGCGGTCTAACTCACAGAACACCTGATTCCAGGTCAGATCTGGGCATTCAAGAACCACTTCTTCGAGCTGGCCACCTGGGGACCGAATGATAACTTTCATGATTCTCTCCCTTCTGGTTCATGAGTTCTCCGTTATTTTAGGAACAGTAGAGTTCTGGGACATCCTAGAGGCTAGAGGCCACTCAGGGTCGCCAACAACAATGACTCTTCGAAGCCCCTGAAGTTACTCACGTTGTGCTTTTTCGCTATTAGCTGGAGTTTCTTGGCAAGACTGTTGAAGACAATTCCAGAAATATCACCTTACTTCGACCTCTTACTCTTATAAGGATCGTCAAAGATGGCCTCACACTCAAGACAGCGAACCTTGCCGGTCGGCCTACCGTCCCTCGTCAGGACGTCATCAATCATCCGTTGGTGCATGCAGCAAACGTTCAATGCGGGCCTGCTCGGGGTTCGACCGGTTTCCTGAATCCTTTTGGTCTCCATCGACACCTCGGCTTCTTCCATCGTCGAATCTTCGTCTTCCGGCACGCGCCGAAATTGTTCTATCGTGATCCTCCGACCAGATACCTTGTGCGACTGACCAAGGTGGCCCCTCACGCAAACCACACTTTGGCAGACCTAAGGGTTCTCCAATCCATAGGACACTTTTCAGACTAGTTACAATGGAACGGGTGCCGCAGGAGAAGTCGCGACTGCGACATCGTGATAGGCCTGCACCCGATAGGCCCTGTCGCCGTCCAGCGTTACCTGAACTTGACCGCTTCGACTCAAATAGTCGATTGCGAGGAACACCTGGTTCCACGTTAGTTCAGGACAGAGCGTCACCACCTCTTCCATGGAGCAGGCCGTGCCGAGCTGTTCTAGCACACGGTGCACACGCACAGTGATTGCTGCAAATATCATAGGCAACCTCTTTTTGATGAAATCCACGTCAACGAGTTTTAGCGTATTTGAAAGACTCTCAGCGTGATACTAGGACATTCCTAGGAATACGATGAAACATTACTGGAGTGAATGTACTAAACGAGGCGAGAGATGAAAGATCGAGCTGTTTAGAGACTCACCAGGCCTTCGCTCACGGCAAATCGGGTAAGCTCGGCAGTAGAGTGGAGATTCAACTCCTCCATGATCCTGGCTCTGTGATATTCGACAGTCTTAACGGAAATGTTGAGAATGGAAGCAATCGACCTTGTGCTTTTCCCCTCCGCGATGAGCTGCAGCACTTCACGCTGACGCGGTGGGAGCGCAGTGATGGGCCGCTTCGAGACCGGCCGCTCGGCTGGAAGAAGGGTCGCCCCCATCATATCCTTGGTCACCGCTGGCGTCATGTAGTGCTGCCCCCTCAACACGGCCTGGATGGCTTGCTTCAACTCATCCGCCGCGGACTGTTTGAGCAAATAACCTGCCGCCCCAACCTTAAACGCCTCAGCAACATAGGTCGGAGTGGCATGCATGGTCACGAAAATCAATTTACTCTCCGGCATGAGTTTCGTGAGTTGTCTGGCTGCGTCTATGCCATTCAGCAGAGGCATGGAAATGTCCAGGAGAATAATATCCGGTCGCAGCCGTTGTGCTTCGTTAAGCAAGGCTCGACCGTCCTCGACGGTACCGACCACCTCTGCTAGCTCTTCGACCAATCTCCGGATACCGGCCAACACGAGCGAATGGTCATCCGCCATGAGGATGCGTGGACGGGTCACAATTTCTTCTCCTAAAATGGAATCCAGGCACAAACCTTGGTCCCGTTCGCCGCCCTGGAATGAATGTTCAAACATCCATTCAGTAATCGCAGCCGCTCCTGCATACTAATTAATCCCATTCCCTTCTGGTGACTACTCTTGTCCTGCACATCAAATCCTGTCCCATTGTCCATCACCGACAGACCGATAATTCTAGATGAGCCACTCAGCTTAACCAGAACGTCCGTCGCTTTGGCATGCTTCACCACATTCTGAAGGCTTTCCTGGCACACCCGAAACAAGCACATGGTGAGATCAGGCGGGAGCGAATCAGGAACATTGTTGACTTTGAGCGTGATCTGCAGACCGGTTCGCTGCATCGCATGCTGGACAAATTCTTCGAGTGCCGCTTGCAACCCGGCATGTTTCAACAAGGAGGGGTGTAAGCGATGGGCTAACTGGCGAAAATCGTTGGCGAGCTGGGCCAGCTCTTCACGCACCGGCTCCAGGGCATTGCTGAGCAACTCCGGCATGAGTGGAGGATTCCGTTCGAGCGCCGCCACATCGAGCGTCACAGCCGCCAGTCGCTGGCTGAAGTCATCGTGGAGATCGCGGGCGATTCGCTGGCGTTCGCTGTCTTGAGCCCTGAGGAGCAACGACGCCAGGTCTTGAAGTTGTGCTCGTGACTCCTGCAACTCACGTTGATTCCAACGGAGTGCCTCCTCCGCCCGCCTCCGCTCCGTAATATCCGTCACAATGCCACAAATTGCGTACAGTGCGCCGTCGAGTTGCCGAAGCGGAAATTTCCATACGATGCTCGTATGGAGCCCATCATCCTGCACTGCCATTTCTTCAAACTGGAGCGACCGCCCCGCAGCTATGACTTTGAGATCGTTGGCACGATAGATAACAGCCTGCTCCGGTGGAAAAATATCATGATCCGTTTTGCCAATGATGTCCGGCCTTGTGAGATGGAATGTCTGCTGGAACTGTGTATTGGCATCGAGGTAGCGGCCTTGTAGGTCCTTCATAAAAATCAAGTTCGGGCTGTGATCCAGCATGCTTTGAAGCCGCTCTTCACTCTTGAACAGCGAGAGTTCTACGGCGTTCCGCTCAACGATCTCAGCGCCCAACCGTTCGTTTGACCGACGAAGCTCAGCCATCCGCTCAACGACGCGCTGCTCAAGCGTTTCGTTGAGCTGGCGGAGCTCCTCCTCCGCCCGCTTGCGCTCGGTGATGTCGCGACTGACCGTGGCGTAGCCGGCCACTTGACCGTTTTCATCCATGACCTGAAACACGTTGTAAATCATCCACAGCGCCTCGCCGGTCTTGAAGTGACGGAAACGTACCACGATTTCGCCGTGCCCCTGACGCAGGACGCTGGGTAAAAATTCGCCGATGATCCTCGGCTGGTCTTCGGGGAAGAAATAGTCCTTCACGTGCGCCGCGCACGCTTGCTCGAGCGAGTCCAGCCCGACAAGCCTCCGGCCGGCTTCATTGACATAGAATGGCTTGAAGTCCAGGTTGCACATCCCAATGAACTCGAGGCTTTGATCGGCCAGCGACACAAACTTCTGTCGCTCTACCTCCGCCTGCTTACGTTCAGTGATGTCCGTTTCGGACCCCACCATGCGAATCACTTGTCCTTGTGCGTCCCAGACCGCAACCCCGCGGTCGTTGACCCAGTAATACGTTCCATCTTTTCGCCTTGTACGATATTCGCACTCAAACGTGGGGATGTCTTTGTTGAAATAGGATTGTACCGTTGCCATCACCCGTGAAAAGTCCTCCGGATGGATCCGAGACGACCATTCAACCTCTTCTGCACTGATTTCGTCCTCGTGGTAGCCACGTACCTGTTTCCACCGCGAGGATAAAAACACAGTATGTCCGGTAACGTCCCAATCCCATATCCCATCGGTTGTCCCGGTCGCGGCGAGTTGCCACCGCTCTTCGCTCCGACGCAATGCCTCTTCCGCCTGCTTGCGTTCAGTGATATCGTGGCCGGTGGTCAGCAAGCAATGTTTACCTCCTAACCCGATCAGATCAACCGAGATGAGGACTTGCCGCATTTCTCCACGCTTCGACCGGACGGCGACTTCGAGATTTTGAACCGTTCCATCAGATTTCACCCGATCAATTAGCCGGCTCCGCTCCTGAGCCTCAGGCCAAATCCTCGGCATTAACGCCGGTTGCCCTATCACTTCATCGCGTTGAAACCCAAAGAGATCCAAGCAGGCATCGTTAACTTCTAGACAGCGCCCCGTTTCCAGGTCAGTGATTCCAATTGGATAGGGACTCAAATGGAAGGCTTTGGTGAATAGTTCTTCTACAGACGGCACGGTCCGACGCCTTGGCCTAATGTCCACACGTCGCGCGCCCCGTGGCGGCCTTCTCTTGGATGAAGAACTCTTCTTGATCGTTTTCGGTGGCATGGGAGAGGCCATGATTCTAGGCTTCGTGTGATACCCAGACAAGAGCAGTGAGCCTCAAATGGCTGGATCAGGAGGGTTCCAGTAATCTTTGTATGCATGATTAGGAAAATGCCTAGGATCGGAGGGGCCAGGACGGTCGTAATTAACTCGGCGATTGATTCTTTAAAAAATGGAGTTATCTGATAAGTGAGCGGAGGCCTCGGTGAGAGGAACAGTCAAGGGAATTGAGGTCGAGCGCTGGGGCGGTGAGCAGGCCCGCCGGTACCAAGCGGGGAGCCTAAACCCCTCCAAGACCTCCACAAGTGCAAAAGAGCTCTCTAGACCCGCCTTCGCTCTCGTTTTTTCCTGTTGCCTTCCTCGAACAAAACAAATGGAGGCTGCACCCTATGGATGTCATCTTCTTGTGATCTGCGAGTGGGAGATAGATTGGAGGGATTTGGTAGCAATCAACAAATGGCCCGCTCTTGCGTGAAACCACGGGGGCCGTCATCTGGCCGGAGTCACGTTCGGCAATCCTTCAGTCGCATGAGGCTGATTGCCCCGCGCCTCACTTTCCGATCAGGCCGACTCGGCGGCCGTGCCTAGTGGCACCGACGATCGATGGCGCGTCCCTTGAACACCCTGACTCCTCGACGGAAACAGCGCCCGCATCCATTGGACACTAGCTGCACAAGAACGGGCCCCTCACCTACGGCCGATCTCTCTACACTCATGACACCTCCTTCACTTCCTAGATAACCCTGATCCAGTCGGAATCAACACGGCCTTCATACTACAAAAGAAGACCTTGATAAGACCGGATTCGATAGTGATCTCGCGCCACATTCTCTCAGTCAGTTCACTCGCTAAGCTGTCGAAAGAGGCGACAGCCTCACCGAGACCACTGTCCCGTAATGCTACAAACCGCCTCGTCATCTTCACGGCGCTGGATCCTCCTAACGGTCTAACTCATCGCATTTCCTAAGAAGACAGCCACCAACCGTTGTCCCCTTCTCCCTTGGCACCGTCAATGCACTGGCCTCAAAGTGGCAATGGTTGAGTTATGGAAGGGAGGACGATGATGACACAGACGGCAACGACACAAGCTGTCATGGACATTGTGCGTCGCTCGCCAGGTTGCGACCTCGAAGAGATCGCCCACCGATGCCCAGGGCTGACGTGGAACCAAGTCTTTCTGGAGGTCGATCGACTCAGCCGAGAGGGCGACGTGATTCTGAAGCTACAACAAAGGGGGCATTACAGTGTGAAGCCCTGTATCAGACACTCATAACAACCCACAAGGAGGCGATGGTCATGAGCGCATTGACACGATGGGAGCCGACGACAAGATGGAACCCTTTCAAAGAACTCGAGGAGATGGAAAAACGACTCTCAGGCTACTTTGGGCGTACGGCAACTCCAGCCGGCAGCGACAAGAAGGAAGCCATCTCGGTTGCCGAATGGGCACCGCTGGTGGATATCTCGGAAGATGACAAAGAATACGTCATCAAAGCGGAACTTCCCGAGATGAAGAAAGAAGAGATCAAGATCAATGTTCATGACGATGTACTTGCGATCAGTGGTGAACGGAAATACGAGAAGGAAGAAAAGAGCAAAAAATATCACCGGGTTGAGCGCGCCTACGGCAGTTTCATGCGGAGCTTTACGCTTCCTGAAGATGCCGACGGGTCCAAGGTCAACGCCGAGTATAAAGACGGCGTGCTGAAAGTCCATCTTCCAAAGTCGGAGAAGGCCAAGCCAAAGGCGATTGAAGTGAAGGTGTCGTAAGAGGAGTCGAGGTTTAGGTTCAGGTTGAGGGCCAGAACGCTGTCCCTGACTTGATCTGAACCTCACCCTTGGCCTTGCTCAGAAAAGGAGGGCGCCATGTTTCGCCATCCCCGTTACCTCGAGATTCCATGGGACGTCCATTGGGATGAGAAGGAATCCGGGTCACAGCATCATCTGCTGCTCATGCTGATTCTGATCTTCATGGTGATGTTTCTGATCGGGGTTGGTGTGACAAGCGGTCTTGCATAGATTGGCAGATTTACTTGGTTGAGCCAAGCAGACAACCAGAGGTTCGTGTGACGTTTAAGAATCGCGAAGAAGCTGGTCGACGGCTGGTCGATCGACTGCTCCAGTATCGTGAAAACCCGGCAGCAGTCATCCTGGCACTTCCTCGTGGAGGGGTGGCAGTCGGGTATCAGCTGAGCCTGGGGCTGCACCTTCCCCTGGATGTGTTCATCACCAGAAAACTGGGCGCGCCGGACAACTCCGAGTATGCACTCGGCGCGGTGGGGGAGACCGGAATAGTCTATCTCAACCCGGATGCCAGGGCGACGTATGGTCTGTCTCGTGCGGACATTGAGGATGTGGTCCAGGTGCAGCAGCGAGAGATCGCTCGCCGGCAAACGCTTTACCGCCAGGGCCGGCACCTGCCCACGTTGACCGACCGCATCGTCATCCTCGTCGATGACGGCATCGCGACCGGTTCCACATTCTTCGCATCGGTCCAATCCATCAGACACTTCAAACCAGGTCGCCTGATCGGCGCCATTCCGGTCGGCCCGGTGGAGACCATCCACGAAGCCCGTAGGCAGGTGGATGAGTTGGTGGTCCTTGCCACACCGGATCCATTCTGGGCCGTGGGCAATCACTACATAGACTTTGCCCAGGTCAGCGATCACGACGTGGTGGAGTACCTCAACCTGGCGGACGAATCGCTGTTGGAGTGGAAGGAACGGGCACACGCGTCAACAACCTCGCCGCCGCGCTAAGGGAGCAGTATGACAGCTAAAACAAAGACATCCGCCGGCCTGGGAGCTCGACATGATCGGACTGTCCAGGAGTATCAACACGACACCTATAAGCTGCGCGGAAAACTCAGGGAACCGACGGTCTGCACCGAATGCGGAGCCGTGTTTCATAAGGGACGATGGACCTGGGGCGCGAAACCGCTGGACGCTGATGAGATCACCTGCCCCGCTTGCATGAGAATCCGTGACAAGTACCCCAAGGGCCTTGTCACGCTCAAAGGCGCTTTTAAGGATGACCAGCATGAACAAGTGACCGGCCTGGTGAGGAATGCGGAGGAAACTGAGAAACGTGAACACCCCCTGTCTCGAATCATGTCGATCGAAACCAAACCCGAAGGCCTCGTCATCTCCACGACTGACAGCCATCTGCCTCGGCGAATCGGTGAGGCATTGAAGCATGCGTATCATGGCGAGCTGGAGTTGCATTACGACAAGGATGAAGATTTTGTGCGCGTCACATGGACGAGATGACACATGGTTGACTCATGTTTATGATGCGCATCGATACCAGAAGGGGGGTCACTCGATCTTGAGAAGCCAGGCACCATCGACCATCACCCGTTTCATAATCGCCGTGGTCTTGATCGTGGGTATGGGTACAGCCGAGGCAAAAATCGTCGTGCCTCCGACCGGTTCAGTGATCGAAGTCGACCAGGCAACGCTCAAAGCCGTGCTCGGTGCCTTTGAGCAGGCAGAAGAAGCCATCAAAACCCATGACCTCGACAAGGTCATGAGCATGTACGCTTCTCAATACAACTATCACGGGCTGAAGAAGGATGATCTCCGAACAATCTGGAAAGAGCTGTTTGAGGAGTATCAGAATATTGCCAGCACCCACCTCTTCACAAAGATAGCCAGGGTCGGAGCGGGTCGCGACGCCGTGCTGGAGATCACCTGTACCGGCCACCTCTGGGCAAAATCAAAGACCAGCGGCCTCTATGTCCCCATCGACAGTTGGCATGAGGAAATACACTACCTCGTCCTCGAAGATAGAGCGTGGCGTCTTCGCGGCAATCTCGGTGAATCACCGCGCGTGCTTCCATTCGGGACCGCCCCACATCCGCTGTTTTGATGAATCGGATGGGAAAGGCTATGGCATGAGAGTCATCATCGGCGTCGACTGGTCGGATCAGACATTCGCTGCGGTCGCCCAGACGTTCCACCTCTATCATCCCACCGATGTCACGTTGGTCCACGGCATCGAATTAGGGATGCTGGAGCATCCGTTTGTGGCCCAAGCGGGCAACGTGCAAGGGTACGACGATTTCCGCCGTGCAATGGTCGATTCGGGGCGACAAGTCGTGGAACGTGCTGCTGCTATGGTCCCGGCGGAGGTCACGTCGATCAGGAAGGTCAACGAGGTCAGCAATCCCGCTCAGCTTATCCTCGATAGTGCGAACAATCTATCGGCCGATTTGGTCGTGATTGGAGCTCGTGGGCGGAACCGTTTGTCCGAAGTCGTTCTTGGCAGCGTATCCCATCGCGTACTGTTGCACAGCTCCCGCCCGACCTTGATCGTCAGAGGTGCGGCACGCAAGATTCAACGGGTGCTCGTTGCTATTGAGGATCGAGACGATGCCGACCGAGTCGTCCGATGGCTGACGCAGCATCCCTTCGTCGATCCCGTCGAACTGTGTGTGATCCACGCTGTCGTCCCGATCGGGGTTAATGAGCCCTATGTCGGACCGGAAATCAGCGCCTGGCTGGACGATGTGCAACGATATGCGGAGGAGCTTGTCAAATCGACCGCCGGCAAACTTGTCAGCGCTCACCATACGGTGACTACGAAAGTGGTCCAAGGGAATCCCGTCGCCGTGATCGAACAGGAGGCGAAGGATATGGATTTAGTGGTCGTGACCTCTCATGGACGAAAGGGAATTTCCCGCTTTCTCCTAGGCAGTGTCTCGCATGCGGTCGTGCATCATGTTACCTGTCCGGTGTTGGTCCTACGGTGAAAGGATTGAAGATGAAGACGATGCTGCTCTTCGCGATGGCACTCATTTCCGTCTCGACTCCTATAGTCTTTGCTCAAGTGATCCGCGGGGATACGAGAGCCGGCCAAGCTGTCTATGAGCAACAGTGCCTCCGTTGTCATGGGGTCACACTTGACGGGAACGGTTCTGACAGCAAGGACTTGGTCATCCCGCCGGCCAATCTTCAATCCAAACAGAGTCGATCCAAGACCGATTGGGAACTCCTGGTGGCGATCTCTAACGGCGTGCTGTTCAGTCCCATGCACGGCTTTCGAGGGAAGCTGACTGATCAGCAAATGCTGGATGTGCTCTCCTACATTAGGTCCGTCGCACAACCGGATCTCACCAGTTAGCGTAGGGTGTCGGTCCAGCTCACAAAGCAGTTGTGCTTCCTGCCTCGCCTCGCGATACAACTGTTCATCCTTCTCCTCTGCGGCTGGGCAAGTGCCTTGCCAGGAGAGACGAATCCGGATATCGAGGTGTTCGTCCGAGCCGGATGCCCGCATTGTGAAGCGGCAAAGATCTTCCTCGACGACCTTCGACGTGAGCGCCCGTCGCTTCAGATTGCCCTCTACGACATCGCCGCAGACTCCGCTGCGCGACAGCGACTTGAAACATTGGCAAGCGATCACGGAGTCACCACAATCGGCGTACCGACCTTTGTCATCGGCACAGAGGTGCTCATCGGATTTCAGTCCGCCGACACGACTGGAGCTGAGATCCTCGCCAAACTGGATCTGACCGCACAAGGTACCGCCTCGCAACCGTCTGACGATGGCATCGAGGCAGGATGGTTCGGCCGACTTCGCGTTCACGAGCTCGGCCTTCCGCTCTTCACCCTTCTCATCGGGCTACTTGACGGCTTCAACCCTTGTGCGATGTGGGTCCTGCTCTTTCTCCTGTCGCTGCTGGTCAATCTGCACGATCGGCGAAAAATAGCGCTCATCGCCGGCACTTTCGTCGCTGTGAGCGGGTTGTTCTACTTCGCCTTCATGGCCGCTTGGCTGAATATGTTTCTTCTGCTCGGCTTCTCACGCGCGGCCCAGATCACGTTGGGCAGCGTCGCGCTTCTCGTGGGGGCGGTCAATATCAAGGACTTCTTTGCCTTCCATGCCGGTATCTCGCTCAGCATTCCCGAATCCGCGAGACCGGGACTCTACGTCAGAATTCGCCGCATCCTTCAAGCGGAATATCTCGCCGGGGCCTTGGCGGGCGTCGTCGTACTGGCCGGCCTGGTCAATACGATCGAACTGCTCTGTACGGCAGGGTTTCCAGCGGTCTACACCCAGATTCTGACGATGCAACAGTTGCCGACCTGGCAATACTATGCCTATCTCGGCCTGTATAACCTGGCCTACATTCTTGATGACACCGTCATGGTAACGATCGCAGTGATCACGTTGAGCCGAAGAAAATTACAGGAACAAGCGGGCCGCTGGTTGAAACTAGCCAGCGGGTTGGTCATGGCCTCTCTAGGAGTGATTCTACTTTTCCATCCTGAGAGGTTGCTCTGAAAGAGCACCTCACCTCAACACCACAACGTGCCCGCTGCGACTGGGTTGGTATTTGTGCATCTTCCCTCATCACCTTGCTCACCGGCCCCCACGCAGCGGAGATGACCCGGGGAGTCAAACGGTATTGAAGCCTTTGAAGAAACCTTGCTGTGGTTATCGCGTCTTGTTGAAGAAATTCTCAAGATCAGCGAATTCGATCTGAATTCGATCTTCGCTCTGCCGGTGAGTGCTGGGGGCAGGCCGATTGCGTTGAGCAACTAAGACCAGAGCCAGACGGCTAGCCAGATGCAACTTCCAACAATACATGCGATTGCACCCATCCCAACCCACGAAACCCACTTTGGAACAATGCCAGTTCCTGCTGTCGCCTCCCATAAACAGTTTTGCCCCTTTTCCGGAAGCAGTAGGGCTGCATCGACCTCTAAGAACCCTGGCACATACTTCTCGATATAGTGGCGCATGAGAACAATGTTCAGTCCGTATAGAACAACTGCGAAGCTCACCAGGACCAGAGCTCCGCTCCAGAATGGTAACCCCGTGAGCTTAATGAATAGAGAGGCCACCATGGTGGAGAGGATTACTAGAAACGCAAAGTTAACGATAAAATTTATCATTGCATCACACCGATTGAGGTATCTACATAGTCTCGGAATGTCTTTTGTGCCGTTTCGAAATGATAATGATGTTTAGCTCTCTTTATTTCCTCATCAACAGGGTTCACATAAATGACTCTGCATCCAGTTTTAACCTTACTCGCCATTAATCCAAGTAGCTCACAGAGGAAAGGATCGTCATTCGCATTTTCATGAGGTAAATGAATACCTATGATCTCGACCAAGACTGCCTCCCGTGCGCGAGACTTTGCCCTTTCTTGAATCCTCAACAATAGTTCAGGGTTGGCTTGAGGCCTCTTTCCTGGTGCATAAGTGGCGATTATGAGTTCGTCTGGGTCTCGGCCAATGAGAGAAGCCACACTCTGAACTTGCTTGTAACTAGGCCTGCCATCAGCTTCAAGACTGTGGGTGATCGGGATTGTGCCATCATCATTGGCACTTCCCTCAAGATCTCCGATCCAATTTATGGATCCGTGAGGCTTTAGCACCTCAATAGGTCGATCCCCCTTTTCTCCAATGCAATAATTTACATGCGTACACAGACATTGTGATTCTCCATCGTGTGGACCGTCGAAAAGAACACGACAAATTGCACGCTCAAGCAGGCAGTCGTAATTTAAAGTAACGAGGGATGCGTTAGACCATTCTTGGCTCGTAGCGAAACTTTTTCTCAAGAAGGCATCGTATATATCTGGCTGTTCAATAAAAGAGTCATCTACTCGTGGCTCATCATTGCGCATTAGCGGAAACATGGGCGGAGTCATGGAGCCCGCCATAAGAAAGTTCAGCTTTGCGAGAAGGTCCCACTCCTGGCGCTCAGAGAGATGAGTAGCCAATCGTTCAAATGGCTGCACGTTTGCTAAAAGTTGCTTCAGTTTGTTACGCACTCCATGGGAAGCAGTCACCGAATCAGTTGTAACATCGTAGGAGTCCCATTCTCGCAGCTCAGAACACTTCTTCCCTAAGTACCTCTCCACATAATCATGAAGCGTAATGCCCAAGGGAGGGCGATGCTCCAATCTCGCCCCATGAGAGGCACCTGCTCCAAACAACACAATTCTACGACAGGGCTGCATTCTAACTTGTGACCTTAGTGTGGCCTGAAGGAGTCAACGAGGATTTAAGGAGTCAGTCCTTGTCGAGCCATTGAGAACCAAGCGCCACCCTCAACAGGCAACTCAAGGCGATACTAGAAATATCTGCGGTGATTTCCTACATGCGACCACATTATTTTCTATAAATGTGGTGATTTAGCGCGGGATCTTTATATTTTGTCGGTTCCTTTCATACCAATCTGCCCATGAATCCATAAGCGCTGATCCTTGAATCTCCTCATAAGGCCTGTCGTTTGTCCAAGAGCTAATACGAAGCTCAATTCCTTTTTGGAAATAAAGACGATAGTTCTTCGGTAACTCAGAATGCGCTTTCGCCAGAACTTTGTCTGTTGTAATGTTTGCCTCACGGAGTGCGCTCTTGTACAAAGAGAGGGTTTCGTCCAATTCCGATTTGGATATGAGCCCAGCCCCTCGCCTGTTTGACAACTCATGCGCTTGAACCACAAAGCTGATTGATTGGATGAAATGCTCAGCATCTTCCTTTTCACCCTGAGACCACTGCTGGCCGCATCCCATCGGCGAGGCTATCAGGGCTGAATATAGCAGCCATTGTAATAGGTGATTCACTCTGCACTCCAACTCTCTGATCTCTCTAATCCGAAATCAAATAAGTTCACTTCGAACTAACCTTGTCTCATGTCAACGGGGTGAAACCTTCCTACCTCCCTAAGTCTAGTGCAACAACTTCACGTTCCACAGCTATACCCACTGCCCGACGTATAGCTTCCAACTCACATCGCTGCTGCAGGTTCATCCAGAATTCTAGCGTGGTGGAAAAGCACCGCGCCAACCGCAGTGCCGTGCCTGCCATAATACCACGCCTCTCATTAGCAATCTCGTTAACACGTGTGGTCGTCACACCAAGGCGTTGGGCAAGGGTGTTGGCGGAGAGATTCAGCGGCTGAATGAACTCTTTCCGCAAGATTTCTCCAGGATGGATAGGCGGCAATCGTTTCTTACACATCGCCGATCTCTTTACGACGCCCATTTCATGTGGAGCTTTCGGTGATGCATCGCGCAGTCTCGGAGGTACAGATTGATCAGGCTTTGATACGGGATTCCCATGTCTTCCGCAATGGATTTGAAATAGGTCACCGTATCGCAGTCCAGCCGCATCGTGACCGGCTGTTTCAAATTCTTGATATACGGATTCTTGCGTCCGTTCATTTTTGAGAGATCGTAGTGTTTTCTCATAAGCCCGGCCAATAATGCCTTATCTTAAGTACGACTCTTCCACATATCTGGTTCCCGATGTAGATGAAGTACGGCTAGAACGACAACATCGTCCGGCCCTTCAACGAAATACACCCCATAGGGAAAATGGCGAAGAAGTGCTCGCCTGACTTCGCCTTCTAACTGCGGGAACTGCTTTGAGTTGCTTTCAACCCGCTTAAAGACTTCGTCGAGTTCACTAAGAAACCGCATACCCAACCCAGATCGTTGGTCTTCGTACCACAAGGCAGCTGCTTGGATGTCCAGATCGGATTGGCGTTGGACGAGGAGTCGCCGTGCCATTCGTCAGATCAGCGATCTCGCAACTTGGCTTCGATTTCTGTGCGAACATCAGCCCATGGGCGACCCGCAGTGTGATCTGCCCGATACGACTCTAGCCGTTCACGAATGATCCTTCGATGCCAATCGGGGACAGGAACCTGCTTAGGGATGGCTGCGATATGATCCCAGAGAGATTGAACAAAGTCGATCCGTTCTTCGACCGAGAGATCGTCGAATCCTGGAGGTGGAGAAGGGATTGGTTTGGGCATATTTCACACCAGCTACGGATCAAGTATAGCGCAAGCTATGGACTGTGAGAATAGCGGTCTTGAGAGAGAAAAAGACTCCGATCATCGGCCTACTGCTCCGGATGAGGATCTTTTCGGATGAGTGCGAGGTAGAGCAAAGTGTCGGCGAGGTCTTGATCGGTCATGGTGGTGTCGGGAAACATACCGGTGCCGGGATGGCCCTCCCGGATGGCCCGAGCCCGTTCCTGATTGTTTTTGAGGCGCAAGACATCGGGGTTCCGTAAATCGGATGGAGAAGGATTCAGCTTTGCGATGAGTTTGGCCGTGTCCGCTTCCACTCGTGGTGTCCGATACAAGTACCCGTCGATGCCGTGACAATAGTAGCAGACACCCTTGCCGTTGAAGATGTCTCGCCCCCGCAAGATATTGCCCTTTAGTTTCCCGCTCGGTTGAGCAGCCGGAGGCTCTGCCCAAGCGTCATGAGCCAAGAGTACTGTCTCCATTCCCAACCAACCCACGAGCAGGACACTGAATGTATTCAACCAGGCTTTCTTATTCATTGGTCTGTTTCGTCTGTCTAGTCTAGCGGGCTGAATTAGTTACTTGGTTGCTCTGTGTCAGTCGATATACCACCCCAGACAGACCAGACGAACCAGAGGGACCGAACCGACAAGATAGACTGGGCACGTGTACCTTGTCAGTGCCCACTGCAGCAGGCATTGCCCCGGTCTTCCGGAATCGTCTTCATCGTGGTGAAGATCGTGTCGCGCTCGTCCGCATTGGTGACGTTATCAATGGCAGGATAGAGGGCCTTCTCTTCCTTTCTATTGTGAGAGCCCAAGAGGTTGAGCAAAGCCTGCTCCTCTTGATCACTATTGAGATCCTGGCTCTCCACTTTCCGATGAATCGCGTCAAGCAGCTGCTTGATCTGCTCATGCTCAAATCGCATCACGGGGGTCGGCCCGTCCTCGATCATCCCGGTCTTCTCCTCCCACATTGGAAACAGCAGCTCCTCTTCCCAGACGATATGCCGCTGGAGCCCAACTTTGAATTCCTTGAACGCGTCCTTCGCCTTGGCAAAGTCCGAACGTTTCGATGTCTGAAAGGTCTTGAACAATTCATCCAGCCGGTCATGATCCTCCGCGTACAATGCCGTGATCGTGTTCTGCTCGCTCATTGCTTCCCCCGTCATACCCACACAGGTACTTTTATTCCGGTTCTCTATCGTACCTCCAGCAGACTCGAGAGTCTTATCGTTCTCTCCGCTCCCGTATCGCGTCTTTGCCTGCTTGCAAAGCCGCTTCCACATCAGCCCGGCGCTCATCGACAAATTGTCTGCCCCGATTGATCACTTCATCAAGCGCCGCCCGCGCCTCTTTGGCTTTCTCGATCACCTCGTCCTCCGTCTTTCTTGCATACCCTTTGATTTCTCGCCGGGTATCCTCGCCAGACCTCGGAGCCAGAAGAAATCCGGTCATGATCCCCATCATGGCGCCGCCGAGAAATGCCAACGCTACCGCCAGTCCTGAATCCTCATCGTTACGAGTCGTCATGGTCGACCCTCCTGGATAACACATGGTTCGTATATGCCAGCGCGCTGTGCCGGACGAAGCTCCTCACGGCACAACGACCACAGCTTACTAAAGGAATCAGTCGGAATACCACCCCCACGCCCAAGATCTTACGACGACTCCGCCACGCTGCGTAACGTTGAACGTCGTCGGCAAAAATGATGCACAGTTAGCCGAGAGGGTTGAATGGCGCGAACGTCCGAATATAGTTCAACACATCCCGGATTTCCTGATCGGATAACCGATCCGCCCATCCGTGCATCGGGCTAAAGAGCACTCCCCGTTTGATCCCGAGATACAGATCCATATCGGTCTTGGTCCTGTATTTAGGCGCCCGAAAATTTGCCGGTGGCACAATCAATTCCTTGATCTCAGGCCCAAGCCCATCACCGGTGGTGCCGTGGCATCCGGCACAGTGTTGCTGAAAGATTCTCTCTCCGTTCTTCGTGTTTCCAGAATAGCTCTGAGCCAGAGCCCACGATACTGACAACCCAACTACTACGACGCTTAGCACAAGGCGCACGAACATATCCCCTCCCTCAATAGCTGGTGAACACGAAACCAAACAACACAGTGATTGCTTAAACGGTGGCGGCGCCCAGTTTGCTCATGAATCCCATCGCCACTTCAGAAGCAGCTTTGTCGCGCATTAGCTGGTCTCTGCGCCTGATTCTCAGTGCTGGTGCTGCTGGCCTCCGCCGGATCCTCCACTCCCGTGATCACCCCCGTCATGACTTCCTTGTCCACCACCGGCCTGAGCGCCTCCATGACTGCCTCCTCCCATGCCACCCATCATTCCGCCCATTCCTCCTCTCCCGCCCATCATTCCACCATGGCCCATCCCGCCCCCTCCGGCTCCGTGCTGACCACTACTCTTCATCTGCTCATGAACAGCCCTTTCTTTATCACGTTGATCCGAACTCAACAGAGCCATGGCCGTGCGCTTACTTTTGATGGCTGCGAAGAGGCAGGCCGATTCCACATTCTTCAATTGCTCGACCTTGGCCTGAATCACACTAAGGTCAGTTTTCTCATCTTCCAACAAGGCGTGCAATTCGAGATTTGCCACCTTTGCATCAGCCTCTAATCGGGCTTCTGAGCGCTTAAAGTCGAGCTGAATAGCCTTGACCTTAGTGATTTGTTCCGGCGTCAGCCCGATCTCCTTCGCATGCTTCAACAGATGCTTCAGATAGTGCCCGCCATGGTCATGTTGCTCTTCCTGATCATGCCCACCATGCCCCATCTTCCCGTGGCCTTCGTCGGCATAACTCGGAAACGCGGCTATTGCGATAGTCAACGCGGCTCCCCCGATCCTAAATAACCACTGCTGTTTCCACTTGATCATGGCAATACCTCCAAGGTTTGGTTCTTTCACAGAATATTGACCGCTCGTCTTCTGGTTAGTGAGAACCCTTCTTTGAACAATGAGATCCAGACAGGGCTGATTGCGATTCTGATTCCGCCTTTCGTTTCGAGACCAGTGAGAAGGATACTCGGCAAAATAGTGGCTAGGGGTCCGATCACATCGCTGTGATGCGGGAATACTCAGGGCAGGACGATCAGATGGGGAAAAACGCAACAACTCGCGCATCCTTCCTCGATGGATCTGGCGCATAGTCGTTTGGTCACTTACCGTGCACAGGAATCACCTTCACACTCACTCATTCCACCTTTTCCCTTTTGCCCGCGATGTCCCATCCCTTCTCTCCCTCCCATACCCGGCCCCATCCCTTCTCGATGCCCCATCATGCCATGCATCCCCGCGAAGGTTTGCTCATAGTGAATGAGGGCCCAGATTTCATTGTCGGACAAGACCGACCCGAATGCGATCATGGCGGTCCCGGGTGATCCGTACTTGATGGCCCAAAAGACTTCCCCCTCGGTGCGATGGCGCCAGAATCCATGATGCAGAAAGTTTCTCGGAGAGGGATTCATACCGGCTGCCGCCGGCCCCTTGCCGTCGCCATCTATTCCATGACAGGTGACGCACCCGCCCTTGCTGTTATACACCACTTTGCCCTGCTCAATGACCTCGGGAGAATGGGCCAAGGGATTCTTCAGCGCCCGCGCTTCCGCCAACTTATCAGCCGGCACGACTGATGGCATCATGTGCCGCTCGGCAGCACCAGCAGACACCGCGAAGCACAGCGAAGCAAGCATCACCGTCAACAGACGTATCTTCATCCTCTTGTTCCTTTCGCCGATGGCGCCAACGGTCTTCCGACGTTAGAGATCCAATTCCACCATTTTGCGGTGGAATCGAGTAATGACGTTCGGATCAGGCGTCAACCTGATCTTCGCCTCTTCCTTCCCCTTGTAGGGCAGCAGATTCAGGACATAGCGCAAGCTTTCCAGCCGCGCAGCCTGCTTGTCGTTCGCTTGCACGATGATCCAGGGGCTAAAGGTCGAGTGCGTTTTGCTGAACATTTCCTCTTTGCAGCGGGTATATGCATCCCATAGCTCCTGCGCCTTTTCATCGACAGGACTCAGCTTCCACTGCTTGAGCGGATTCTGCCGCCTCGCTTCGAATCGCCTGGCTTGTTCATCCTTGGAGATGGAGAACCAGAACTTAATGATGGTCACTCCATCTTCGTAGAGCATATGCTCGAATTCCGGTACTTGTTGAAGAAAGCGCTGATGTTCTTTTTTTGTGCAGAAGCCCATCACCGGTTCGACCACCGCGCGGTTGTACCAGCTCCTGTCGAAGAAGACGATTTCACCTCTGTTCGGCAGCTGGTGAATATAGCGCTGGAAATACCACTGGCCCCGTTCTGCATCGGTTGGCTTCGGCAGCGCCACGACTCGCATCGCGCGAGGATTCAGATGCTCGGTGAACCGGCGGATCGTGCCGCCTTTTCCGGCTGCATCCCGTCCTTCCACCAAAATGGCGATGCGCTCCCCACTGGCCTGAATCCACCGTTGCAGCCTGACCAATTCCACCTGCAACTGTCGTAAGTCCTGTTCGTAGAGCAGGGTCTTGCGCACTTCCTCGATATCGACGGCTTTGTTTGCCAGGAGTTTCAGAAACCCTTTCCTCGTGTTGACTCTTCGGAGATCATCCGCAGTCAAGGCATAGCCCGGCTCACCGATACGTCCGAGCCCCTGGGAAATCAGGGTGCTGCGCGGGACCTGGTACCCGTCCCCCTCCCGCGGCACCTTCGTGGGAATCGTCTCCAACTCCTGTGCATCCGTACCGGATGCGGAGGGCACAAGGTCGTCGATCTCCCCCGGATCCGTCTGCCCCTTGCGATCTCGTAACTTCCTCGACGATTCTCCGCTCGCTGCCATGAGAAACCTCCTTGACCCACACAATCAGAACATCACGTTCCGGTCCCGCTCTGCCACGGCTTTGATGTAGTCCGGCATACCCTTAATGGAAGCACCGGCCACCAGATCCGCCACAGTGACCTGACGAGCCACTGCACAGGCCCCGCACACCCAAATCTGCACACCGGCTGCCTGGACGGCGGCAAGCAGATCTTTCAACGGAGTCAAATTCACGCCGGTAACATGATCCGCCGTGCCCTTCCGCCCCAACGTCACCGCTTCGTTCCAGAGCCAGAGCACGACATCGTGCCCCTGCTCTTTCGCCGTCTTCGCCGCCATGAAGGGCAAGGTCGCCATGGTGGGATCGTCTGTTCCTCGACTACCTGAAATGATGAATGTTGCCATTGCCTTCCTCCGTGATGAACCGAAGAGCCGATAGCTGATGGCCTATAGCGTAAGGGACGGGCAAGATAGCGGAGAGCTCGCTCTTTCTCTCACAGGCTAGCTGCCATCAGCCATTCGCCATTAACTCCCGATACTCGATCACTTCGCCAGACTCCTGATGTAGTGAATCAACTGCCATACCTGCTCGTCCGGCAGTCCGCCAAAGGCCATCATGCCGGTGCCCGGCGATCCGTTCTTGATGACCCAGAACAACTGGCCGTCAGGGATGTCCTTCATCATCACACCACATGTAAAGTTTCTCGGCGGCGGCACCAAGGCGGCCCCCATCAGCCCCTTTCCATCTCCCTGTTCGCCGTGGCACATCACGCAGGCGACAGGTTGCGCGGTTTTGAGGAACAATTCCTTGCCCGCCTTGACTGCCGCCGAGGACGAAAGCGGATTAGTCTTGGAAAGGAAGTCATCAGGCGCCTTGGCCGTCTTGCGCGGCTGCACGCAGAGCCCGCCCGGCCCTCCCGCCGTAGCCGGGATCTCCGGAACTCCCTTGAATGTCACCTTCAAATAGGCGATCACATCCGCCACCCCTTGTTGGCCGATCGTGAGCCCCCAGTAGGGCATATTGGGCGATTTCCCGACGGCCACTCCACCGTGGTTGATGACGGTATAGAGGTATTCCATCGGCAGCTTGTCAAACGGCATGTTGGCGTGGATGGCCGGTTTGGGCTCAAGTGCGGACGCGGCGGGGCCGTCGCCTTTCCCGGTGAAGCCGTGGCACTGGGCACAATATTCTTTGTAGAGCACTTTGCCGCGCCCGGCGTCGGCCCGGCTGAACTCAGAACTCGTCCAGGGCTCGTAATACTGAAAGTCCGGTACCCCTTGAACCATCAGATAGCCGATCACGGCGCGAAGCTGTGGCTCCGTCGCGTCCGCCAGAAACTCGCCGCTGTGCGGCACAAAGTCTTGAGGGTTAAGGCCGAACCGGAACAGCCAATCCTTGTCGTATCGCTGACCGGATTTCTGCAGCGCTGCGCTTTGCTGTCCCCCGATCAGTTTGCCGTTTTCTTCGATCGTATGGCAGCCGAGGCACGCATGGGCTTTATAGGCAACTCCCCCGAACGCCACATCGAACTTGGTGACTTTCGACAGATCGAAGGCCCCGACTGTGACGCGTGGATCTTTGTGATGTTCAGCGAAATAATCGGCAATCGCGTTGGCGTCTCCCTCACTCACCATCGGATGTTTGGCCGGGACATCCGTTAGGTCCCATCGATAGCCTTTGACATAGAGCGGTGCCTCTTTCCCGGTCAGCCAGCGAATGAGCCACGATCGCTGGTATTTGCTGCCGGCCCAGATCAAGTCCGGGGCCCGGAGGTTGAACCGAGAATCAGCCGTCCCTTCCAGCCGGTGACACTGCACACAAGTCTGTTGGAGGAGGTCCTTGGCTCGAGCTTGATCACTGGCAAGAGAAGGGTCCTGAAATAGGACCAGCAGACCTGCTGCCAATATCCCCGTGGCTGCCATCTTCCTCCCTATTCCCTGCAGGCCCATCTCCTCCCTCCTTTTGTTGTCAGGTCATTGCCTGAGTCGCATGCCCTGTCGTGCGTACACGCTCATGATCCATCAGATTTGTGATGCTGGTGCGGATTGAGTTTGATCCCAATGTCCGGGGCCACGGCAATGGACTGATGCACCGTACAACCGTGCGCGACCTTCAGCAGTCGTTCCCGTTGATCCGCCGTGATACGATGAGGAAGGTGGATCGCAATGTCGATACGGCCCACACGATGCGGTCCTTCCGCCATCGTCCATTCCGCCTCGACGGCCAGACCGTCTCGGGCGATACCATGTCGCCCGCAGAACTGTCCGACGAAGTACGCAACACAGCTCGCGACAGACCCAACATAGAGTTCGACCGGGCCCATGCCGGCATCCTGCCCTCCATCCTCAACCGGCTGGTCGGTGATGATTCGATGCTTCCCGCTCACGATGTCGTACCGTGTCCCGCCGTGAAAGGTCGCCGTGAGTTTCATGTCGCTCTTCCCCCCGGAAGTTTTACCGCCCCCCATAGACAAAGCACACCGAGCGGCAATGCGATAAGCAGTCCTTCGACTCCAAATGATCCATGAAGAGTGACCGGCCCGAATCCTCCGAGCGAGGCTAAAGACGATTCAAGATCCGGCCAGAGGAAGGCAAACGTCAATGCGCCGCACAGCCCTCCTACTATCGTCATCCACGCGTCCGGTTTTCCCTCCGCAGCCGCAGCCAGCGCCGTCCCCGGACAATAACCCGTGACGGCGAACCCCACACCAAAGATCAAGCCCGCCATGATGATCCCTGGTAAATAGAGATCTTTCACCTTCATATGAGCCACACCGGCCGCATCTAAGACATGCACCCCAATCATCCCTACGCCGATGGCGGTCATGATGAGCTTCATAATCGTGAAGTCCCTCAGCCGCAAGGTACCGATGATCTTCGTGTAGCTCGATGCACCCGACAGTTGAAGGACCGCGCCGAATGCTGCGCCGAGGACGAGGCCCAGGAGTACTATCATTGCTCTGCTCGCTCAGGGTAGAGCCACCGAGCCGTCAGGATCGCACTCGCAAAAAGGGCGGTGGAAAAGACAAATGAGCTCACGGCTAACTGCGACACTCCGCTGATCATATGGCCGGAGGTACAGCCTCCCCCGAAGCGGGCACCGAACAAGAGCAAAAATCCTCCGACGAACGACCATCCTAGACGCCTCGCTGGGGCCGGACCGAACCGTTGGGCCCATAGCGACGGGACTATTCTTCCAGTCAATCGCCTCGTTGCAGCCGCTGCGATGAAGGCGCCGAGCGGAATCCCTACGACGAATAAGAATTCATAGGTGGCTAACGTCCATCCTTTGCTTGCGTGCTTCAAATAGGGACTCTGGTCAGCGAGGTCCGGGAGGATAGCGTGCAACAGCACGCCGTCCAACACCACATACTGGGTCGATACGCCGATCGGCTGAACGAGCGCCACCGCAATCAACAAAATTAAGCCGATCCCTAACCCTCCGGCCCACCAGGGCATCATGGGGACCGTACCCTCCATCTCAAACCCTCTGGCTGGATCGTCAACCATGACACCTCATCCGCATTGCCGGGTGACTCACAGCATGTCCTCCACGAAGATGGCTCGTCGAATCAATAGGGCGCATCCGCCGGCTTGCCCCCCTTCGGCCAATCGTGAATCTTGTCGGGAAAATCTGGCCGAGGCTGCGTATTAATATAGGCCGCTGCATCGAGTGCTTCCTCGTCCGTCACCGTCCAGCCCCAGCCTCGTGGCATATTGGCCTTGATAAAGGCAGCAGCCACACTGACCCTTGCCATACCTGCGCCGATATTGTACGAGCGCGGTCCCCACACAGGCGGCGCCGCCATAGTGCCTTGCCCGTCTGAACCGTGGCAGAAGACACATTTTTTCTCAAAGACCTTCTTGCCGTTGCCGGGGTCCGGTTGATGAGTCGAAGTCAGGCGCGGAATTCCTCGCCACGGGACCGTACTCCCGGCCGGCATATTTGTCGACAACCATTCGATGTAGGCCACAATGCCCGTCAGTTTCACACTGTCCGGCGGGAGAGGCTTCCCGTTCATACTCCGTTCGAAACACTCGTTGATCCGATCGGCTAATGTCATCTGACGGCCGGCTCGCTCGCGATACTGCGGGTACAGTGTACTGATACCCACGAATGACGCGGCATTCGGGTTAAGCCCTCCGTCCAAATGACAATTCGTGCAGTTGAGTGCATTCCCCACGTAGCGTTTCCCATATTCCTGTGTATCAACAATCATCTTATAGCCCAGTCGAATCTGTTCGCCTCGCAAATCACCGGGAATCGTTTCCGGCGACGGCGGAGCGAACAACGCGTCGACCTGTGACTCCGTGCTCGGACGGCCGTCCCCCGCATCCTCTCCCGCCACCCGTGGAGGCGGGACACAACTGATCACCCCAACCAGCGTGTACACCAGCGCGGCCCAAGCGACCACCGGTCGGTTCATCGATTCCACCTCATTTCTTTGGACCGGACGCAGACGTGCAGGTATTAATTCCCAACAATGTGAACAGCGGGCAATACCCCACCGCCCCGGTCAATAATAGAATCGCCCCCACCCCAAGCGCTATTCCGGACATCGCACCAGAAAGCCCCCCAAAGAGGCCGGCCATAATCGCCAGCGCTCCCGCTCCAATGCGTATCGGTCGTTCGATTCCCCCCACATTACATGTCATGTCGTTCCCTCCTCGTTTCCTCACGGACAACCATTCCATTTCTGCATCCGGCTTGTATGAGACACCTCCGAGTTATTGGATTCATCTTTATGGTTGCCCGGGAGACTCGATCCGAAATGTGCGCACATAGGCCAATACATCCCAGATTTCTTCATCCGAGAGAGCATGTTTCCAAGCGCCCATGACCGTGTTGGGCTTCCCGTCGTGAATTCGACGAAACAGCGACCCATCCAGCCGGCTCTGGACCGCGAGCGATGTGAGGTCTGCCGGAGGTGGGACGAACTGCAATCCTCGTACGCCTCTCCCGTCGATTCCATGACAGAGCATACAGGTGTTTACGTAAATTTCCCGTCCGGTGACTGCATCCCCTTCTTTGGCAAGAACCCCGGATTGTTTGACCCCAAGATTACTGAATCCCAGTCCGCACAGTCCGGCCACCAGTGCGCACAACACCGTCCCTTGCATCGTTCTACGCATATCTTGTCCTTTCCCCTTCGATGAAACCTTGCGATGACTGTGCCACTATCTCGTAGGGAGAAGGAGAGCTTTCTCTCGATTCATCGAGGGGTTATCGGACAGATTCTTCGGTGTCGGTCAGATCGACACCGAAGAATGGAGACAAATGCCACTAGCCTGCTGACCGACTGGCGCAGGATGCTACAGTGGGTAACCCGAGATTGGCGTTTGTGTCTGAAGTCTGTGTTTCAGGTTCCAAGTTTCATGTTTCAAGTTGTAGGAGTAGCCCCTAGAAACCTGAAACTCGAAACTCGCAACGCTGAATCAGCCGATCGTGGCTTCCAGTGTGACCGCGGCCTTCATGGAGTTGGAAATCAGACAATTATGCTCTGCTTTTTCAATGAGTTCCTTCGCTTTGGCTGCATCACTGCCAGGCTTCAAGGTAATAGAAGGCCGGATGGTGATCGCCGTGAATTGAAATTTCCCCTCCACGATCTCCAGCCGTCCTTCCGCCGTACTCTCGTACGAGGTAAAAGCAAGACCGGCTCGTTCTGCAACGGCGAGAAATGTCGTCATCAAACAGACGTTGGCCGACGCCACGAAGAGGTCTTCGGGAGACCAGATGTTCTCATGCCCCTTGAACTCCGGTGGGGTCGCCACCTGCACATCGGGTTTCCCTGCACAGGAGATCGTGCCCTTGCGCTGTTCTGTCCACTTCACCGAGGTCTGATACAGATAGACTTTGCTGCGAACGTCCATGGCAACCCCCTTCAATCGTGATCTTACGTACTACTCACCCCTTACCCCTCACGTTTCACCTCTCACGGTTTAATATAGACCCAGCCTTGCTCTTGTCTCTCCACCAGCCTCACGATTGCCGGCACGGTGTCGCCGACTTCATCGATGAGATCTTCTCTTGTCACCTTCATCGTCTTCATGGTGTTCGAACAGGCCGTGTAGTGCACACCGTACGTTTTCCGAAGCTCGCTCAGCTCCGCAGCAAACGGCGTACCCTTCTTGATGAGGATCGGAAGCCCAGCCCCATGCACGACCAGCTCGACCGTGAGACTCTGCGACGAAAACTCCTGATAGAGATTCTTGATATTGTTGAGCGCACCACGTTGGACTTTTTCATCACCAGAATTCAGATGGAGCACGACACGATGGGGCCGGCCGCTTTCAGATACCACATCATCCCCCGCCCCCCAGGCTGGTTGCCCGGGCATCATGAATGTCGTGCACACGAGGAAAAGCAGCAGCCATATCAACGTTCGAGGGTGTTTTCTCACTGGTTCATACCTCCGTCATTCCGCTCCCACCATCTTGTTCACCCAATCACCGGCCACATGTGTCATCGCAACGACGCACAGCGCAATGAACAGATGCTCACCGATGACCTTCCACGGAGCAATTCCTTGTGCTTGAGCGACGAAAAAGCTGAGCACGGTGAGTAAGAATAGCCCCCACACGATGCTCATGACAATCGCGTGCTCGAGCGGACCGAAAAGGACGGGAACGACAAACGTCAAGGAAACCAAGAACTTCGCAGCAAAGGTGGCGAGCGTAGCCTCCCAGATCAGCCTGGTCGGACCGCTGTTCTTCGACTCTTCGGACACATGGATGCCGAGCGCATCCGACATGGCATCGGCGATGGCGATGGTCAGAATGCCACTGATCACGATCGCACGGGAATGGGTACCGGAATGCAGTCCGACCATCAACCCAAGAGTGGTAATGACCCCTGATGTTAACCCAAAACTGATCCCCGTTTTCCAGGAAGCCTTCATGCTGTTTCGTGAATTCCCACTGGATTGGGGCGGTCAGAGTAGGTGTGAAGAAGTGACACCGACCTCATCCTCCGATAGATATCCCCTCTCCCCATAGTCATTTCTCTTACGATCAGTGTGCCATACCCTCACAACAGATGACATTGATCTCTCCTGATCTATCAAACCTTGCATGGCCTTGCGGAACCGCACACTGCGCACGCTGATTGAACGGATCGGGCCGACGACTAAAGCTTCAAGATATCTTCTTCAACTGCCGAAAGATACGATGGACTTTGTCCTTAGGACCCAAAGGTTGAGGCTGACCTGAACACGTGATGGTGAACAAGTTTGTTGTATTCCGTCAAGGAACATACACCGTCGAGCGTATCTTGGGCCCTATTGGAACAGTTGAAGTTATTGGAGGTTGTTACTAAGGGACGATAAGCTATTTCTCGGAGAACGATAGTTGCGAACTGAGCATTTTTCTGTTTGTTTGAAGACGAGAATTACGACCTAACAAAGATGTCGAAACCTCCGGTGTTTCTCAGTCTTAGTGATCTCTTTGAATTCACATGCCGGCGCAATCCAGACGCGCTTGCCTATGCTCTTGTTCGTGACAGTCTCGAGCTTGAAAGCCAGCTGACCTACAGACAGCTTGAAGGCCAAGTGCGTTCACTGGCCTACCGGCTTGCGCACGAGGTCAAACCAGGAACCAGAGCCCTTCTTCTTTATCCGCCAGGCCTTGATGTCACCTGTGCGTTTTGGGCATGCGTGTACGCTGGTCTTATACCGGTTCCAGCTCCCGCCCCCGACCCCATCAGAATGAAACACAGTGTGCCGAGACTGCGCAACATTATTGACGATGCTCAGGCATCCCTCATCCTCACAAACTCGAGCATCATGGCTCTGTCTTCTGAATGTTCGCTCCCCCAAAATATGGGCCCGGTCACCTGGATGGCAACAGACCAGCTAGTAGCTGATGCGACCGACTCCATCTCGATTGACATGCCGAGACTAGACAGCAGCGCCCTTGCCTATTTGCAATACACCTCTGGGTCGACCGCCTCTCCTCGCGGCGTTGTGATCAGCCATGGAAATGTGCTGGCTCATTGCAAAGCCCTCACGTTAGCCGGGCAGGTAGAGGACAGCAGTCGGTCGCTCTGCTGGTTGCCGTATTTCCATGACTATGGACTGCTGCATGGAATCATTGCACCGTTCTACGCAGGCATTCCCGCCTATCTGATGTCGCCCATCACGTTTCTCCGACGACCATTGCGCTGGTTGGACGCAGTGGCTCGATTCGCGATTACCCACAGCGGTGGACCGAATTTTTCCTACGACGCGTGTCTCAGAGCCGCACATCAACAGTCGGGCTGGCTAGCCGATTTGAGCAGCTGGAAGGTCGCCAGCTGCGGCGCTGAACCTATCCATCCGGATACGGTGAGGCGGTTTATCGAAACCTTTGGTCCACGAGGATTCAAGTCGTCAAGCTTTTCCCCGGCCTATGGCCTGGCTGAAGCCACATTGCTCGTGACGATGAAGCCTGTTCCGGTTGAACCGATGTTCCTGACGGTTGATGCGGAGGCTCTGGCCGACTCCATCGTGAAAGAGTCGGTTCCATCAAATCGTGGAACTCGGACGTTGGTGGGATGCGGGGAACCGCTCGAAGAAACTTGCGTCAAGATCGTGAACCCAACAACGCTGCTGGAGTGCCCCTCGGATGTCGTAGGTGAGGTGTGGTTGTCTGGCGCTGGAATCGCTTCTGGATACTGGGAAAAGCGCGACGAAACAGAGGCGACATTTAATGCCACACTTGCGGCGTCAGGGGATGGGCCCTATTTACGGACCGGCGATCTCGGATTCCTTCACCGTGGGGAGCTGTTCCTCACAGGGCGCATCAAAGACCTGATCATTGTTCGAGGACGGAACTACTACCCTCATGATCTAGAATGGACCGCCCAACAAGCGCATACAGGTTTGCGACGTGGATGTGGAGCAGCATTCTCGATCGAAAGCGAGACTGGGGAACGGGTGGTGCTGGTCCATGAGATCGAGAAACAGGTGTCTGATTCAGATCTCACGAATATCGTGAACTGCATCCGTCGCGTGCTGGCCGACGAGTATGAGCTCGAAATCCACACGGTGGTGCTCGTTAAGTCCGGCACAATCCCAAGAACCTCCAGTGGGAAAATTCAGCGGGGTGCCTGCCGAGCCGCCTATGAGTCCGGACAGCTGACAGTCGTCAGATCCAGCACGCTCGACGAGGGCCTACAATCTGAAGCCGATGGGGTACCGGAGGAGGGTCCTCAAACCTCTATTGAGAAGAGTTTGGCCGACATCTGGCAGGAAGTCCTTGGTGGACCTCAACCACATCGTCATGCGAATTTCTTTGGGCTTGGAGGCAATTCACTCCTCGCAGCACAGGTGGTCGCGCGCATACTCGACCAGTTCCACGTTGAACTCCCCATCAGCCTGCTCTTTGAATGTCCAACCTTGTCTGCGCTGGCCGCCCGAATCGAGGAGGGACGCGCCAATCCACATGACCTAGGTCCGGTCGTAGGGAGTGGCAACAGGCAACAGGTTCCCGCCGTTCCACTTTCCTCATCCTCCACACGGAAAGGCAGAATTCCTCTCAGCCCAGCACAACAGCGGCTGTGGTTTCTGGAGCAAGTGCATCCAGGAAGCGCAATCAACCATATTTCCATGGCGGTGCGGATTCGGGGGCCAGTGAGCCAAGAAGTGTTGGAACGATCCGTACGGGCAATCGCATTGCGTCACGAGACTCTTCGAACCCGCTTCGGCTCGGAACGAGGTCAGGGATTTGCGGAAATATTCTCTGAAGAGACCGTCACAATCGAACGGCAAGATTTCCAGGAAGTGGATCATACAGAGCGAGACGCTCACGTTCGGCACTTCTTACGAACAGAGAGAACCCGACCATTCGACTTACGAAAGGGACCGCTCTTTCGGGTGACCCTGCTGGCGCTTGAACCCGACGTGCATATCCTGGCACTGACGTTCCATCGGCTCGTCGCCGACGGATGGTCGCTGCGTATCTTCTGGAATGAATTAACTCTGCTGTGGGAGGCCGGTGGTGACGCACAGCACGCTCGACTTCCGACCTTGACCGTTCAGTATGCGGATTATGCCGATTGGCAAAAGGCCTCGCTTGACCATGGCCTTCGAAAAGCCAACCGGGCCTACTGGTCCAGGCAGCTGAGCGACACCAACCCGCCCGCAGAACTTCCCATCGATCGACAACGACTGCGAACACGCACGTTTGAAGGAGGTGTGCGGTTCCGATCCCTTTCTCCTCGACTTGTGGCCGATCTTGACCGCTTCTGCCAACAGCATAGCGCCACTCCCTTCATGGTGCTGTATGCCGTCTTTGCGATATGGCTGCATCGCTACACACAAGAGTCGGATATCGTGATCGGCTCGATCGTGGCCGGTAGGCGTCGGAGAGAGTTCGAAGATATGATGGGGTACTGCGTCAATACGGTGGCGTTACGGTCTGAACTGTCCGAGGGGCTGACCGGCCACGAGTTGTTGAAGCAGATACGCCGTGTAGTGATCGAGGCCTATGACCATCAGGATCTCCCGTTTGAAGAAGTGATCGAGGCGTTGTCGTTACAACGAGCACGTCAACTGTCTCCACTGTTCAACGTGATGATGGTGTGTGAAGACGACCCCTTGTCCACGCTCAGCATCAAGGATCTTGAGATCACTCATCTCCCCTGGGAACCGACGGCATCAGAGTTCGACCTCGTGTTGATGGTGTTCAACAGGATTGATGGCCTGGATCTGGCGTTTCTCCATGATTCCACGATTTTTGAAGAATCGACGATCGACCGAATGTTGGGACAGCTGGAGATTCTTCTTCATGAGTTTCTCACGAAACCTGAGGCCCGGCTCGATCAACTTTCATTGCTGACCCCCGAAGAGAAAGGAAACGTTCACCTGACTTGGAACGAACCACCTTCTTGGACCTCCGGTATTCATACGCTCATCGAGGCGCAGGTCAAACGGACTCCCCATGCGCCCGCTGTGACCTGTGGAGATCAGTCGCTGAGCTACCAAGAGCTGAACCGGAGAGCGAATCGAGTCGCGCTCGCGCTACGGACGCTTGGAGTGGGTGCAGATGTCCCAGTGGGTCTCTGTGTCGATCGCTCGGTGGACGCCCTCGTGGGTCTCTTGGGCATTCTCAAGGCCGGGGGAGGATATGTTCCCCTGGATCCATCCTTCCCCAGCCACCGCCTCCAGCTCGTGCTAGAAGACGCAAACGTGGAGATCTTAGTGACTCAGGCGAAGCTCCGTAGTCATTTCCAGACTTTCCGCGGCCACATGTGTGACGTGGAGACACTTTCCACATCCGCGCTGGGCGGGACAGAGGATGAGGACCTTGCACACTCCGTTTCCCCGGATCAGCTCGCCTATCTCATCTACACCTCCGGCTCGACTGGGAACCCGAAAGGTGTGGCCGTGCCGCACGGCAGTCTGATGACCTCTCTTCACGCCAGGCTGCAGTACTATCAGGAACCGGTATTGCGTTCCTTACTGACCTTCTCACTGGCCTTCGATGGGTCGGTGACCGGCATCTTTTGGACATGGCTCCAGGGAGGGGAACTGATCATCCCATCAGAGACTACCCATCGTGATCCCACACAGCTTGCTGCGCTCATCGAGCATCATCACGTCTCACACGTGGTGTGGGTCCCTTCTTTGTACCATGCGGTCCTCGGTGACGCATTGGATGGGCAGCTGGAATCGCTTCGTGTCGTCATCACAGCCGGGGAAAGTCTTCCCCTTGAGCTTGTGAGACGACATTACCAGCTCCTGCCGTACGCCACCCTGTACAACGAATATGGGCCAACGGAGGCCACGGTCTGGTGTAGCGTCTATCAAACTACCCGAGAGGAAACAGCGGCCCGAGTACCGATCGGCAAACCCATCCCCCATATGCAGCTCTATGTGCTGAATGAGCATTTACAACTGATGCCCATCGGCATACCAGGAGAACTCTATATCGGGGGAGAGTGTTTGGCTCGCGGCTATGTCAACCAACCGGAGTTGACCCAGGAGCGATTTCTTTCGAACCCCTATGTGGTTGGCACCAGACTGTATCGAACCGGTGACCTGGCACGATACCGTGCCGACGGCAACCTAGAATTTATTGGACGGATAGATCAGCAAGTCAAACTGCGTGGGTATCGGATCGAACTGGGAGAAATCGAGTATGCGCTGAGTAACTTCCCGGGGATTCATCACGCGGCGGTGCTGCTTCGGGAGGATAAGCGGGACCAGCACCGGTTAGTCGGCTACATTGCAGGCGAATCATCGCTGAAAGACAAACTTGAGGCAGTTCGCGGTTATCTCGTCTCACGATTACCGAACTATATGGTGCCCTCCGTCATACTGTGGCTCGACACGATGCCGCTCAGTGCGACGGGCAAGGTGAATCGACGCGCGCTTCCCGCTCCTGAATACACAGCCAATCACGCCGCGGCGAGGGTTGCCCCAAGAAACCCTGTTGAAGAGTCCCTGGTGGAACTGTGGAAATCTCTGCTGGAGGTCCCGGAGGCCGGCGTCCGTGATCACTTCTTTGAGCATGGAGGCCATTCGCTGTTGGCGACTCAGTTGGTCTCCCGAATCCGCGAACTCTTCGAGGTTGAAGTTTCGCTCTCCGCGCTGTTTGAACGACCGACGATCGCGGCGTTGGCCGAAGAAGTGACACGGTTGCGTCAGAGTGAGCAGAAGGTTCCGAGGATGCCGGCGATCACACCGGTACCAAGAGACCAGCCGCTCCCCCTTTCCTATTCTCAGCAACGTATGTGGTTGATGTATCAGCTGGCACCCAAGAGCACGGCGTACAACATGCCATTTGCGTCGAGACAGATGGGGCAGCTCAACAAAACTGCTCTCAGGAAAACAATCGATGCGATCTGCAGCCGCCATGAGGCGTTTCGAACGACGTTCATGATGAGTAGGGAGGGACCGGTCCAAGTCATCCACCCCTTTCGTCCTCCTCATTGGGTCGAAGTGAGTCTCGAGCACTTGCCGTCCGACGCGCGACAACAGGAGGCGGCTCGCCTGGTGGAGCAGGAAGCCCACCTACCATTCGATCTTGAGAAAGGCCCCTTGGCCCGGTTCAAGCTTATCGAGGTCGAGCCCGAAGACCACGTGCTGATGCTGACCATGCATCATATTATCGGAGATCAGTGGTCGTTCGGGATCATCGGGTACGAGTTTGCTGTCTTCTACAACGCGTTTTGCCGGGGAGACGTTCCTTCCGAAAGACCGATTCCTCTTCAGTATGCCGACTACGCGGTCTGGCAGCGTCGCTGTCTGACCGATGATTGGCTCGGCGCGCAAGCTGCGTATTGGCAAAAGAAACTGGAAGGGCTTTCAAAGCTCTCGTTGCCGACCGATCATCCACGGCCCGCGATTCAGACATTTAACGGCGCACATTGCATGCTGGAGTTGCCCGCGTCATTGATCGAGCGACTGAAGCAATTCAGCTCGGAGCACAATGCCACGGTGTTCATGACCCTGCTGACCTGTTTCCAGATCCTCTTGAGTCGCTATTCCGGCCAACCTGATATTGCCGTAGGATCTCCGATCGCGAACCGGACACAATCCGCCGTCGAGTCGATCATCGGATCGTTCGTCAACACGCTGGTCTTGCGCACCGATCTGTCCGGTAATCCAACCTTCCTCGAAGTGATGGCACGAGTGCGTTCCACAGCGCTAGAGGCCTACGCCAATCAGGACTTCCCGTTCGATAAACTGGTTGAGACCATGCACTCTTCACGTGACCATAGTTCGGCCCCGTTGGTGCAGGTCCTCTTCAACGTCCCGAACGCTCCGATCGGAGAGATTAATGTCCAAGGGTTGAGTTGGGTCCCGTTTGAAGTTGAAACGCAAGCCGCCCAGTTCGACTTGAGCCTGACGGTCGAAACGGAGTTCTCCCGAAAAGCGTATTTGACGTTTAACACTGATCTTTTCGATCCACAGACCGCCCAACGGATGCTGGAACAGTACAGGGTCCTGCTCCAGAGCGCATTAGCCAACCCCCAAAGCAAGTTGTCCGAGCTCCCGACATTGACGGTGCCCGAGCGGCAGCAGATGTTGCAGGACTGGAATCACACGCAGCGGACATATCCTCGGTCTGAATGTTTTCCTCAACTGTTTGAAGCACAGGTCGAGCAGACACCTGAGGCCGTCGCCCTGTCGATGGGACAGAAGACGCTGCGCTACGGCGAACTCAACGCGCAGGCTAATAAGCTGGCGCGCCACCTCCAAACGCTGGGTGCCAAGCCTGGGGTGACGGTAGGTATCGGGCTCGAGCGATCCTTAGAGATGGTGATCGCGTTGCTCGCCGTGTTCAAAACCGGTGCAGCCTATGTCCCTCTCGACCCAGAATTTCCACGGGATCGGCTCCGGTTTATGGCACAGGATGCGTCCGTCGCCGCGGTGCTGACGACCACCGACGTCTCCGATCGGTTCGACGCACGCACCTGCCGTTTGCTGTGTCTCGATCGCGAGCACGAGCGCATCGCGCAGGAAGCCGACCACAACCTTGGCCCGATCGCGACGCCACACGACCTCGCGTACATCCTGTACACCTCGGGTTCGACGGGACAACCCAAAGGCGTGGAGATACCTCACCAGGCTCTCGTGAATTTCTTGTGGTCGATACGACAAGAGCCGGGATGTTCGGCTCGAGATATCATGCTCTCCGTCACGACCATTTCTTTCGATATCTTCGGGTTGGAACTGTATGTGCCGTTGCTGGCCGGAGCCCGTGTCGAGATCGCAAGTCGAACCGTGGCGATGGACGGACGGCAACTGCGGACCCTCTGCGAAGCGGTACAACCGACGATGATGCAGGCGACTCCGGCAACATGGCGCATGCTGATTGAGGCCGGATGGCTGGGCAGTGAACAGCTAACGGTACTCTGCGGCGGAGAAGCCCTCCCTCCTGATTTGGCAATGCAAATATTAGAGCGGTGCTGTGCCTTGTGGAATATGTATGGCCCGACCGAAACGACAATCTGGTCCACGATCGAGAAGATCGAACGGGCCGATCGGGAGATCACCATCGGGAAGCCCATCGCCAATACGGACATATACATCCTGGATCAATACCTCCAACCGGCTCCGATTGGTGTGTCCGGGGAACTCTATATCGGAGGCCATGGGTTAGCCCGAGGTTATCGCGGACGGCCTGAGCTGACCCAAGAGCGGTTTATCCCCCATCCATTTTCTCCAGACCCCCTCGCCAAACTGTACCGAACGGGAGACCTGGCTCGGTATCGAGCTGACGGGCGCATCGTGCATCTGGGGCGAATGGATAACCAAGTCAAGATCAGAGGATTCAGAATTGAATTGGGAGATATTGAAGCGGCCCTAAGCCGCCATCAAGCCGTCCGCCAGGCAGTCGTCACCGCAAGGGAAGATCAGCAAGGGATCAAGCAGTTAGTGGCCTATGTCGTCTGCCAAGATGGCCTTGTACCAAGCCAGGCAGATCTTCGCTCCTACCTCCACGCACAGATTCCAGATTACATGGTCCCTTCGCTCTTCGTATTTCTGACAGAACTGCCGTTGACTGCCAATAACAAGGTCGACAGGAAGGCATTGCCGCCTCCGGCTTCCGCTCCCCCGACTACCGCTGGTCATGTTCGGCCGACAGATCGAATGGATGTACAAATGGCAGTTTTGTGGGAACAGGTGTTTGGGACGAATCACATCGGCATTCATGACAACTTTTTCGATCTTGGCGGCCATTCCCTCAAGGCGACCCAGCTCTTCTACATGATTGAACAGGTCTATGGGCGCCAGCTTCCGCTCTCCACCCTGTTTCAAGCACCGACCATTGCCGCACTCACATCGCTCCTTGCACAAGGGCAGTCGCCATCGCCATGGCAATTTTTGGTCGCCATGCAGCCCAGGGAATCGGGCCTCCCGATGTTTTTGGTTCCAGGGGTAGACGGCAATGTTATATGGTTTGCTCAATTGGCGAAGTACTTGAGCCACGCTCACCCCGTCTACGGCTTACAGGCGAGAGGTGTCGATGGAAAAGCAGAGCCATTCGCCTCAATTCAGGAGATGGCAGCGCAGTACATTACTGAAATTCGCACCTGCCACCCACAAGGACCCTACGTCATTGTCGGCGGATGTGTCGGAGGGCTGGTCGCCTATGAGATAGCCCAACAATTGGTCAAGCAAGGTGCAGTGGTCGTCTTGATCATCATCAACAGCTGGCTTCCGACTTCATACAGCTCGTACAAGCATAAGTATGGGCTGCTACCCGGACTGACGGTCCCGTTGGGAATTCTTTGGAAGACCATGAGCGTATTTAGTGAACTCCGGCATATGCCGATAAAAGCTCGGTGGTCGGTCGTGCGTCGAAAAATCACGACACTCCTGTCACTGTTCCGAAAACCGCCGGAAAGTAATCCGAAAGTCCGTCAGCGCAAACGCGTTGAACGATCAATGTTCCAAGCGGCTGCGAACTACGCGGTGCTTCAATATCCAGGACGCATTCTGACCTTCGTGGCCTCCCAACGAGTCGACCCACAAGATACCAGATATGCGTGGAGAGAACTGGCAGACGGTGGGTGCCAAACCGTCGAGATTGCAGCTCGCTATACGGGAGAACTCGTTGAATCGCCGCATGTTGAAAAAATATCCTCCCATATTTGTCGCTATGTGGCTGAATATTTTTCCGATACACCCATCTCATCTCGTGATAAAGCTGCGTGATAGCTACGCCCTTCCTGTGCGTTGGCTGAACCACGAAGACGGGGCAAGAGTCTGGATGCCACTGTGCTGATCTCGTTTAAGCCAATTGATCGCCTCGCCGATACAACCCTGCAGGGTCATATCCAGCTTGAACCGAACGCCGTGCACCTCTGGGGGATTGAACTTGAGGGGTCGTCATGGTGCATGACGCGATGTTCGGAGTGGCTGGATGAAGCAGAGCGTCAGCGCGCAACCCGCCTTGTTCGAGAAGATACCAGGCGGCAATACGTACTGGCTCACGGAGGCCTCAGAGCCGTACTAAGCCGATACCTTGAAGTCAGCCCCGATGAAGTCTCACTGGGACGTACAGAGGCAGGCAAGCCCTTTGTGGCGAGAGATGTACGGGGACATTCCGCAATTACCTTTAATTTATCCCATGCCCATAACCGGGCGCTCATTGCCGTCTCGAAGGCCCAGGAGGTCGGCGTCGATCTTGAATTGGTTCGTTCCAACATCGAGGTTGTGAACCTATCCGAACGCTACTTTGCCCCCTCCGAACATACCGTGATTACGCACGCAACCGAAGCGCAGCGTGCCATGATATTTTTCCGCTATTGGGTCGTGAAAGAAGCGGTGCTGAAGGCGGAAGGTATCGGGCTCCGTGGACTGTCTGACTGCGAGGTCGTCCTCGGCCAACATGAACTCAACAGGGATGTTCGGGTCCGCTTGGGTTCACGGTTCACAGCCCCGCTTCAGGTATGTCTTCTCTCTTGCGGGGAAGGATGGGAAGCCGCAGTAGCTGCGCAGGACTTAGACGTTATGAAGCAGGGCGGATAGCACAACCGGAGCCGTCGCTCCCTTCGTCTTGCCTCAATCACATTGAGCGGCGGCAGGTGGGTGAGTGTCCAACGCATTCCCTGAGCCACACCGTGATCTGATCAAGCAACGCAGCAACTGCTCGATTGGCAGCAACCACACCACCATAGGCGTTTTCGCTCGGTGCAGGTTCAATGGCTTCAAAGCGCTGCATCCCCACGATCATGGATAGCTTAAGGTCCACCAACTGAGCACGCGCCGTCACTCTGACGCGGCTAGGCTGCTGAAAAAATTCCTGCTGCAGGGCAAATCCATAGACATCGAGCCGATAATCACCCGGCACCAAGCTTGGCAACAACACGACGTCACGCCAGATGCCGCTCTGACTCAGGCTCTGAGCCAACAAGGGGGCAACCATGTTCGCCGGTGTATCGGCCCATTGATTCGCAGCAAAATACTCCAACTCGTAGGGTCGCTTGAGGTAGACCATTCGAGGGGTTTCAAATCCGGGTTCGGCTTGAGGAGGACTCAACTGAACGACAGGGCTATTCCCATCGGCAGCGTGCACCTCCCTCTGTGCTCCCTCAAGACTCAATTGATAGGTGTGAGCCGCTTCAGACCCGCCGCGGACTGAAATGCAGCCGCTCGTGACCAGCGCCAATACCACACAGCTCGCGTGGACGATCCGATAAGAAATCATACCCTCTTCACAACTGTTCGCTCTCTAACCGGCTCATTCTCCGGGCCCGCGCGATGGGGTCTTTCGTCCAAACACCAGTGAGCTTGGCTCCCGTTCTAACTCCCGCGCCACGCGCGTCAATGTACTGGTAAGCTGCCTCAGTTCCGTCACCAATTGACCAGCTTCGGGCAGGGTCCTTTTGGTAAATTGCTGCAGCTCTGGACGGGCCTCATTCACCACCGTTCCCACGGTTTTTGTGGTCTTCGCAAGCTCCTCGGTCGCCACATCCATGGCTTTCACGCTCTTGTTGATCTCCGTGAGCAAGGGAGGAACCTGTGCATTCAGCGACGCCGTCAGCTTGGTTAAATTCTCGGCACTTTTGGCTGCGCCGGTTAGACTGTGCTCAATCTGAACCTTATGGCCGGCAAGTGTCTGGGCCACATCCGAGAGATCTTTGATGGTCTTCGTCAGCATGGTGCGATTGTCGTCGTTCAACACATTCGCCACCCCTTTGGCCGCCAGATCAAGATCGGCCAACAGCTGCCCCAGCCCCTCTTCCGAGAGCAGGCGAGAGGCCGTCTTATCCAAGCGAGAAAATAAAGAGGGGCCCGTCTTGATCACCGGATAGGTCTGTCCCGCTTGGGTTTGCAACACGGGAGCCTCACGGCTCCCTCCGGTCAAATTGATCGTGGCAAGGCCCGTCAGCCCCTGAGTTTCAAGCATGGCAATGGTATCGGTCTTCACCGGCGTGCCTCGCACAATATCCAATGTCAGTACGACTTCCTCGGGATTGTCGGCACGCAGAGCAATGGCCTTCACCCGACCCACATCGACCCCACGATACTTCACGCTGGAGTCGACACTGAGCCCTGCCACTGATTCCGTCATGTAGGCCTCGTATCGATCGTACGACCCGCGGTAATCGCTCTTCCCCAACCAGAGAATACCGGAGAGAATCGCCGCGCTGAGCAACGCCACGAACGAACCGACGACGATGTAGTTGACCTTTGGTTCCATCTGTTCTGTGTTCCGTCGCTCGTCATTCACGAGCGCCCGAGGGCGCGGTGTTGAGTTGACAGTACACCGCCTACGTAGCACTCACAATGAAAAACGTCCTAGAGCAATGCCTCACACCTGACGACTGTGGCCATTCTGGGCTGCCTGTTCACGGGCGGAGCGCCCACGAGGGCCATGGAAATAATCCCGGACGATCGGGTCATCGGACCGAGCCAATTCTTGCATGGTGCCAATCCCCAGCACCGCTCCACGGCCGAGTACCGCCACACGAGTCGCGATCCCCCACAGGGAATCGAGGTCATGTGTCACCATGACCACAGTCAGCCCCAAAAGGCGCTTGAGTGAGAGCACGAGCTCATCAAATGCTGTCGCCACGATCGGGTCAAGCCCGGCCGTCGGCTCATCCAGAAACAATAACTCCGGATCCATCACGATCGCGCGTGCGAGGGCCGCTCGTCTTCGCATCCCCCCGCTGAGTTCGTTGGGATATTTCACGGCGCTGTCCGGCGGTAACTCCACCATCGCGATCTTAGCAGCGACGATATCGTGGATCAGACCGGCACTCAGTGTTGTATGCTCTCGCAACGGCACCGCGACATTTTCAGCCAGCGTGAGGGAACTGAACAGGCCGCCCTGCTGGAACATCACTCCGAATCGGCGATGAACGGGGTGGCCATCGCCCATCTCCAGTTTTCGGCTATCGAGTCCGAACAATCGTATCGTTCCGGATGAAGGTGTAACCAGGCCGATAATTTCACGCAGTAAGGTCGTCTTCCCGCAGCCATTGCCTCCGGCAATCGCAAAGATTTCTCCCCGCCTGATGGAGAGACTGATATCCTCATGGACAACAGCCTGTCCGAACTTTGTCGCGACATGACTGACTTCGATCACCGGTGTCTCAATATCCGTGGCAGACGGCTTCACGAACACTTCCCCATCCCATTCTGAAAGAGGTCACTGTTACATGCACAAACCGGTTGTTACTGATCCGCGACGGCATCCTCAACATTCAGGGGCATCGTGCTAGAGATCCCACCAGTTCAGCAGGATACTACAGATCGCATCAAATACAATGACGAGAAAAATCCCCTGTACGACGCTGATCGTCGTGTGACGACCAACATCATCGACTCCGCCTCTGATCTGAAATCCTTGGTAGCAGCCCACCAAGGCGATGAGTGCCGCAAAAAACGGGGCCTTCCCCAGCCCGATCAAGAAGTGTCGCACCGGAACAGCTTCCTCAAACCGAGCGACAAACTCGACGAAACTCACGTTGAGCTCCCCCAAGGCGATGAGCATCCCACCGAACACACCCACGACATCCGCATACACCGTCAAGAGCGGAAGGGCGATCACCAGGGCCAGCGCTCTCGGCAAGACAAGAAGATTCATAGGAGAGATCCCCAATGTCCGCACCGCGTCTAATTCCTCCGTCACTTTCATGGTGCCGATCTCGGCCGCATAGGCCGAGCCCGATCGACCGGCAATCAAGATGGCCACGATCAACGGTGCAATTTCTCGTAGCAGCGAGATGCCGACCAGATCCACGATAAAAATGTTCGTGCCGAACTTTCTGAGCTGCTCCGCACCTTGATAGGCAATGACGATGCCTACCAAAAACGTGAGGAGCCCGGTGATCGGCAACGCTCGCACGCCGTCCAGTTCGACGAACCGCAAGAGGGCCCGCCACCGGATCGAACGAGGGTGGACCAACGCTCGGCCGAAGGCAATGGTGCTTTCGCCAATAAATGCCAGTGCACGGGAGGCTGCTGCTTGTCGAGACTGCACCAGATGCGTGAGGCTCTCAACCCAGCTCGTACCACGAGCCACCGCCCCTTGGTCAGGCCGAGGCCACTGGAGCTGGACTTTCTGAAGCAGGTCTGCAAACTCCGGTCTCAGCCCTTGCGGAGCACTCCTCTGACCGTTACGAGGACTGTGCGTGAGACAACGTTGTAGCAAGAGCGCGCCTCCCGTATCCATGGCCGTCACACCCACGGTGTCGAATCGGACATCGGACCCATCGGGCCACCGAAGAGTTTGGATTTGCCGTTCCAGTTGTACCAGGTTCGGAAGCGTCCAGGCCCCTCGGCAATGAATCATAGACCTATCAACGGAGATCGTTGCCTGTTCCATGGGGTTCACTCTCTGTGCAGCGTATCTTGTGAAGCGTAAAACTCAGTCATTCGTCAATAGTCATTGGTCAATGAAGAATGACTGATGACTCATGACCACTCCTCAGCCTTGCGAGAGACGCTTCATGCTCGACGAGCGACTCAGCTGCTTTCCAGGATGGCCTTCAGCTCCGCCCCGGTAATCACCTCACGCTCCAACAAGAGCTTGGCCCCTTGCTGTAGCACGACCTTCTTGGCTTCCAGCAATTGCCGCACCCGTCCATACTGCTCATCGACGATCCGGCGCACTTCGCAATCAATTTCACGGGCGGTCTCTTCTGAATAATCACCCTTTTCCGACGCAACAGGGAGCTGAAGGAATTGCGGTTGTCGTTCTCGCTCCAGCGTGATCGTGCCGAGTTTCTCGCTCATACCGTAAGCCTTCACCATACTCTTCGCGATATCCGTGGCTTTGACGAGATCGTTCTGTGCTCCCGTGGAGGCCTCGCCGAAGATCGTTTCTTCGGCAATCCGCCCACCGAGCAACACCGCTACTTTATTCTCCAATTCTGATTTCGTCATGAGAAACCGGTCTTCCGTCGGCAATTGCAATGTATACCCGAGTGCCGCGACACCTCGAGGAATGATCGAGATTTTCTGCACCTGATCGGTGCCGGGGATGGACAGGGCCACCAGCGCATGGCCGGTTTCATGAAATGCAACCCGTTCTTTCTCCATCTTATTCAGGACGCGATTCTTCTTTTCCAACCCCGCGATGACGCGCTCGACCGCTTCCTGCAGTTCAGAGAGATGGACTTGATCCTTTCCACGGCGAACCGCCAGCAACGCCGCTTCATTGATCACGTTCGCCAGATCAGCCCCGGAGAAGCCCGGGGTCATGGCCGCAATCTGTTCCAAATCGGCCTCCTGGCTCAAGGCCACCTTCTTGGCATGAACACGGAGTACATCCAGACGCCCCTTTTTGTCCGGGCGATCCACCGTGACATGGCGATCAAACCGCCCCGCGCGCAGCAATGCGGGATCAAGAATTTCCGGACGGTTGGTCGCGGCCATGAGAATCACCCCGACCCGGGGATCGAATCCATCCATTTCGACCAATAACTGATTGAGTGTCTGCTCGCGCTCTTCATGCGCCATGGGTCCCACACCTCGGGCCTTGCCCAAGGCGTCCAATTCATCAATGAAGATGATGCAGGGCGCTTTGCCTTTGGCCTGTTCAAACAGATCACGAACCCTGGCGGCGCCCACCCCCACAAACATCTCGACAAACTCCGACCCGCTGATACTGAAGAACGGCACTTCGGCCTCGCCGGCTACGGCGCGAGCGAGGAGTGTTTTTCCGGTGCCCGGCGGGCCGACGAGCAGGATCCCCTTCGGAATCTTGCCGCCGAGCTTGGTAAACTTCTCCGGCGTCTTGAGAAACTCAATCACTTCGCGCAGCTCGTCTTTGGCCTCATCCACCCCGGCGACGTCCGCGAACGTCACTTTGATGTCCTTCTCCATATAGATCTTGGCCTTAGACTGACCGACCTGCATGAAGCCACCCTGGGCCTGGCCAAAACGCTTGAGGATAAAGAACCAAATCCCGACGAACAGGGCGACCGGGACTACCCACGACAGCACATCACGCCAAAATGTGGATTCAATCACACCGGCAAACGTGACTCCGTGTTTGTTCAATTCCCGGACCAAGTCCGGATCTTCGACTCGCACGGTCGCAAAGGATTTCTGTTCTTTCGACTCACCCTCGGGTTTCAGTTTGCCCGTCAGCACATGGTTGGCGACCGCGACCTCTGCGATCTTGCCGTCGGCCACCAGCTTTTTAAATTCACTGTAGGGGAGTTCTTCGACCTTATTGAAGGTATGAATGAGATCATGCACAAGCACAACGGCCATTATGGCCAACAACACATACCAGATAGAGAAAGACACTTTATTGTTCATCGCACCGCTCCACACTCCAGATGCCGGATCTGACCTGCACTGGGCTAAAACGTGAAATAGGCCCCGACCCCGATCGACTCGATCTTTTGATTATAAAATTGCCCATAGGGATTATGACCGTGGAAATAGGTCGCCATGATACGAAAGTGCCGGCGGGACCCCGTGCGAGACCATTCAAAACCACCGAGCACGTTCGTATTGACGATCCAACCCAGTTCCTCGTGCGACTTGAAATCTCCCGATAACACGGGCGTGAGGAGCAAGCGATTGAGGAACGGCTCCAGGATCCTGGTCCTCATCGATGGCGCCCGTGCCTCGAATCCCCATTGAACTCTTGTACGATCGATCGTCGCCGGCTCACGATGGACGAGCACCGCCGCTCCTCCATACAGACGAAGCCATCGGTAGTCATAGGATAGGATACCTTCCGCTTCCTCCAGGATGAAACTCGACGGTTTGATGTCCGGATGACTGCTCAAAAATTCATCACCGAGATGGCTGCTCTGGTGATAGTAGCGAAGCCTCGCCGACCAATTCCCCGACCGCCACGAAAGCGGGATCCCCACGTTAAAATCCGTGTTGATCAAGGCTGCATTCTTTTCATCCAGGTTGAATTGCGCAAAGACTCCCGTGAGCAGTCCCACTTGCCATCCGTTGCAGCCTTTCCGATTCGTGTAAAAGCCGAAATTCTCCCCGATGGCCACCGACCCCAGACTGAAGGAGGAATTGTCCGTCCGCGACCGCGACTGTTGCCAGATGGCAAAGAACTGCGGCTGCTTGGGATCCGCCATCAGGGGACGAAAGACATCGTCGGAGGGAAAAGCCTCGCTCGTCTCCCCGTCGTCATGATGATCATACCGACAATCGATGACTGTTGGTACCTTGGCCTCCTCCGGATTCTTTGGCTCGGGCTCATCCGCATAGGCGTACCCGACCAGCAAGAGCACCGCCCATCCCAAACCCATGACTCGTGAAGAATACGAAACCAACCGGCCCATATCTCTCTATCCTCCCGTCATGACGTGATTCTGCCTGACCGTTGAACGGCTTCTGAGGCCTATCCGATAGCATATTTATACGGCAATTTCACATGTTTTTGCTGCGAGCGGAGGGAGCGGCTCATAGAGGGAATGGCGACGGGGAGCCGTGAAAATCATTCACAGTGTTTGAACAAAATTCTGCCAGGATACGGCTTGGACTCCCGGCACCACCGCAACTTGGGCTTGGTCCACGTTGGGCTACTTGTTCAGACACGTGCTGCCATCCTCGCGAGAGGATGGTCCGAGGAGAATCTGTGCGGTGGAGATCCCGCAAAGGTGAGCTTCCTAACGTGGCACTTCATTTTTCTCACGATGCGTGCTCGCCTGGATAACGATGGCACAGAGCCAGCAGGCTGTTGACAAAGGCCGCCAGCGGCGTTCTCACGTCGCTCAGAGGCTCAACGTACGGGCCAGAGTACGATTCGCCCCTTCACTCGCTGCGGCCTTGCTGGACAGCCTTTCTGAACAGCCTGAGGGCCATCTTGATTCGGTCAGTCACCCTGAGGGCGGCCCGTTTGAGGATAGGCGTAGGGTTTGCCAACACTCTGCTAGAGAACTATACGCGTGCCTTCCGTCTCGCCGTTCCGGTCCATTTCCACTGCCGGATCTCCGGCATGTCTTCGCCGTGTTCGGCGATGTAGTGCTTATGTTCGATGCGCTTGTCGCGGAGGGCCTGCCTGGTGTAGTCGGCCTGCGAGCCGCGCAGGCCGATGCGATCGATGACGTCAGCGACGAGGTGAAACCGATCAAGATCGTTCATCACTGCCATGTCGAAAGGTGTCGTCGTCGTCCCTTCCTCTTTGTATCCTCGCACGTGCAGATTCTTGTGATTGGTTCGACGATAGGTCAATCGGTGAATCAGCCAGGGATAGCCGTGAAAGGCGAAGATGATCGGCTTGTCCGTCGTGAAGAGCGCATCGAAATCCTTGTCGGGCAATCCGTTCGGATGTTCAGCGGATGGTTGCAGCTTCATCAGATCCACCACGTTGACGACCCGCACTTTCACATCCGGCAGGTACCTCCGTAACAAGGAGACCGCCGCCAAGGTTTCCATCGTCGGCACATCGCCGCAACAGGCCATCACCACGTCCGGTTCGCCGTGGCGATCATTGCTGGCCCATTCCCAGATGCCGATGCCGGCGGTGCAATGCTTGACGGCAGCATCCATATCGAGCCATTGCGGCGCCGACTGCTTACCCGCCACGATGACGTTCACATGGTTGCGACTGCGCAGACAATGGTCGGTAACCGACAGCAGCGTATTGGCATCGGGTGGAAGATACACACGAATCACCTCGGCCTTTTTGTTGACCACGTGATCGATGAAACCGGGATCTTGATGGCTGAACCCGTTGTGATCCTGCCGCCAGACATGGGAGGACAACAAATAATTCAACGAGGCAATCGGCCGTCGCCAGGGGATGTGGTTGCAGACCTTGAGCCACTTGGCATGCTGGTTGAACATCGAGTCGATAATGTGGATGAAGGCTTCATAGCAGGAAAAGAAGCCGTGCCGGCCTGTCAACAGATACCCTTCCAGCCAACCCTGGCATTGGTGCTCACTCAGCATCTCCATCACCCGGCCATCTGAGGCCAAATGGTCATCATAGGAATATCGCTCCGCCATCCAGGCGCGGTTGGTGATCTCCAACACGTCCTGCCAGCGGTTGGAATTGTTCTCATCCGGACTGAAGAGGCGAAAGTTCCGACGCTCCCCGTTGAGTTTCATCGTATCCCGCAGAAACGCCCCCATGACGCGCGTCGCCTCGGCCTCGACGCCGCCCGGCTGCTTCACCGCAACGGCATACCGGCGGAAGTCCGGCAGACGCAAATCTTTTAACAGCAGCCCCCCGTTTGCATGGGGGTTGGCACTCATGCGACGCGCTCCTTTCGGAGCCAGCTCGGCGAGCTCCGGTTTCAATCGCCCGGCTTGGTCAAACAACTCCCCCGGCTTGTAGCTCTTCATCCACTTCTCAAGAATCTGGATATGGGCCGATTTGTCCATATCGCCCATCGGCACTTGATGGGACCGCCAATAATCTTCCGTCCGCTTGCCGTCGATTTGCGTGGGACAGGTCCAGCCTTTGGGAGTCCGGAGCACGATCATGGGCCACCGAGGCCGCTGCGTCGCACCGTTTCTGCGGGCGTCGGTCTTGATCCGTTGAATATCGTTCACGGCGGTATCAAGCGTCGCGGCCATGAGCCGATGCATCGTCCGAGGATCGTGGCCTTCGACGAAATAGGGCGCGTACCCATATCCCCGAAAGAGTTGTTCCAGCTCGCTGTGGCTGATCCGGGCCAGGACTGTGGGATTGGCAATCTTGTAGCCGTTCAAATGGAGAATGGGGAGCACCACACCGTCTGTGACGGGATTCAGAAATTTGTTGGAATGCCAACTCGTGGCGAGCGGGCCGGTCTCTGCTTCGCCGTCGCCCACCACGCAGGCTGCGATCACATCCGGATTGTCGAACACCGCCCCATAGGCATGCGAGAGCGAGTAGCCCAACTCACCGCCTTCATGAATGGAGCCGGGCGTCTCCGGCGCCACGTGGCTGGGAATGCCTCCGGGAAACGAAAACTGCTTGAACAAGCCTTGCATACCCTGTTCGTCCTGCGAGACATCCGGATAGACTTCACTATAGGTGCCTTCGAGGTAGGCATTTGCGACAAGCCCAGGCCCTCCGTGGCCTGGTCCGGCGATATAGATCATATTGAGATCGTGTGCCTTGATGATCCGATTCAGATGCACATAGATGAAATTCAAACCCGGCGTGGTGCCCCAGTGGCCGAGCAAACGCGGCTTGATATGGGCGCGAGTGAGCGGGGTTTTCAGTAACGGATTGTCGTAGAGATAGATCTGCCCGACGGACAGATAATTGGCCGCCCGCCAATACGCATCCATCCGCTCGAGCAATTCCGAGTTCCGCGTTGTCGTCTTGGTTCGTGGCATACACTCCTCGTTCATTGTTTCGGTTCGCCGAGTCGTTCGCTGACGGAACGTGCGATCTCGCTTTCTTCATCGGTATGCATGACGCGTACGGTTACCCTACCGTTGTCGTTTGAAATCACAGGTGCGCCGGCCTCGTTGCGCGTATGATCAAGCGCAACGCCGAGATATTCCAAGCCGTCACAGATCCGAGCGCGAATTACCGGTGAGTGTTCGCCGATCCCGGCGGTGAAGACCAGGGTGTCCAATCCTCCGAGCGCTGCCGTGAACGCCCCGATCCATTTTTTCGCCTGATAGCAAAACAGCTCGATGGCGTCTGCCGCTCGTGGATCATGCGGCTCCTGCTTGAGGAGGTCCCGCATATCGGAACTCGTTTCGGAGATACCGAGCAAGCCCGATTCCGCATTCACCATCGTGTGAAACTGATCCACGCTCATGCCTTCCGTGCGAGCCAGATAGGCCATGAGTCCAGGGTCAAGATCCCCCGATCGGCGACTCATCGGCAGGCCGGAGGTGGGAGTGAAACTCATCGTTGTGTCGACAGGCTGTCCATCCTTGACCGCCGCCAGGCTCGCACCATTTCCGAGATGGGCGAGGACGATGCGGCCGTTGACCTCATGTGGGACACCAACCCGCTCCAGTTCCCTCATCAGAAACGCATAAGACAATCCGTGGAACCCATAGCGTTGAAGGCCCACTTTCCCATACCGTCGCGGAATCGGTAGGAGTCTGGCCACCCCCGGCATATCGGCGTGAAACGCCGTATCGAAACAGGCGACTTGTGGGAGATGAGGATATCGGCCTGCGAATTCGCGAATCAATTCGATCTCAGCAGGAAGATGTTCTGGATCATACCCTCGTAATCGTTGCAGTTCTTCCATGACAGCCGGCGTCACGAGCTGCGGTTCACGATAGCGACCACCATGGACAACCCGATGTCCAATTGCCACGAGCGGGGTCTGTGCAAGATGGTCCTTGATGCAGGCTAACAACGGCTCAAGACAAGCGACATGGTCGGAGGCCGTGATCGTCCGACGCTCAGCGGTCCCGGTGTCTCCACGCACCCAGGTGATGGTACCGTTCGGCGTCCCGATGCGGTCGATAGAACCGGACAGCTCAGGGACCGGAACCGCACCAATTCGAAAGAGTGCGAACTTCAGCGTCGACGACCCGCCATTGATCACCAGAATCGAGCCGAGACCAGAACCGGACGAGGAATCAGTCATGACTGCTCGATCATCGGACATCCGATCAACACGTGCGCCTACCCCCGACGAATAGCCTCTCCGACCAGCCGGTACGCATTGTGAAGATACTGAGCCATCATCCTCTGAGTATTGAAGAATCCGCCGTTCAATGCAATCGATTGCCGCATGATCTCGATAAAACGCTCACGGTCCTTGTAGAAGCAGGGCGCTACTTTTTGCTCCAGCTTGTCATACAGCGCCGCGGCATGGCAGCCATCCATACCCCCGCTCGGCTCAAGACAGGTATCGATCCGATCACCGATCGACCAGCCGGTCACGCCTTCCACATGCCCTTCAACCCACCACCCGTCGAGCACGCTCAGACTGGGCACGCCGTTGACCGCCGCTTTCATGCCGCTGGTCCCTGAGGCCTCCATCGGAGGGAGCGGCGTATTAAGCCACAGGTCTACGCCGGCGCAGATGAGCTTCGCCAGCGTCATGTCGTAATTCGTGAGATAGGCTACCCGGACTTTTCCTCGCAGTACATCACGAAGCTCGTGGATCCGATGAATCAGATTCTTCCCATCCTGATCCCGCGGATGCGCCTTACCGCTGAAGATCAGTTGCAACGCCCCGACCCGCTCGGCAATCATAGCCAACCGCTCGACATCATGAAAGATCAAGGTGCCGCGCTTATAGGCAGCAGCCCGCCTGGCAAAACCGATCGTCAGGACATCTCGATCAAATCCGACATTCGTCTCACGATTGACATAGTCGACAAGCGCCCGCTTCGCCTCGGTGTGTGCATTCCAAATGTCCCGCGTGGGAATGTTGATCGCGTAACGAAGCGAAAGTTGATCGTGCCGCCAGTCGGGAAGATGCCGATCATAAAGCGTTTGAAATGAAGGAGCAGCCCACGTGACCGCATGAACCCCATTGGTGATCGAGTGAATCGGATAACCAGGAAAGAGGCCTTGGGAGACCTCCCCGTGTTTCATGGCCACACCATTGACGAAGCGTGATCCGCGCAACGCCAACTGTGTCATATTCAAGCTGTGGTCATGGCCACAGGCCTTGAGCCACGCACAACGTCGGTCGCCGAGCACGCGATGGGCAAGGTCGGAAGGAAATTGATCATGCCCGGCCGGTACGGGTGTATGGGTCGTGAACACACATTGCTCCCGGACGGCGTCGATGAGATCAGTGGGAACCGTTTCCTCATGAACACGGGACGCCAGTTTCTCTTCGAGCAGAGCAAGCACGAGCAGGGCCGCGTGCCCTTCATTCATATGGAACCGTCGAATCTGTCCATATCCGAGCATCCGCAGCAGCCTGAAGCCTCCGATTCCCAGCACGACCTCCTGGCATAGACGATAGTCATCGTCTCCTCCGTACAGCGTATCCGTCAACGTTCGGTCCCATGGCTGATTCTCAGGCAGGTCCGTATCGAGAAGATAGACGGATACCTCATGGCCCGACTCGCCCCGCACACGAAACTGCCAGGCGGCAACATGCACCGTACGATGTTCGATGTCGACCGTGACACGCTGCGGGACCGACTTGCAGAAATCGTTGATCGGCCAGGCCACCGGTTCCTCGCGCTGCCACCCCTGTTCGTCCAGCCGTTGATGAAAATACCCGCGTCGGTGCAACAGCGTGACGGCAACCATGGGGATTTCGAGATCCGCCGCGGACCGGATGGTGTCCCCTGCCAGCACGCCTAAGCCGCCTGCATAGGTCGGCATGTTGGGGTCGAGCCCGATCTCCATAGAAAAATAGGCGACGAGCGCGTCATCGGTCCGGTCCGTCATGCCGCCCCCAGCACCTGTTTGATCAGTTGGAGTTCGTCGAGCACCAGCCGCGGCAGGAGAAAATGCTTGCGCACGTGTTCGCGCCCCGCTCGACCGAACGCTCCCCGTTCGCCCGGTCGCTTGAGCAGGTCGAGAACCCGTTCCGCACAGCCTTCCACACTGTTCACCAGGTTCCTCTGATAGGGCTCCGGAAACTGCATGGGGATCCCTCCGGCCTTTCCGGCCACAACCGGCTTTTCTTTCCAGAAGGCCTCGGAGACGACCAACCCAAATCCCTCTCGAAGTGATTTCTGGATCACGACATCAGCACCGCGTTGGAAGACGTTCACCTCCATACTGCCCACACCGGCCAGATTGGTGAAGACAAAGAGATCCGGGTCGTTTGCGGCTTGCTCTTCCACGCGATCCAGGATTTCCCATCCCTCCGGATCGTCACCCGCCATTGCGCCGATCAGTACCAGTTGAACGGTGGGGATTTCTTCTTTGATCAGACGATAGGCGCGCATCACCCCCAGGGGATCTTTCCATGGATCGAATCGGGAAACTTGCACCAGCAACGGCCTCGTCGGATCGACACCGGAATCCGCAATCGCCCGGCGACACAAGTCTTCGGGTAACTCCATGTTCTTCGTCGCCAAGGGATCGATCGCCGGTGCGATGATCGCCATCTGTTTCGCGGCCAGACCGGGCAAGAGAAAGTCCGCCATCGTAAAGACAACCGCATCGTACTCCTCAAGATAGGGCCTCAGAAACAGGCTGACATCTTTGTCCGGGGCCGAACTGTCGATATGACAACGCCAGATCCACTTGGCATTGCGCGGTCCCGTAAAATGCCTGATCGCGGCCGGCTGTGGATCATGAACGATGTAGACATCGTAGTCATTGCCCAATGCCTTCGCACTGCGCTCATTCACCCGGAGATAGAGGTCTTGTTCCGGCTTTCGCAGGTCGTAGTGGCCGCCCTGCAACGCATTGTGAAACATCTTGGTGATGGCAAAGAATTCCGGCTCTCCGTGAATCAGCCGCCAGTCGGCTTGAACCCCAATCGCTTGCAGCATGGGCACATACCGAGCCAACAACTCGGCCACGCCACCCCCCGCCGCCGTCGAATTCAGATGGCAGACCCTGACCCCCGCCAGCTCTTTTCCAAGTGCGATGAGTTCTTCGTACGACTCATCACTCATCAGCGCACGATAGCGGCCTATATTGCCTTGGATCGCTCCGCAGCGCCGCCCGATTCCCACTTTTGGCAACATGGTCTTCTCTTCCAACATTCGGGTCTCCTCCTATCTCCAGTTCAAGGGAGAGCAGTCCTCTACCTGTACCAGTCCTGTCAACTCAACAACAAGCCAAACTTGCAAGACTTTTTCCAACTCAGTCGCCTAACAAGAAAGAGCACTCGGGTAAGAAGTCTCCGCCGGGTAAGAGGCTCCTCTTCCGTACTCATAGCGTTGGATGAAGTGCAAGGAGAGAGCCGATGAATAGAGACAAGGGTAGCAGCAATTCTCAGGCTGAAGTATTGACGAGTTCAGGATGGCTGGTGGAGACAACCGCAGGGCTCAGGGGCATCCTGCTACAGGAGATAGGTTGCGCTGTCGCAGAAGGCAACAGAGGGTGTCGAGACTCTTCGGGCATCGACGAGCGTCCTATTTATGCCCCTCGTACGGATCGTCAAAGATCGCTTGGCATTCGAGGCAACGCACCTTGCCGCTTCGTTTCTTACCCCTGGTGAGGACATCATCAATCGCCCGACTGTGGCTACAGGGATTGGTCGGAGTGGTTCTGCTCGCTGGTTGAACCGTCACTGATTCCGCTGGAAGTTCCATGGTGTCCTCCATCAGATGGGCGGTCGCCGCATCCGTCTCTGAGAGACTCTTGTCCTTCTCCATAACTCCTCCGGCCAGAGTGTCTGTGTTCTACTCACGTTTGACTCTTCGTGTATCAACGGCCAAGACAACCGTGGACGCAACACCCTGAGATCCTGCATCCGATTCGATGAAACTCACCGCAGGCTGTGAGTGCTTCAGGACAAGGAACGGTGTCATTGACCAAACTGGCAACGACCCACTTTTTCCCATCCTAGGCCTCCACTCAGTGCGTTCTGTCGGTGTCGATCGTCAGACACACCTGACCAATTTGGGTTAGATAGTCGATCACTAGAAAGACTTGATCCGTCGTCAGGTCAGGACAGAATCCCTCCACACATTCGAGAGGATAACGCGTCTCTCGTTGCCGGAGCGCGGTCAAGACCCGATCAATGTGGGATTGATCGATGGTGATGGACATAGTCATCAGCCGCTTCCTTTCGAACGTCGGGTCGGACTCTACCGCAACGAGATCGTCGCAGAAACTGGGCATTCGCCCTAGCTGCAGGGATAAAGTTGCCTGCAATCCTGCACCATTGATCGGAATCTGCCTGATCTGTCCATTGGAGAATCAACACAGAGTCATGACGCCGCTCATCCGGCTGGTCACTCAGAGGAGGAGACCACTTCGTGGGAACAGATCGCTTCTATTCTGCGCTGGCAAGGCCCTGCGCCATGGCATAGCGCATCAGCTCTGCCGTCGTGTGGATGCCCAGTTCCTGCATTAAGCAGGTCTTATGAAATTGCACGGTCTTCACGGACAGGTCCAGCAGGGTGGCGATCTCTTTGGTGCCTTTCCCTTCGCCGATGAGTTGCAGGATCTCCCGTTGCCTGGGCGTCAGTTCCCTCTCCCCACCCTTGACGGCCAAGGCCCTCTCCGCCTTCAGCGCTTGGTCGATCATCGGCTTGGCAAGCGAGGGAGTAAGATAATGGTTCCCCTTAAGGACCGCCTGGATCGCCTGGGGTAATTCCGATGCCGCCGACTGTTTCAGCAAAAACCCGTGTGCCCCCACTTTGAAGGCCTCTGTGGCATAGCGGGAGCTCGCATGCATAGTCAGAAAGAGCAATTTCGTCTCGGGTAACATTTTTTTGAGATGCCGGGCTGCTTCCAGACCGTTCAATAGCGGCATGGAAATATCCAAAAGAATGAGCTCCGGCCTGAGCCTCCCCGCTGCTTCGAGCAAGGCGCGGCCATCCTCCACGGACCCCACGACCTCACACTGATCTTCAATCAGTTTTCGCACGCCGGCCAGCATGATGGAATGATCGTCGGCCATCAACACGCGCGGCTTCTTTGTCGAGATCATCTCAGACATGGCGCTACCGTATGTCCCTGGTTGTACAGAACGTACGTCGCCTCTCTACCGATTGTCGTCGCTCTTCATGACGCAGACGCACGCCCCACGATTCACGTCTCACGCATCACGCCTCCCAATGGCACCCATGCATGAATCTCCGTCCCATCACCAGGGTTGGTCCTAATGCGGAACGTGCCCCGCAGCGCCGCCACCCGTTCTTCCATACTAATGAGACCGAGGCCCATACGTCCGTTGGACATCTGCTGCCGGTAGTCAAACCCTCGTCCGTCATCATGGACACAGAGACCGACGCCCCACTTCGAGCCAAAGAGCCGGACCACGACATAGGTTGCGTTGGCATGTTTCCGCACGTTTTGGAGACTTTCCTGTAAGACTCGATAGAGGCACGTGGCTTGGTCGAGGGACAGTAAGGCCGACAGGTTGCGCACCTGGACTCTCGTCATCAACCCCGTCCTCGTCTCAAACTCCTCCACATGCTCGTGGACTGCCGCTTCCAGACCAACGTGCTCAAGCAGTGATGGGTGCAGCTGATGCGCCAGCTTTTGGAGATCCGCAGTAATCTGCTCCGCCAGCTTGCCCAGCTGGCACACACGCGTGAGTACCGACTCTTCGGAGTCTCGCTTCCCTGAGTGGATGCTTTGCAGATCGATCGCCAACGTGGCAATACGTTGCGTCAGATCGTCGTGCAGTTCACGAGCGAGTCGCCGCCGTTCGGTCTCTTGAGCAATGAGCAACTTCCCGGTCAGCTCTTCCAATTTCGCTTGAGACTTCTGCAACTCCCGCTGCTTCACGAGTAGAGCTTCCTCCACATGTTTGCGGTCGGAGATATCCAGGTGGGAGAGCACCACACCCTGAGGTGCTACCAACGGCGACACGCGGAGGAGAAACCAGCGCGTTTCATCGGGAGAATCGCAAGAATACTCTGCGCTGAACAGCTCTGCTCTTCCGTCCAATACGGTCTCGATACCCGCGAGAATCGGGCCAGCTGTAGTATCCCCATTGGTAACGCTCCGGCGACATACCTCAAGATAATTATCCCCCACCGCTCCGATGTTGCTGGTCGCATACGAGTTCGCTCGAGCAAATTTTTTCCAGGGCTCATTCGTCCGAACAATCGTCCCAGATCGATCCAGCACACAAACATGGGCGGACAGTGAGTTCAACACGTCCTCGATAAAGGCTTCGTTCTTCTGGAGTAATACCTCAGCCTGTTTGGAGTCTGTAATATCGAGGGCGATGCCGGCCATGCGGACCGGTCGACCCTCTTCGAATGTGGCGCTCCCCTTGGCCTGAATCCAGCGTACCGTACCGTCCTGCCACTGGGTCCGATACTTGATGTCATAGCTTTGCAGACCGTTGCTCTCTAAACAGGCATGGACAGCTTGGTCTGTAGTAGCTCGATCGTCGGGATGCAACGCAGCCAGGAACCGTGCGTACGACATCGGTTCATCGACCGGGATTCCGAAGAGTTGTTTACACAGGGGAGACCACTCCAGTCGATCTCGTGGAATGTCCCAATACCAATAGCCGACGCCGGCACGTTCGGTGATGAACTTGTTCCGCGCTTCATACTCGCGCGACGCTGCCTCGGCCCGCTTGCGCTCGGTGATGTCTTCCACAAAAATGACGATGCCGCCTACCTTATCATCGTGCCCTCGCCAGGGTCGCACTTCCCAGTGAATCCACTGGACGGAGCCATTGAGCAGCTCAAAGCAGACTTCCTTCTCAGTCACCACTTCCCCTGCCAGTGCTCGCCGATGCGCCGCTTTCCATCGCTCCGGGGTTTCTGGGAGAATCTCATAATGCGAACGTCCGATGATTTGTCGTCCTCCTAAACTGAAGTCCTCCTGCCAGCGGCGGCTCGCGGCGAGATACCGCATCTCGCGGTCGAACATCGCAATCGCTGCCGGCGCATGTTCGACAAAAATCCGCAACTGCTCCTCGCGCGTCCGTAAGGCCTCCTCCATCTGCCGCCGCTCGGTAATGTCGGAATTCACGCCGACCATGCGGATTGGCCGACCAGCTGCGTCCCGAACCGTCGTCGCCTTCGCATGAACCCACCGGATCGTTCCATCAGTGCGAATAATGCGATGGTCGTAAGCGTAGGAGGTGTTGGGATTCTCCAACGAAAGACGGGCTATTCGCTCCGCCTCTGCCACGTCGTCCGGATGGACCATCCGTCGCCAGTGTTCATAGGTTCCTTCAAAACCGCCCACAGGAAGCCCCCAGATCCGTTCCGTCTCCGGTGACCACCTGACTTGTTGCCCAGGGATGTGCCAATCAAACGTGCCGAACCCCTCAGCCGACAGCGCCAACCGCAGTCGCTCCTCGCTCTCATTCCTGGCCTGTTGCGCTGTGGAGAGTTTCCGGACTGACTCCTTGTGAATGAGCAAGAGCCCGGCGACAACCAGTTGTAGGACCACGGCCATGGCTCGATCGACCGCGACTGCGGGGATGAACTCACCGGACGATACAACGATCCCCAGCACAGTCAGTGCGACCGAACAGCACGTGATCACTACGGTAATGCGCGAACCTGGCACCAGCCAGGTGAGGAGCACTGGAATCACATACAGCATCGGCACGGCGATGCCGAGCGGAATAAAGGCGTCGAGAATGAAGACTGCTGCTGCTGCTGCTGCTGCTGCAATGATCCAGCCGCTTGACGATGTGGTCACAACCTTAGCCCCTCATGGGAAGGATGATCCAATTTCTAAGACCATAGTGAACGCTTGGTTGCCTTTGTTATGGCCATAGAGCCAGCCTTCTCTCGTGGATATGCCCCAAATTCCCTGGCCAGCAGTATAGAGTCCTGATTCTAGGCTTGGACCTCCAGGCCCAGCAAGTACACAGGAAGAGCCAAATCCAAGAAGTAGTCCAACCTAGCTCATTCACTGACCAAACCTAGTCAAATGCCTAGGTGCTCAAGCCGACCTCATCTTGAAATACTCTTACCCTCTTAGGTGACTGCTGGCCTTTTGAGTGAGATGGTATCTCTGTCCCAGCATCGCCTACTGCGGCCAGTCGTCATCCAGCTGCAGTCTGAGTCCGACCGCCATTCTGAACGTGTTGGAGGCGTAGACAGGAGAGCAAGAAAGGACAATTGTTTGAGATACCACCCTGTCATTCACCAGAGGGTATGGCGAAGCCTAAACGACCACTCACTCTTTATCCATGATTGAGAGAGCTTGTGGCGATTTCCTATGACGTGATCCAGAAAGGCAGTATTGTGCTTCAATACTGGACTGGGAGTGTGACCCGTGACGACATCATTGTACAGCAGCACGACTGTCTCTCAGATCCTCGCATTAAACCAAATACCTCGGTCCTTATCGACGCAACAGAGACACTGTTTGGGCTCACTCCGGAAAAGATGCGAGACATCGTGAATGTCCTCTTCAGCACTGCTTTGCATTCTCAAACCATCAAGAACTTTGTTCTGCTCGTCAATCCTCTGACCTACCGATTAGCTCACGTTCAGGAGGCAACCGCACACTTGTACGGCACTCCTGTCCGCGCGTTTACTAGCTTACATGAAGCCTGCGCATCCCTAGAGCTCGATGCCAAGATGGTCACATCCCAGCTGGAACGGATCAGACATGCCGGACCCGCTCCCACCCCAGACACCTAGCCCATTCCATATAGCTAAGGATACACCGGCTACCTGTAGAACATCACCGGGGTTTAGGACACTGGTATACCCAACGACGCCTCATCCGACACCTGCACCGCATACAGGCCACCTCCTTTGGGTGTCAAGGTAAGGGCTCCCTCTCGGCTGAGACGATCGATAGCGAGAAAGATCTGATTCCAGGTGAGGTCGGGGCACTGAAACACAACATCATCGACCATCGCCCCCGGTGAACGGATGATAAGCTCGAGTGCTTGCTGACTGCTTGTGCATGGTGGTGGCATAATTCCTCCTTCCAAATAAAGAGAGCCCCTTACACGAATCGGAATTGTGCAGGTTATGTGCCATGCCGCCATACTGAGAAGTTTCAGTGCGATAGAGTCATAAGTTGGTCGTGTATGCGGTGAGGAGCGTATGGTTCCGCCTCTCTCTATCTGTGTAAATGTTGAAGTCAGGATACTACCGATGGCGCATACCGAGACTCCACGATACTCGGGCGGTGGAAAATCGCTCATGCTTTCCGGAAACAGCCTTTAGCCAGCGAGCGGTTTTGAAGCAATGTGGGTAAGCCAACCAATACTGTGAACGGGCGATACTGCACCAGTGGCACGTGCGAAATCTCGGCTTCTAAGGAGCGGGTCCAGCTGCTTACGAGGACGAAGCCACCACCACGGGCCGGACAAGTTCCACCATCAATGCGTTGAACTTGGCCGGTTCCTCAGCCGGCGGCTCGTGGCCTGATTCTTCGAACCAGATGAGCGTTTTTGACGGGGCCTGCAAGACGTCGAAATACGCCACGCTGGTTTCCGCAGTCACGACACGATCATGACGCCCGATAAAGAAGAACACCGGCACCTGCAAGACAGGTGCGGCCTCGATAAGATTCACCCCCATGAGCTCCTGCCACATGACCTTCGGCGTCACGAATTGGCTTCGCAGAATATTAGGTAAATCGAAAAGCGAGGCTTCAGGCCCGCCCAGCGTGATACGGGCGAATCTCCACAAAGACATGCCACGCACGACGCCAAAAAAGTTCGTGATCCATTTTCGTTCCACCACCATATCCCAAAAGGCATGGGGCGGTGGACCGATGGCGCGCAATTCACGGATGGCCTTACGGTGCTGACGGCGCTCCGCTTCAGCAAGCACGAATCGATAAGAGGTTGTTTCGAATGCGGCCCATTCGCCGATCTGCCCGGTGCCGACATAGGCGGCTACTTTTTCCGGGAATCGTGACGCATAGAGGACGCCCAACACCGAGCCCCAGGAGTGGCCGTACAGCGCGACGTTGTCCTTCCCAAAGCGCTTGCGTACCAAGTCCACAAGTTCATTGAGGTCGGTAATGAATTGCTCGATCGTGAGGGAAGAGGAAGGCATGCGGCGGTCGAATGACTTACTCGTGCCGCGCTGCATCCAATAGACAACGGTGTAGTGCAGTTCGAGCGCAGCATTGAAGGTACGGAATAGCCGCATCTCCGGAAATCCCGGCCCCCCATGCAATAAGATTAAGATCGGATTGGCAATGTTCTCCCCGCGGATCATCACCCACTGATCGAACCCACCAAGTCGAACGTAGCTAATTTCTGCGATGCTGGTCGGCAGGATTTCACCATCCTGGTTGCGAAACGGCGGTGTTGTACCCAGACACTTCACGATACGTTCCGTCCCATTAAGGACCGTCCCATCCGTCGCTTGAACACAACCTCAACTCCACCATGAGAACTGTCTCCAAGCTTGTCGCATGCCAAAATCGCACCCTCGACCATTCCTCCATACTGCAAGCAGAGAGCCTCGCGCGCTATGAAGCAATACAGGAATCAGTCTAAGCGTTATTCAGCAGTTAGAGCTGATGAGGCCGGTCAATGTAAGGATCATGGGGGAGTCTTGCTACAAGCAAGACCCCCCCACTGTGGCGGAAAACGACAAGAAACGCGCTGTGGTTATGCTCAATTCATGGGGGTACAGTTCTACAGAACAACCTGACTGGTTTTATACGGGCACGTGTTCATTGACAAGCTTGACATACTTGACCCTTCTCGTGAGTCGGATCCCGCTCCTCCGAACGGCTTGCACAATATCTCTGCGAGCCGAATCCGGCAACATCTCGGGAACATACACGCCAGAACCTTCATGCGGCATGTACTTCACGAATAGAGCCGTCAGATGGGCGGTACCCCAGGCGATCGGGGACGACGGAATACGTCGTCGACGCAACTCGAACATCGATGGGAACAGGGCGTCCCAGCGGATGAGGCACGACCGGCCCTGCTTGTCCCCGTACACCAAGACCGCCAGGGCAAACCGCTCATTGTGCAGAATTCCTTGCTGCACCAAAGTGGTCATCGCGACTGGGGTCGGAGTCGGAGGAAATCGTACCGGGCTGAGCCCTCGAGACTGACGCAATTTCCCCTGGCGATACCACCGTCGGAGACGGTCGATGTCCATCCCTCCGATTTTCGCATCCATCCGGTTCATGCTGATGGTTCGAGGAATCGTCACGACCTCATCTTGTGCCGCCAGCACGACCCCGACTCCTCCTATCGGCGCGGGAAAGCGAAAGAGTTCACGTTCTCCGAATCGAGAGCCAAAACGGAATCGACCGTCACGATAGATACGGGGACGTGATACCGCTTCGTCAAATGAGGACTCCGCCGACCACTGTGATACCGGCGCGTCGCTCGCCGTTTCCTCATAGATCCGCACCTCCGCCTTGTCCACTCCATCAAGCTGAGCAGCGGCCTGCGCAGTCAAGAGATTCGTCAGGCCAGGCGCAGCACCCGCGTGAATGAGCGCCCATCGATTATTCTCTCGAAACTGTTGATCGAAGCGGAACTGCTCCGGTCGAAACGGGTTGGCTCGCAAGTGTGAGGCCGTGTCGAGGTAATGCGCCCGCAACTTCAGGGCTGCGCGCATCACGATGTTATTGAAGACGGCAGGACAGGCATTGATGAGCAGCTGACAACCTGTGGCTGCCTTGACGATACCGTGGAGATTTCTGGCATTGACCTGCTGAACGATGATGGCGGATTTTGCGCCGAGAAAGTCTCGCGCACGGGCCGGATCACGGTCGCCACACCAGACGTGGTGCCCCTGACGAACAAGCGACTTCACCAGGAGCGAGCCGGTCGCTCCGACGCCGAGCACAAAGACCTTCATGGGGTCGCCACTGTACCATAACTTCCCTTCCGCATCGTGAACGCGGTTCCTATAACCAATACCAATGTTGCGGACCAAGCCGCCTCTTGCATACCAGGGACTACCGTCGTCTTCTCATTTATGGAGTGGAGGGAATGGCCGACTTCCCACTACCCTTCGATAGTACGAAGGTAAAGACCATGGCCAGTACGGCTCCGCCCAAGGCTGCCGCCATGTCCTTCTGCGCATCCCACTCATCTCCTTGAGTACCGAGATAGGCGTTACCGAGTTCGGGACTCACGAGAGCCGCCACAATGGACTCAACGATTTCGAACAGGCCGCTTTGAGCGAGAATCATACTGACCGCTAGAGAGTAAGACCAGAGGCCTCGCACACCGGCCAGACGCATGAGGATCTCTCGCACCGGATAGGCCAAGAGCGCCCCATAGGCGAAGTGGACGATACGATCGAAGGGATTTCGGCTCAAGGACCACAGGTCTTGGAGCCAAAACCCCAACGGCACCTCGGCATACGTGTAGTGTGCACCCACTGCATGAAGCGTCATAAAGAAGGTCATCAGGCAATAGGACAAGGTTGAAAGCTGAAATCGCCGGTAGGTCAGGGTCAACAGCACCACCAGGGCGAACGCCAGCAGATTCTCAAGGAGCCAATCTCTTCGATTGACGGGGGCGATAGCCAACCAGGTCCAGAGCAGTCCGTAACAGAGAAGCAGTCCGGCGGGCAGGTGAGTGCTGCTCGACTCCGCCCGTCCGAGAGTTGGGAGTCCGACCTTCATTTACGTGGATGAGTCGACGATAGCCGGCGGAGCCTGGGAGGGCAGAAGTGTTCCGCGAACCCCACGGATCACGGCAAGGATTGTCACGCAAATCAAGGCTCCGTAGAGCGCGGCGGCAATATCCTTCTGGGCATCCCAGACATCACCTTGAGACCCCAAGTACGTAACACCCAATTCCGGATGGAGAGTACTCGCCACCCATGATTCGATGATTTCCCAGAGCCCGCTCAGCCCCAGCACCGTCATGACCGGCAGATAATACAAGAGCCAGCCTTGCACCCCTGCACCGAGGCGGAACAGTTCTTCCATAGGGTAGGCGAGTAAAAAGCCGAAGCTGAAGTGGACGATCCGGTCGAAATGATTCCGACCGAGATGGAAGACCTGATCCATCCACTGACCGACCGGCACTTGGGCATACGTGTAATGGGCCCCAATCGCATGGAGGGTCAGAAAGAGAGTAATGAGCGTGTAAGAAGTATGAGACAGCGGAAACCGGCGATGCGTCACGATCAATCCCACCACGAACGCCGCCGGCAACAGACTCGAGATCAGCCAAAACTGGGGATCGGTCGGCGACTGAGCCGTCCAGACTGAGAGGGCCAGGTACCAGAGCAGCAAGCCGATCAGCAGAAACTTGTCACGAACCCACATCGCGTTTCCTTCTGAAGTAGATCAACGGAGAGTCAAGCCAGAAGCGTACGCTCATATGACTCTAACGAACGAATGGTGACCTTGCAAGCTGGTCGCTGAGGTCCACCTCAGGCCCATAGGTTCGTGTGTGTGAGTGCATGCCGTCCCCGGAGTCACGTTGGAACAACCGGTGGAGTTGATCTCGGACAGCACAACATCCTGCCCAACCCTTCATCTCAACTGCCATGAGGTCAAGCCTAACCAGGCGCATTGGTCATATCCGATCACGAACTGGTGCGCACGCGGAATCGAGGTTCCAGCGCTTTCAGGTTTTCCATAATGCCGGTATATTCCAGTTCCGCCATGGGCAGCATGGCCGCACCGAAAAACCCTTGGCGCCGCATGCCGATGGCTTTGTCGGAAACCGTGTCGCGTACCCGGTTCCAGAACGGATGGGCAAACGCATCCACCGGCTCGGTGAACCGCCCGTCATGCATGGCGAACGCGGCACAGGTGATCACCGGAGGACCATCGAAGTAGCTGATGCCCGACTGCAGCGGAACCGGCATCAACGGCATCTGATGGGAGCCCCGCATGCCGCCGGCCACATACGAACCGATGGCATAAGGCGCTAAGATCTCGCCCGTCGCCGGAAAATCCTTCTGGACTCGAACCAACATCACGGGATCGTCCTTGCCGGTGTACTTTCCGGCAATGTTATGCAGCCGTGAAGTAGAAGCTACCACGGCTTGTTCACCGCTGGAGACGGACCACACCGATTCGACGACGTACCGTTCAGTGTCCCGCAGCAGCGCGGCGATCTCGTACAATTCCTTCGGGGCACTGAGCTCGATGATCCGGTCACCTTCCGTATGATTCACATCCATGATGACGAACCGAAAGCCTTGCGCCATATTGGGCGCCAGCATCAAGCCTGGCGTGTTCATCGGGTCGGCAAAGGCCAGGTACAGCGGGAGGTTAAAGGCACCGGGATCAGTCTTGTCGGCAGCGAAGAACAGAAAGGGCTCATTCGGACGCTCGTTGAATTCCATCTCCGCCACGGCTGGCCCCATCCCGTGCACATTGCCGGAAAAAGCGTCTTTCAACAGATCCTGACCGGCCCCGTACAGCCCCTGCTGTCTGGCTACTTCGGTCCCGGCAAGGAATGCGTCCCACGCCAGTTTATGGACAGGCTCGTACCCCACACCGTGCCGATGACTCATTAAGATCGCGATATCATCACCGGTACTGCTGACGTAATGGTCAATCAACATCGAACTATGCTGAGCCACATAACGCTGAACGGTTTCCAACAGTTGCCGGGATGGACAGATATGGCCCCCGATCGAACCGATGTCCGCTTTGATGATGCTGAGGGTGACTTTCATGACGAGACTCCTCTTTCGAGAATGATGCGTGGGGTTCCTACCTCATCTCATAACTGAGCAATCTCGATGCCACTGTGCTCACGGACAGATCTTTTATTGATTCCTGTGATTCCGTCCATGGAGACAGGATGCGCGACTACGGAATCAGGCAATCGGTTGGGGTAGGCGGCTACAGAGAGGTGAAACTGAATGAGGCAAGATGCGACAGCAGACGAGCCCCTCAACAGGCCAAACACGTGATATACGCATACCGCTGACATGCACACACCTTATGGAATCGGATCGACGTTCGCTGTCCCTTCTTGTGTACCGCAGGCAGCAGCCACAACATCCAACCGACCGACTGCGCCATTTTGACCTCCCTCTTCTTGTCTCCATCTGATCAAAGCTGAGGCACTTTGCTTGCAACGCAGCACGAGCGTCACAAGTTTGTTGAAGAAACAGGCAAGCGAACAGGTGTGGTCACAGGATCAATGTGATGGGTATTTCCGCAACGGGAGGATTTTTGTGCTGATGTACCATGTGTGTCGGCGACTGTTGATGATTTTGCTTCTTCAGCTCCAACTGTTGATAGGGCCGTCGTTGTTTATGGGGTTCCTCCCGTTGTCACACGCGGCCGAGAACCTCGAAGAACGGTCGCGTTTTTGCGTGGGCTTTCTTTATTGCAGGGAAACCAAGGAAGATGTGACCTACACTCAGGCATTTCTGTATCTCTACTCAACCGAAGAGCGCGGTAGCTTTTCCCGACTCAGGCTCATCCCATTTTACTCCCGCGAAATGAATCCGGCGGAAGGCTACCTTCGGCAGAGCGTGCTGTGGCCTCTCGGCATTTCCGAGCACAAAGCCGATGCCTCGTATTTCCAGCTTCTTCCGCTGTATTGGCATGCGGAGGACCCGTCACGACATTACACCGTCTTCCTCCCCGCCTATTTCGAGTATGCTGCGGAAGACCGGAGCTACACCTACCTGGTCCCGTTCTATGGACATCATCAGCGCGGCGACTATTACCATCGGTACTACGTGCTCGGTCCGCTGGCGATCGCCACCTATGACACACGGACCGATCTCAAGGAGTGGGACATCCTCTTTCCAATGTTCCATTATGGCGCGGACCGGAACGGGTATGAAACCAGGATCGTACCGCTCTACTTCTCAGGCCAGAATCACAAAGAGGGGACCTGGTATCGTTATTTGCTTCCTCTCTACGGCCAGTCTGTCACACCGGAAACAAGCCTGAGCTATCTTTTTCCGCTCTACGGCTCGCTGACCGATACCTCCACTCAAGAAACACGCATCTCAGTCCTCGGACTGCCGCCGCTCCCACAAACAACCGCTCCGGCACTAGCCCTCTATGAACATACCTCGAGGCAGGCCTTCTACTCGGACCGGCTGTTTCCGATCTATCGCTACTCATATTCAATGACAGAGGATCTCAGTCAGCTGGACCTCCTTGCGCTCTTTCACATGCGAGCAAGTCCCACCCTCACCGCTCATCGCCTGTTCCCGTTGTATTCCTATGAACATGACCACCAAGAGAACCGCCTCGGATGGTCTCTGCTGGGTATCGATCGCTTTTCTCTGGCCGGATACGGTCATGACTCCAAAACAATGTGGCATCAAGTGCTGCCGCTGTATCGAGTAACCGAGGATCTCACGACGCAGACGCACAGCACCGACGTCCTCGGCTTCGGCCCGCTCTCATTCTTCCGGTATTGGAAGAGCCCAGAAGGCCTCGGCCATCGATTGTTCCCGCTCTACCAGTATGACCATCCCGAGGCCGAGGAGTGGCATTGGTCCGCGTTGTTGTCCGGCCCGCTCTCGCTCTACCGCCATGATGCCAAGGGCACCTCCATCCACGACCGCTTCATTCCACTGTACGATTGGAAACGCAATGGGGACTGGCGGGAGTGGTCGGTCATCGGGGTATCGGACTTCGCGATGTTCTACCAAGAAAGTGGCCCCACGCTATTTGCCAACCGCCTCTTTCCTTTGTATCGCTACCGCCACGATCTTGCTGCGGACGACGTGACAATGGAGACGCTCTTTGTGCACCGACACCACTCCACTCCGAAACAAGGCGAGGATCGCTTCCTGCTGCTCTGGGAAGCAGCATGGCAGCGACAACAGCCGGGGTGGGAATTGGATCTGCTGGGGATCAAGCCGATCACATGGTTCCACCATGAGTCGAGTCCGGCCGGTACCGCCGACCGTCTCTTCCCGCTCTACGGGTATCAGAGTACTCCCACAGACGGATGGAGGCTGTCCTTAGCAGGATTCCCGCCTCGCGAGCGGGCCTTCGCCTGGTCGCTCTATGAACAGGGCGGCTCACCGACATACTTCTTGACCCGCCTGTTCCCGCTGTATCGATTTGAGCAGAACGACGCAACGAACGAAGTGAATTGGTCCGCCTTGCTTCTATACCGGCACATGAAAAAGGGATCGTATCTGCTCGATACACTCCCCCCTCTGCATGAATACGAACGTGATGACGAAACGGGCACAATGGAGCTGAACTTAGCGGGGCTCAAGCCGATCACCCTGTTCAACTATGGCCGTGGCCCGGATACGAGCCACTCCTATCTCTTTCCGCTATATGACTATAACCGGGCCGGAGCAACGAATAGATTCTCGATGATCGGCTGGCCGAAGTTCGGCACCCTCCCGACGCTATCCCTTTTCGAACGGGTGGAAACGCCCTCCTTGACGGCGCACCGGTTGTTTCCCATCTACCGGTATCGGCGAGACGATGTGGCCAACACGCGTGACTGGGACGCCCTCCTTCTCTGGTGGCATCGGGAAACAGAGCAATGGATGCGGGATGTCTTTCTCCCGATCGTGGATATCGAGCATGACCGGCAACGGGATGAGCGCGACGTCGGTATACTGGGCATCCGCCCGCTGACGTTGTTCCAGTATCAGTCCTCACCGACCGGGTACTCGCATTATGTCGCCCTACTCTACAAGTACAGCATGGAGGCAGAACATCAACGGCTCTCCGTCCTCGGTCTGCCACACGTCGGTCACGGTCCGGCCCTCTCGCTGTTTGCTCTGGATCAGACCCCATCCGCGATCACGCATCGCTTCTTTCCGCTCTATCACTATGCTAATGACGAACAAGCCAAGACACTGGATTGGCAGGCCCTCTTTCTCTGGTGGCATTGGCAGACGGAGTCACAGGCACGGACCATTATCCTGCCGCTGGCCGATATGGAACGGGACAGTCAAGTGGATTCAAGCCGTGTGTCGTTGATAGGATTTCCCCGGATCGGCGAGATGCCCGCGCTTACCCTGTTCAACTGGGAACATACACCGCTGCTCAGCACGCATCGCTTCTTTCCTCTCTATCACTATTCCTACGACCAGACGCAAGACGCCACGTCATGGAATGCGCTGTGGCTCTATTGGCATCAGACCGATCCTCAACAGACCAGGGACACGTTCTTTCCATTGGGGAGCGTATGGCGGGACCAGGGTACGCAGGCCTGGAGCCTGTCTGCTTTGGGAGTGCATCCCGTGAGCCTAGCCCATTTTTCTGGCAGCCCCACCGGCGCACGCAACCGGTTCTCTCCCCTCTGGGACTATGAGCAAGAAGGGAGTACTTGGAGGCTCTCATTTGTCGGCATTCGACAACTGTCCTTGTTCTCCCATGAACAGACCGCGGCCGGCACAACCGACCATCTGTTTCCGCTCTGGTGGCATGCGGACTCGGCGACGGAATCGATGAATGTCATCGTCCCGCTGTGGAGCGACTTCCAGAATCATGAAACCCAGGATCGGACACTTGGCGTGTTGGGCATCGGCCCACTCTCTTTCTACTACAAAGCCTGGACTCCTACCGGTACGAAGGCTCGCCTCTTTCCCATCTGGAGCCATGAGTATGAGGCGAGCACACAGGAGAGCCGCACGGGTGCAATCGGGATTGCTCCACTGTCCTTGTACTACGGCTCGACGAGTCCAACGTTTACGGAAAACCGACTCTTCCCCTTCTTCCGCTACACGAGCGACCACATTAAGGATGAGTCGGAGTTCTGGTTCTTGTGGCCGCTCCTCGATCACAAGGCCGCTCAAGGCAGGACGACAGAAACCAGCTTTCTTTGGTGGCTGTTTGATTACCGAAGCCCAAAGAAAGACGAGTGGGAGTATTGGGTGCTCGGCCACCCTCCCATCGCCTTGTATATGCGGACGGTATCTCCCGAAAAAACGCTGGTCGAGGTGAATCCCATCATTCCCGGATGGAGGCGGGAATACGTGGAAGGGGTCGGCACATCATGGGCGCTCTTTGGTGGACTGATCGGGATGGATGCCCAACCCGATGGCAGACACAAACTCCGACTGCTCTGGGCGTTTGAGCTCTAGCCCGGACGCTGTTCGCCATCGACCAGTTGGAAGCAGAGGAAGCGAGGCGGGCCGACCTGGCGGCGGAACGAGCCCAACGAGAGGCCTCATGAGAGGGTTAAGCTGGCTTCCGCTGTTGTTCTTCCTGGTCCTGTCGATGCTGCTGCCGCTTGTCTTCAGTCAGCTCTTCACGACAGCCCTGATCAAACTCAAACTGGACCCGCCGACCGCCCTGCTGGTAGTGATCGGTATTTTCCTCAGCAGCCCGATCAACATTCCGGTGAAACGCATCTCCCGGGAGGAGTCGGTCTTGGCGGACCCGTTGGCGGTGTTCGGACTACAGGGCTGGTGGCCAAGTCTCCAACGCATCCACAGGGAGACGATCATCGCCATCAACGTCGGCGGATGTCTTATCCCTGTGACCTTGGCGATCTATGAAACGGCGCATGTGGCGGCGGCTGGCGTGAAGTCGCTCACTGGATTGCTCCTGGCGATCTTCCTCAACACGATGGTCTGTTACTGGATGGCAAAACCGATCGAGGGGATCGGCATTGCAATGCCCGGTCTGTTTCCTGCTTTGCTTGCCGCTGTGAGTGCCTTACTCTTCGTCCCGGATCAAGCACCTCCGGTCGCCTTCGTCGCTGGCGTGCTCGGCCCGCTCATCGGCGCGGATCTGCTCCATCTCCGTGATATCGAAAAAATCGACACCGGTATTGCCAGCATCGGCGGCGCGGGTACGTTCGACGGGATTGTGCTCTCCGGAATCGTGGCAGCTTACTTGGCGTGAGGGCGTGGGGAACGTAACCACATAGAAACAAAAGTTGATGGATGATCGCTTCGACGGCGAACGACGTTGCATGCTCACCGAAACACACGATTCAGCCACTTGGAAAGCTGGACCACTGGCAGAGCCAGGCCACGTCTCAGGGCATACCCATCCGATCATTGGACTTTTGTGTTCATGCAGAGAACTCCATTACTACGCATGAAGTCTTCTGATTTCTTCCGCGCTGATAATAAAGTCAGTCCCTGCTTTCTCTCTGTACGGGATAGCATCGTGGTCAGTCCCAAACTGTTCATATAGTAATGCAAGAAGACGGTACGCAATCCGACCAGGATCAATGTCTTTGGATTGCCACAATATGTTTACTCTCAACTTAGACTCAGTGGCCCGATGGATATCCATTCCAAACTTCCACGCATCACTACCGACTGGTCCTGGAATCAATCCACAATTCACTTCACCAACTCTTGTATTGCGTAGCTCAAGAACGTAATGCACCTCATACGAAACATCGCCCGGTTTGGGGTTAGCCTGGTCAAAAATATCTTTGCTCAACTGGCAAAAAAGAAGAACAGTCTCAATCAGAGCCAACGGTTGAATCCTAAGGGGAACTCCCTCCTTGTGAATGGGTCGCCAGCAGACAAAGTCCTGGGCATCAGCAGAAAAGATCAACGTGCCATCCTTCCACAGATTCAGGGCCTTATACTTGACTTCGAGGGCTCTGCGCCTCTTCCCACCTGGAACGATCCGCGCAGCCCTGCCACCCACATCCAAGTCAAAACCAGACGGCCGGATCTGCCGCGGATTTTCAAGCAACTTCACCACGGCTGCATCTTTTGAAGTGAACAGACTCTGAATTTGGACTTTGTGAGAGGGAATGGCAGCCAAAATATAGGTAGGATGAGTTGGGCCTAGGTCCAATTCTCCCACCACAAGTCCTACACGCTGATCGAGGGCTTCAACTACATCAAGTTGTGACGATAACGGAGCCGTTTGATCCCGCCTCAGAGGAGCTGCTGGACTGGTATCGGAAAAAGGATTCACACCGAGAGGCGGCTTGGCCGACCGAACCACCCCGTGAATCGCTTTCAGAAGGGAGGTAAACTGTTCCTCAATGTCCTGGCCCTCGCTCAGATCTATATGCAAGCGCGTACTTACTGATGCAGGTTTTGCTGTTTGACCCTCTGCCTGCCGAATGACGGGAATGAAATTTGAGGTCCCTAAGTCTTGGACCAGTTCACCCGTCACTATCATCGATTCATAACCGACTCCGCCTTTTCCATCGTCCGCTTTCCTGACGTAAGCCTCTGTGCAAATCATTAAAACCTTATTGGCTCTTCTAACGGATTGCTCCATGAACTTCGGCACATCGTCACCAGGCTCAAGATCCCATTGATCCAGAATAACATCTACTCCATTCTTCATTAACCTTCCGGCTAATTCGCTAACCCATTTCTTATGGGCGGAGGAGTCGTGTGAGTAGGAGATAAACACCGCTGGGTGATCAGTTGTTTTCCTGTTGGAGTCCTGTAATCCCATGGGAGTTTCATCATGTTTGCTCATATCTCCCATGCTCTCCTTGAAATAACCGCCTAATGAGGGATGGATCGCTGGTGAATAGGAGACTGCTTAGGCTACTTTCCACCGAGATGGTTATCAATACTAGTGATCTGAAAATAGCAGCTATTCGTGGGGATTGGGCTACGGAGATCTCATGCCAGCCCATGTTACTCGTCGCCGATGTGATTGTCATATGAATCAATAGTTTTGAAGAGTTCGAACCGCTAGTCCATGAAAGAGTATATTACGCGAGTACGCAGGGTTTCCGTCTCAGCCACGGTCAGGAGTGTTGGCGGGCCCTCGTCGATTCTTCCTTCACGACTTTCTCGATGAGTGGCCGCAGTGGGGGAATGTCTTCTTGTGCTGTCTTCCAGAGAACCTGATAATTCACCCCAAAGTACTCATGGATGAGCTTGTCCCGCATCCCGGCCATCTGTTTCCAGGGGACTTTCGGATGTCGCTTGCGTACGGTCAGCGGGATCTTTTTCGCCGCTTCGCCGATAATCTCGAAGGCTCTGACCACAGCATAGATGGTCTTTTGGTCCTGCGCGAACTGAGCCCATGTCATGCCTGTGATGAACAGTGAGACATGCTGCGTGGCTTCTTGGATATCGACAAGGTAATCAAGAAACTCGCGTTTTCGTGTCACAAGCCCACGACCTCGCTGAGAATCCGTCGGCCGATCAGAGGCTTGAGAGCATCCTTCATCACCAGATCCACTTTGACGCCCAAGAGGGCAGACAAATAGTTTTCCAGCTCGATGAACTCAAACAGACTCGGTGCGTCGACGAAGTCCACGAGTATGTCGAGGTCGCTGTTCCTCCGGGGGGTCCCGTGGACGCATGAACCGAATACGCCGAGGTACCGGACCTGAAACTGCTTTCGCAGTATGGGCAGGTGACGGCTCAAGGCGTCCTTGTATCGCCGAAGCTTTCGCTCTGTACCTGACTGAGAAAGTCTTGCCATCTCTACACTCCCTTACGGAAACACAGCCTACGTTCCAGGCCCTATTCTGTCAACATTTCGCTACCGGTGGCCGGTTCGACCAATTCTGCTACTTACTCATACCTGTTTTGCTACAGACTACTCTCCCGTCCTGTAGCAGAGTTCCCCAACCCGCTCAGCTCTCATTCCCTCCTGCCCCCTAACTCTTTGAGATAACACTCAAATGCAACACTGCCAAAGCGATAAGTTGTGGCGCTGTCCTTGCTGAACACCTGATCATGGATTCGAATCAGAGATGGATGGGTCCTCAACCGCGCTCATGCGCATAACAGGAAGGGAGACGTCTTATGTCTGTTGCCAAAATCATTGAGATCAGCGCCGAATCGCCCACGAGTTTCGAGGATGCCATCGCCCAAGGAATTGCTCGAGCGTCCAAGACTCTCCACGGGATCAAGTCAGCTTGGGTGGCACAGCAACATGCCGTGGTCGAAAACAACAAGGTCGTCTTGTATCGTGTGGACATGAAGGTCACGTTCGTGATGGATTGACGAATAGGGCAATGAGGATGTCCCTGTGTCACGGTTAGTGAGGAGATGGTTGCTGACTGCTGTGGGGCGACGACAGGTCCTGTACGATACCATTTGGGGTCGGGATGATCTGTCTTGTCGCCCTCGGCGCAGTACCACAAGGCTCCGAGTCTCCGACCGAAGCAGTCCGCGGTACAGTCAGTCGGGTTATCACTACACTTGAAGACCCGGTACTGAAAGATCCGGCCAAGCTCATACCTCGCCGCCGCATGCTGGAAGAGGTGATCGCCGGAAGATTTGATTATGCTGAGATGTCGAAGCGATCGTTGGCAACCTATTGGACGCCGCTCACCGAGACCCAGCGTACGGAGTTCGTCGAGCTCTTCAAACGGTTTCTCTCCGACCGATACGCCGAAAAAATCGAAGGTTATCGTGGGGAACAAGTGGGGTACCTCTCGGAACGGATCGAAGGGACCTATGCTGAAGTCCGAACCGAGCTACGTTCAGACAAAACGGACATTCCGATGGACTACCGCCTTATCTTAAAAGAGGGCCGATGGCCTGCCTATGACATCATCGCAGACGGTGTCAGCTTGGTGAAAAACTATCGAAGTCAGTTCCAGAAAATCATTCGCGAGAGCTCTTATCAGGAACTGGTCAACAAATTACGAGACCGGACCCTATCTGGGGAAAAGAAGGCGAAACTATGACCGGAAATCACCCACGTTCTCATATTTCCAATTCCGCAGCTAGATTAGAACCGGCTGTGATCTCTTTTCTTCGGAACTCCGCGAACTATCCTTATCGATCGATCCGACGGAGGGAAGAGGCGGTGCTACTGACTTTCTGGTCACCTGGTAGTAGAGCAGAGGAATCACAACCAGGGTCAGCAGCGTCGAGGCCCCGACACCGAAGAGTAACGAGACAGCCAGTCCCTGGAAGATGGGATCCAGAATGATGACGAAGGCCCCCACCATCAGTGCGGCGGCGGTGAGAAGAATGGGACGCGTGCGAATGGCACCCGCCGTGATGACGGCTTCCGATAAGGACACACCGGCACGTTCTTGCAGTTGAATGAAGTCGACGAGGAGAATGGAGTTCCGGACTATGATCCCCGCCAGGGCGATGAACCCGATCATGGAGGTCGCGGTGAAATACGACTCCGTCAGCCAATGGCCCGGCAAGATGCCGATCAGCGTAAGAGGAATCGGCGCCATGATGATCAGCGGCGTGACGAACGATTGAAACTGGCCGACGATCAACAAATAGATCAGCACCATGGCCACGGCAAAGGCGATGCCCATGTCGCGGAAGGTTTCGTACGTGATGTGCCATTCCCCATCCCATTTCATGGCGATCTTCTCTTCAGACCAGGGCTGTGACGCGTAATACTGCGCGATCTGATAGCCTTCTGCTGGACGAAACTCTTCCAGTTTTTTCCCCACACCCAGCACTCCATACACGGGACTCTCGGCTTTCTCTGCTCCAGGGCCACCGACATCCGCGACTACATAAACGACCGGCTTTTGATTCTTGTGATAGATCGCCTTGTCTTGGACCGTTCGCTCTACCTTGAGGAGTTCGGACAGCTGCACGATCCCTCCGGCACTCGTGCGCACCCCGATCTCACCGAGATGCTCAAGACCGGTTCGCTCAACGAGCGGGAGGCGAAGCACGATTTGGACCGGACTTTTCTCTTGCGGGATGTGGACGAGGCCGATCTTCGTTCCTTGGAGTGCCATGCGAAGCGTGTTGATGATCTCGTCGGAAGGAATACCGGCGAGCGCTGCCTTGGCACGATCAACGGTGAAGACATATTTCACCTGGTCCGCTTCGATATAGTCGTCCACGTCCACGACTCCGGAAGTGGTTTCGAATAGAGTTCGAATTTCCCGAGCCACAGCGAGTTGCCTGTTGTAATCGTATCCATAAACCTCTCCAACCAGCACCGATTGCACAGGCGGCCCGGGCGGCACCTCCACGATCTTCACATTGGCCCCGTATTCACGAGCGATCTCGTGAACCGGTGGACGAATCCGCTGGGCGATCTCATGACTCTGAGCGGCTCGCTCGTGCTTCGCGACCAGATTGATCTGAATGTCCGCCTCGTGAGGTTGCTCCCGTAGATAGTAGTGCCGGACGAGTCCGCTGAAGTTGAAGGGGGAGGCCGTTCCGACATAGGCTTGATAGTCCCGGACTTCGGGCACCGTCTTCACATAGCGCCCCAGCGCCTGAGTGACTCGGGCGGTCTCTTCGAGCGTTGTCCCTTCCGGCATATCCACCACCAGTTGAATCTCGCTCTTATTGTCGAAGGGGAGCATCTTCACGACGACATGGCGGGTATAGAACAACAGGGTGGATCCGACGAGCAAGAGCCCGACTCCGGCCAGAAACGCATAGGCGAGGGATGGACGAGCCAATAACGGAGAAAGAAGTCGTCGATACATTCGAGCCACAAACCCCTGCTCATCACCTTCATGGTCGACACCGGCAACGGCAGCTCCAGGGCGATAGCAGGTCTGGCAAAACCAGGGGATCACGATGAACGCAACCAGCAGGGAGAAGAACATGGCTATGGAGGCGTTCACGGGAATCGGTCTCATATACGGCCCCATAAGCCCGGAGACAAAGACCATCGGCAGAAGAGCGGCGATAACGGTGAATGTCGCCAAAATCGTCGGGTTCCCGACTTCATCAACCGCCCGGATGGAGGCGTCGTGGTGAGCGGTGAGACGCATCTTCAGATGGCGATAGGTGTTTTCGACGACCACAATGGCATCGTCCACAAGGATACCGATGGAGAAGATGAGGGCAAACAGGGTCACCCGGTTGATCGTGTAGCCGATCATCATCGAGGTAAAGAGTGTGAGCGCGAGGGTCAGAGGGATCGCAATCGAGACAACAAGCGCCGGCCTCGGCCCCAATGTCACACCGAGAAAGACGACCACCGCAACGACGGCGATCAAGAGATGCCACAGCAGTTCGTTGGCCTTCTCCTGGGCCGTTTCTCCGTAATCACGCGTCACCGTCACACGAACGTCCGACGGAATGGCCACTCCCTTCATCTCGTCGACTTTGCGGATCACCTCAGCGGCGACCGTCACGGCATTCAAACCGGCCTGCTTGGCAATTGCGACGGTCACGGCCGGAAGTTCGTGAGGGGTGAGGAGTGAAGAGTCAGGGGTGTTGTCCGTCCTTTTCGCCTCACCCCTTACGCCTGACTCCTCACCAGTTCCATGCCAGACATAACTCGTCGCTTCTGCCGGTCCGTCTGTGACTTCCGCCACCTGACGTACGTACACCGGCCTCTGTTCATGGACGCCAACGACCAGACTTTCTAGATCTTCACGTGACCGGATGAAACGACCCGTTTCTACCAGAAAGCTTTGATTACGACTGTCGAAGCGGCCGGTCGACAAGGCGCGATTCTCACCTTTGACAACGCTCGCAACCTGCAGCGGCGTCAACCCGTAGGCCTTCAATCTCGTGGGATCGATCTGGATGCGCAGCTCGCGCGGCCGCCCGCCCACGATGAATCCAGCCGAGGTGCCGGCTACCTTCTTGACTTCCTCCAAGACCTGTTCAGCCAGCCGATGGAGCTCAAATTCTCCGTAGCGCTCACTCGACAGCGTGAGGGTAACAATCGGGACGTCGTTCACATCCTTCGGTTTGACCAGAAACGGCTCGGCCCCGGGCGGTAGGAGATCTTGGTTCGCCATCAACTTGTCGTAGAGATCAACCAGGCTCTGCTCCATCGGCTGGCCGACATAGAAACGGACAATGATCAGGGCGCCGCTGGGCCTGGAAATCGAGTACACATACTCGACCCCCTTGATCTCGGAAAGCTTCCGCTCAAAGGGCTTGGTGAGTTGTTCTTCGACGACCTTGGCTGATGCCCCGGGAAACGGCAGCCAGACATCGGCCATGGGTACAACGATCTGTGGCTCCTCCTCACGAGGTGTCCCGACCACCGCAAACAGACCCAATAGCAGCACGGCGAGCATGATGAGCGGTGTGAGTTTACTGTCGATAAAGAGAGCGGCGATGCGTCCTGACAAGCCGGGGCGGTATGGGGAGGGATGGGAAGTCATTGGTCATTGGCCATTGGTGAAATGAGGGCCTGAATCAAAGAGTTCAAAGTTTTTACCATTGACGAATGACTATTGACCCATGACGTTCTTTCCCGGCGCCGCTGCCGTCTCGACGACCTGAACGACTGCTCCGTCAATTCCACGGCTTCCATCCGCCAAGACTCGCTCGCCCTCATTAATGCCGGATAGGATCTCAACCTGTTTGTCGAACCTCCGCCCGACTTTGACCCACCGAAGCCGTGCGATCCGGTCTACTCCAACGACGTAGACGCTACTGAGCTCGCCTCGCTCGACCAGGGTTGTCACAGGAACCAGAATGGTTTGGGTGACACCTTTTTCGAGAGGAAATCGGCCGAACATCCCGGTCCTCAGTCCCTCTCCCTTCGGCAGATCGACCTTGACCATAAAGGTATGGGTTTGCGGATCTCCTGCCGGAAGAATTTGGCTGACTCTGCCGATCAACTCTTGGCCCCCTAAAGCGTCGATGAGGATTGGGATCGTATCGCCTCGAGACACCGACCGGAGATCTCCTTCCGCGACCGTGGCTTCCAGGCGGAGATGCTGGGGGTCTTCCATTTTGAGGAGCGGCTGACCCGGTGAAGCCAATTCTCCTGCCTCTACTTTTTTCTCGGTGATGACCCCGTCGAATGGCGCTCTCACCGTCGTATAACTGAGCTGCGCCTCCACTGCCTTCCGATTCGCCTCCGCCACGCGATACGCCCTGGTCGCATTCTCCATCTCCTGTTTCGAGACCGCATCTTGCGCATAGAGCTGGTTCATCCGGTCGAGATGCGCCTTCGCATTCTCGATCTCCGCATGCGCGCGGGCCAGGTCTGCCTGGAGATCTCGGCTATCCAGCTGGATCAAGAGCTGTCCCTTGGAGACCTTCGAGCCTTCTCGAACCAGCAGCTTGTCGATGGTTCCTTGGATACGACTGGAAAGCGTGGCTTGGAAGATCGGAGCAACCTGTCCGGTTATTTCAACACGAATCGGTACGGATGCCGGCTTGGCCTCCACGACAGCAGCCTGAATGGTCTTCTGCGGAGCAGCGGATACCACTGGTGCGACCGGCTCTTCCTTTGATCCGCAACCGGTTAGGAGCAGGGCCGCGAGGACCATGTAGTTCGTTGGGCTGACTCTCATCTGCGTGATGTATTCCTCCGGACTCAGGCTTCGCCCGCAGCAGCTTGAGCATGGTCTTCACAGTGATCCTGAGCGTGAGCTTGTGCATTCTTCTGATCGTCCCATGTCCCACGCTTGGCCCCTAGCTGTCGAAGGAGACATTCGGCTGTGTTGAGCAACTCCTCTAAACGACGATCTGGTTTCGCCCCATAGTGTCCCCGGTCGAAGATGGGAACCTGAAGGCAGACTTCCGCTCGATACTGACGTTCCGGAGCATACATAATGCGATGCATCGGAGGTTCGGGATATTCACAGGGCTTCAGAAGATCCAGCGACTGAAAGAACACACGGCAAAGCCGTCGAAGGTCACCGATGAGGTCGCGCAGCTCTGTGTCCTCGCCGGACGGGAGATGCTTGGGATCCTGAAACGCAGCATAGAGGTTGAGTTGAAACCCAATCTGCACGATCTGATTCGATCCGTCTCTCACATAGAAAGGATCGTGGTCGAAACACACTTTCCGTGCGGCAACCATATTGCGTAGATCCTGCTCACTTGCGAATGCATCCGTCAGATTCAGCGGTATTGCCATCGTGTCTCACCACCCGTGGAGAAGCAGAGCTGCCCCCTCAGGATAAGGCAACTCGTTAGAAAGTCACGATTATTCTTGTACCCCAAGGCGACGTAACAGTGCCATCATCGGACACCAGCCGGTAAAGGCCGATTGGATGAGGTTCACCGCAACAAAAGCAGCAACATAGTTCCAGTACGGATGGACGGTCGCTCCTAGAATCACCGCGGCGAGCACGAATACACCGGCAATCAATCGCAAACGTTCGTTGAGTTTCATGTGGCCCTCCTTTTCTCTTGCCTATGGGAGGCACGGACCGAGCAAAGGATTCAGGCAAGAAAGGGCCGTTATTCAACGACTTCGCGCTTGCCGATCCCTACGGCATCAAGAATCGCTTTCTCGAAAAAGGGTTCGCTGACACCTCGTTTCATTTTCATCAGGAAGTACTTTTCAAGGGCGATCTTGGCCAGGTGGACCCATTTACCTTTCTTGGCCCAAGTGACGTTGCGTGGGGCCATCTGCGGCAGAGCGACGAACGCCATCCCCGTATCACCCATGTCCGCCAGACAGATCGCATTCCACGTTGCGGTTTCTTTCTTCGCATTGTTCTCGATCTCGGCCTTGATGTTATACACGGCCGCCGACACCATGGATTCGATCATGTACCCGGTCTTCGGTGCACCGGTCGGCACCGGCGTCTGCTCGACCGGCGGGATGGCCACACACACCCCGACCGCGTAAATATTCTTGTACTTGGGATTCGCTTGGTAGGCATCGATGTTGACGAAGCCTTTGGGATTGCATAGACCCGACGTCCCTGCTACCGCATCAACCCCGGCGAAGGGCGGAATCATCATCGAGTAGCGGAATGATAATTCCTGACCATCCTCCAAAAACATTTTGCCTGGTTGGACTTCTTTGATCGCCGCGTTGTGGATCGGTTTGATCGAGTGCTCGGCGAACTCATCCTCCATCAGCCGCCGAGATTTCCCGACACCGGCGAGACCCATGTGACCGATGTAGGGCTCGGGCGTCACGAAATAGATCGGAACTTTCTTGCGAAGTTTTTTCTTCCGCAGATCCGCATCGAGAATAAAGGCCATCTCGTAAGCCGGCCCAAAGCAGGACGCGCCCTGCGCGGCGCCGATGACGATGGGACCTGGATCTTTCAGAAAGCTCTGATAGGCGCCCCAGGCCTGCTCCGCATGGTCTACGTTGCAGACTGACTGTGTATAGCCGCTCGGACCGAGCCCAGGCACGGCGGCAAAGTTGAGTTTCGGCCCCGTGGCGATGATGAGATAGTCGTACGGCACCTCACCTTTCGCCGTGATGACGCGGTTCTGTTCCGGTTCGATGCGATCAGCCGCGGCATGGACGAATTCGATTCCCTTCTTGGCCAGTACCGGCCCCAACTCAAAGCTGATGTCCTTACGTGTGCGCCAGCCGACCGCCACCCAAGGATTCGACGGGACGAAGTGGAATGAATCCACATTTGAAATAACCGTCACCGTATGTTTCTTCTCCAATAGAGCCCGTGCTTCATAGGCGGCGGGTAACCCGCCGATCGATGCACCGATGATCACCACCCGTGCCATCGTTCACCTCCATGGTTAGTGATGAGTGTTGAGTCCTGAGTGCCGAGCGTCGTGTTTACCTCAGCACCCAACACCCAGCACTCAGAACTTTCTTAGCGGCCGCCTCTCTCGCCACGTTCTACCCTCTCATGCTGCGGCTTCTCGGGGCGCTCCGCTTGCATATGCTCCCTGGCCCGTTCACGCTCACGCGTCCGTTCACGTTCGTGCAACTGCTCTTTGTCCTTCAACTCTTTATGAAGTTGATCTTTAGTCTGTCGTTTGTCCTTGTCCTGAATTTGCTGTTGCGTCTTGAGCTGATCGCGGTCGCGATCACGATCTTGCGCTGATGCGATCGTAACGAAACCGACCGGTGACACCATAGCTACCACTAGAGCAACACATATGATGGCTTGGGACTTCATAAAAACCTCCCTGACTGCGCGACCGGAGCGACATTGCCCTCGGCTGTGGCGGATGTCCCGCCTTTCGAGGCTTGTGCCATCCGGCCATGACAGGAGCGCTCATTGGGTGGGAGTCACCACCTCGGAAATGGATTCGTTCGTGAACTGATTCCCTCTCTTCTCTCTGACTGCTGGTTGCTAATCGCTGCTAGCTATCAGCCGGCTTTGAATCTATACATGTCATGGCAGACCGTGCAGCGGGCCGTCATACTCCCCAGTCGCTTCAGGAGTTGCTGGGACGTCTCTCGTTGCACGACCGCATCGGCTAACGCATCCATGTCCTTGTGAATCGACATGCCCATTTGCTTAAACGGCAGCGGCAGCTTGACCATTAGTGCCGGCTCCACGTCCTCGGCCATGTGCATCCCACCTGCCCTGGCTGCCGATTCCATTCGTTTCAGATCAGGTTCCGACTCTCCCAACTCTCGGATGACGCCGTCCACTGCTTTCAACAGTTGCCGCATCTCCGCCAGAATCTGATCACGTTCAGCCGGTGCCAACAGTATTTCCGTGCGCCCGTCGCTTCCCTTTGTGGTCCATCCATTGATGAAGAACCAGCCAAGACCCGTGACCGTGAGAACCCACAGGACAATACCTGCCATGTACCATGGTGATTTCATTTGTGTTGCGATGCCTCTCTATTCATTGCCTAAACAATACCTTTCATCCTTGAACAGAACGCCAACATGGACCATCTCTTTGACTGATCAGTCCGTCGAGCTTGCAAGGAGGAAACCGTACGAAACAGGAGGGTGAGAAGCTGAATCATTTCATCGAGATACAGAGGTGTTGCGAGGAAAACTCAAGGCTGTTCCTCTTCACGCAGGGGAGCCTTGCTACAGGCGAGAGAGAAGCGATGTCGCAGAACGCGACATCGGCATGGAGTTATGACCGTGCCAGCATCGCCGCCGTCATCACGACGGCCAAGGCGATGAGTAGGGACAATCGAGGGAGCCAGCGCGCGGTTTTGAACACCACCTGCTCTCCTGCCGTTCGCTGGGATTCTGGAATCGCACTGACCCGGCTGACCTGGGGACCGAGCACGAGGTCATGCAGCAAGGTCAGGAACAGCAACAGAGCGACCAGCGTCAGCTTCACGACGACGATTCCCGGCCAGGAGGAAGGGCTCGCGACCGCGACGCCACGAAGCGACAATAACATCGGACCGGTCATTACGAGTATCGCCATGGCCACCCAGACGATGGGGCGAAAGCGGAGTGCGGCAGACCGAAACAGCGCCATGAACTCGGGCACTGTTTTCCGGCTTCTCACCAACGGCGCCAAGACCAATGACAGAAAGATCATGCCGCCGACCCAACTGACCGCAGCGAGAATGTGCAAGATAACAAGCGTGGAATACATACCGTGCTCTGTATGATTGATTTGATGAGACCCATCGTTCCTGGACGACTGCACGCGCACTCAGCGCAGTGCCAACAGGAAGATCCGATCGGTCACGGGGGGTGCTGATCCGCCATCAGCTTCCCGTAGACCTTCCCCCGACTTGATTCGGACCAGAGCGGAACCCTCACTAGCGGCTGACGATGGTGAGCCGTAACCGGTCAGTCCTTGGCCTCGAACCACAGATTCAATGAAACCGTTTCATTCGCCGTGATAGTCAGTGCCTGTTCTCGCATGCCGAGAATCGGATGCCACACTTTGAGGCGGTACTTTCCCGGCGGAAGATCATCGATGGAGAAGGCGCCTCCTGCATCCGTAACCGAAAAATACGGGTGGTCGATCGCATAGCCCCAGCTCTGCATATAGGGATGCATACTACACTGCATGCTGAACACTCGTCGCCCGTTGACCAACTGCACGGCCTCGGTCGTCCCGCTCACCTCCAAGGACGGGCGATAAAACACCATATCGCCTCCCGTTTGGTCGAATGCATACCCTTGAATGTCGTGCGGGATTGAGTCTCGATTGAACACCGTGATCAGCCGCTTATCGCCCACCACGGTCACGAACGGCACAAACCGACAGTGGCTTGCTTCCACTTGGGCATCGGTGAAGGGAAAGGGCTTTCCACGCTCCACACCTTCCACCATGACCAACACGTCCTTGAGGCCGCCGTCTGGCCTGACCGTGATTTCTCTCATGAGCCGATACCCGTTGAGATCAGACCGCTGAGCACAATATTCGTGATCGAGATAACGACGCAACTCGAATTCCTTCGGCGGCGGGACCGTACCGATGAAGGTGACGGTGCCACGCACGGTAGCCCCCTCCACCACTGGCACAGACTCATAGGCCCAGGCCTCTGTTCCGAGACACATGGTCAGGACCACGAGCATCCAGCCAACCAAACAACCTCCCGTTCTGAACTCTTGTTTCACATTGTCCTTCCTTCGCACCCTGCTCGTCTCACACTGGTTGCGTGATCTCATGCGGAGTGATCCGAATCCGGTCACGTAAAAACCTCACCGCCGAGGGTCTGGCCAGCGGCGCAGCTATAAGTCGCAACCGGCTTGGACAGATCGTCATGGGATATCGAGATGATCCCGCCGATATCCAAGCTGAGCGTTGCACACAGAGACCGCAGAAAGCTATGGAATTGTTGTACCGCATGGTTCTGTCTGACGCAAGACCGCGTCGACGAGAACACATCCCGTACTATACATGCGGCCAACCTGCTCTGAGACTGCCGAAGCACTCATAGTCCTGAGCAAAGTCGAGGGGTTGGAGGAGGAAACCACTCGGGCAGGCTAGCTCGTAAATCATGAAACTTGAAACTCAGGATCGTGCGTCACTCCGTTTTAGGTCACCCATCTGAGCATGGTCTGTTCAGGAACCGGATGCTGAGGATCACGCACACCGGCCAACAGATCACTATGATATTTCTTCAACTGCCGGTACCACACGGCCGGTGTGTCCGATTCCAAGTGCAATAACATACTTCCATGCCGGCCGAACCCTTGTTCCTGCGATTCCAAAATCGTCCGATCTTGGCCAAGAATCGTCCTGAGAGTCCGACGGACCAGCCATCCAACAGGAAACCCGCGCAGAAAATTCCATCCCACGCAGATGTCGAATCGACTCCGTTCGTCGGTCAGCGGGGTGGCCACCAACATGACGGACGCAAACCGGTCGCCGATCTCCCATCGCTCCAAATGGATGCCGGGTAGGACGAAGTCGACCGTGGTCGTCGCCGAACCCAACCTTGGAGATAACGCCCGAAAGATAAAGGTATCCGGCAACAAGACGTTCTTCGAGATCGTTCGAAACCCCAACGGCAGTCGGGTGAATAGTTTTTCTTTCTCCCTGGCTGCCTCACGCCGCCGGAAGTAGTTGTTGTGCACGAATGGGACATGAGCGGGATCCATGAGACTATCCACTGCGAAATCCCACCGGACTTTTGCCTGGGCGGACTCGCGCACCGAGACCATCGGACTGCCGTCTGCTGGAATCGGCAAAGAGGGAGGCGGACTCGACGGCTTCCGGCATCGATCGTTTCCCATATAGACCCACACCCAGCCATCCCGCTCCTCTACCGGGAATGTCCGCACACAGGCCGAGGCGGGTGATGGATGCAGTACGTTACCGAGAGCCGGAACCTCGATGCACTCCCCCGAGGACATGAAGCGCCACCCATGAAACGGACAACGCAAGGAATCCCCTTCCTGCCGGCCAGAGGAGAGTGGGACGCCTTTATGGGGGCAGCGATCGTGTAATGCTTGTACCAGGCCACGCCGATCCCGAAAGAGGACAAGCGGTTGGTTGCAAAGGACGGCGGGATATGGCCGACCGACGCGGACGTTCATGCTTTCTGTGGCAATATACCAGAATCCTTCGAGCATTCAGTCCTGTGGGATCAGTCGCCAAGTGGATCGAGCATTTCCTTGAGCCTTCGACGGATGCAGGTGGAGCTTGAAGTGGAGAGGCGTGCAGGGAGCCATAAAATGGCTCCCTGCAACATGTAACCGGATATCATGATCCACCTTGCTCGTACGGTATTGCCCCGCTAGAACCCGATGGCCCCATAAATGCCGGTGGTCCAGTAATTGTTCACCGTGTTGGTTTGGTTGGAGGCCAGGTGGAACCGGCTGTCGAGACCAAGCCACAACTCTTTCCATACGCGAAACTCCGCACCGCCGCCGAACTGAACCCCGATATCCAAATAATTGATCTGGCTCGACGTCGGGCTGATGACGTGGAAATCCAATCCGGCCGGAATGATCCAGGGCTGGAAATCAGTTCCTTGTCGGAACTTCACTTTGGGGGCTACGCTCACGGTCAGCATGGTCAATTGCACTTTACTCACACCGCCGTTACTGACGCCCGTCACACCGGTGGTATCTCCATTCGCAACGTTTGCGGATGCCCACCTCTTGAATTCCATTCCGATCTCGCCGACGAGCGCAACACCGGGCACCATGCCCCACAAGTCCTTGGTGAGCATGAGATCCGCCCCCCCACCGATGTAGTAGCCACCGTTGCCATCATTTTTCCCGGCGGCACCATGGCCGTCCGTGATCAACTCTCCGGCACGATCGCTGAGCAGCTCGCCATAGCCTCCACGAAAGAACACGCGGTTCCCTGTCGTGGTGGTTTCCTTTGTCGTATCTTGGGCCAGAGCGGTCTCTCCGCCTGAAAAGGCGCTCGCCGCCGCGAGCGATAATACGACTGCCCACACTCTGATGTTCCCCCTGCTTCTCAATGCCTGCATGACACTCTCCTTCCCTGGTTACGCATCGAGGAGCACGGCCCTCCTTCGAGCAATCAACTGACGATATCTGATCGCATGCGCTTTATCTGGCTTGTCCAACCCTCAACCGACCACTCATACGTCCACCTCCGTGATCTGCAGGTTCGGACACCAGTCCGCTTCTGCCCGGCGCGCCACTTCCCTGAGCTGACTCGCCATCGGAGGCGAGCCTGGGTCGCGCGACAGCCCCACACAGCGTGAGCAAATAAACCGGCAGCGAGACAGGCACGATCGCTCGGGACATCCTCTATCCGCGCCGACTTTCTCCGCCTGCTCAAGACAATAGGCCTTCGCGTCGCGGGCACTGAGGCTCTCCTGATAGCAGCGGAGGGCGGCATAGAAGTTGATCCGGCTCACGACGAGTCTGCCTTCGAGTGTGATGTGGACATCGCGCAGGTCCCAGGCTTCCTCGATCATTCGCGCAACGATCCCCACCGACATCGGAAAGTCCTCAAAGTACGCCACGTACTCGGCCCCCTCCTCATCCGCCTCCGCGTCGCACACCGGTGCCATTCGGATCAGCTTGAGCAACGTCGGGGCGTCGACAACCTGTGCTTCAGGAATTGCGATTGAGAGATGCACGACCAGCTCCTGCAAGAAATGATTCGGTAGCCAATACTGCCTGTGGAAAAAACAATGAGAGGGCCACTCTCACCTGTGACCCCCTCATCGCTGACACGTGGCGGCCGGGACTGCCGCTCACAATGGGGTGGACTGTACTGGATCGCGATAGGGCAACTCGCCATCCAGCCCGCAGAGAGAGCTCGGTCTCTCGACGTTGTTCCAGCTATATCAGCAACTGTCGTGCCATCCTTATTTGTCATTCATGAATGAATGATGCTCGCATCAGATGCGAAGATGAATGGCTTTCGTCAACCTTGCTGTCTGCGCCTACAACGCAGGAGACTCCACACTCTTGGACAGTGGTGGACTGGATCTCCTCATTCGCTCACATATCATCCGCTTAGGCTGTCCATACCAATGGACGTTCGCTCCCGGAATGCAGGGGAGAAAAGGGACATCCAAACCATCACGGCCTGTTGGAGCTCGCAAGATGAGAGCACCACAAGCTGAAGGCAGGCATGGCTCTTCCGTCGTCCGATTGGCGCTCCACGTTCATGGATCCATGAATGAATCCGAACAATGCGTACAATCGCATCGATGAAGAATGCGGTGATGAGAGCAATCCGATCGGTGGGGAGATTCAGCAGATCAGGAGGCTTGGTCCCCCGATCCTCCCGTAGCGGGATTCATCAGGCGAATGGGGCAACGCTCGAAGACGGCAGTTTTGATCTTCTGATGAGGCGCTCTCATGACGTGGGAAACAGTGATCCACGAAAGGAAGGGGACAAGAGTACGGGTACGACCTATTCGATGCTATACGCGCGAAGTTTGTTATAGAGGCTCGCTCGACTGATTCTGAGTAATTTGGCTGCTTTCAATCGGTTTCCTGCCGTTTTTTGCAGGGCATCAACGATTCGAGTGCGCTCCGTGTGAGCCACGGCGCCACGCGACGCCGAGCGTAAACTTTCGTCCTCTTCCCCCAGAGCCTGGTCAAGAAGATCCTGGCAAGGCAGCGACGGGCCGACCGTCGTCACCACAGCCCGCTCGATATAGTGCTGCAACTGTCGGACATTCCCCGGCCAAGGAGCGTCCCGTAACAACCGCAAAGCCCGCTCCTCCACGGATCGCACCGGCTGATGATGTCGTGCGCAGGAGGCTGCGACGAAATGCCGGACAAGCAATGGGATATCGTCTCGCCGCTCCCGTAATGCCGGCAAATACAGAGGCAGCACAGCCAATCGATAATACAGATCCTGCCGAAACGTTTTTGCTTTCACGAGTTCCGTCAGATCTTTGTTCGAAGCTGAGATGACACGCGCATGGATCTTGACCGTTCGCGTCCCACCCACCGGCTTGATCTCGCCCTCCTGCAGAACCCGCAGCAATTTGGCTTGAAAGGTCGGCGTCGTGTCGGCAATCTCATCCAGAAAGATCGTGCCGCCGTCGGCCTCATCAAACAAGCCTCGCTTGTTCATCACCGCCCCGGTGAAAGCTCCCTTTACATGCCCGAATAACTCGCTTTCGAGCAGCGTCTCCGGCAATGAGCCGCAGTCGACCACGACGAACGGCCGATCCCTTCTGGGACTGAGGGCATGAATCGTTTTCGCCAGAAGTTCTTTCCCCGTTCCGCTCTCACCTTGAATGAGAACGGTCGCCGAGCTCTCCGCAACCAGACGGGTCATGTCGAAGAGCTGCTGCATGATCGGACTTCGACCGATCAAGTCACCAAGACCATTCGCAAGAGGTGTGGTAGGGCTGTCCTCCGCTGTAGCAGCCTGAACAGACTTCGATGTCGGCTGGAAAAGCACCAACATGGAGACGACGGATCCATTCGCGTCCGTCAACGGAAAGGCCTGCTGCATCCCGCAAGCCTTGCCGTCACCTCCGCCTGAACATGAGACACACTGCACCTCGGGCGTCTCAAACACCTTAATAGCGGGGCAGGTCCCGCAGGGATCAGTTCGATTGGCAAAGGCTTCATAGCACTTCGCATGTTGCCGGCGAACGAGGGTATTCTCCTGCACCGACCAGGCTGCTTCGTTCGCATAGACCACATTGAAGGATTGATCCATGACCGCCACCCGATCGGATAGGCCTCCGGCCAGCTGCCTGATGGCTTCGACTCGCGCGGTGATGATGGGATCTTGGGGTACGAGATTGCTGGAGCGTTCTGGGTCAGACAAGGCGTTCTCGCTTCCGGAGATACGGCGCCCGGACCCTAGAGCCGATGGCGGCCGACATGAACATGAATGCGCCATGGGAACTCACCGGGGCTTTTTCATTCTTGCCATACGCTATCTGCCCTCAGCTCCCGGTCCGTGATTGAGTAATTGTTGCACACAGTTCTTCAGCTCCGCAATATGGACCGGCTTGTCGAAGTAGGCGTTCGCACCCGCTTTCAGTACCTGTGCTTTCAATCGCGCATCGCCGAACGCCGTCATGACAACGATCGGACACTGCGGTGCCACGGTCCGTAACCGACTGACATAATCATCGCCTCCCGCCGGCATTCGCAGGTCAGTCAGGATCGCATCCGGCACGGATTGCAGGACCGATAGAAACGCTTCATCCCCATCCCGCGCTTCGCGGAGTTGATAGCCCATTCCACAAAACTCATCACACAGCAGGCTGCGCATCTCTCGGTCATCTTCGACAATCAACAGCACGGCACCCTTTCCGTTTGTCACAGGCGACATCCTCTCCGGCCCCCATCCGATTGATCGCACGCTCTTAGGTTGTTGAACCAGCAAGGTGCATGCCGTCGGCGAAGGGAAGAAGTCGGCAGAATTTCAAGACAATGAGGGGAGGCGGATGGAGTGGAGGAACTCGATTGGCGAGAAAGACGACAGTCACCGACACATCAGTGTTGCGGGATGCCACAGAGATCGCTGGTGAGGGGTGAAAGGTAAAGGGTGAAATGATCAACGGGACGCGAGTAAGAATGACCGCAGGAAGCGGTCGTTTCACGTCTTATTATCTGCCATCGGAAGCAGAATCGTAAACGTCGTTCCTGTCCCTTCCTGACTTTCAACGGCGATGGATCCCTGGTGCTCTTCAATAATGCCCTTGACGACCGTCAACCCTAACCCTGTCCCCTTGCCGAATTCCTTCGTCGTGAAAAAGGGATCGAAGATCTTCTTGATCACTTCTCGTGGGATGCCATGGCCCGTATCCGCGACGGTGAGTCTCACCATCTGAGGTTCAGGAGCCAGAGCAACACGAAGCGTCCCGCCATTCGGCATCGCATGCACGGCGTTCATCACGAGGTTGATCATGACTTGGCTCATCTGGTCCGCATCGGCCAGGACCATGGGACACGGATCGGCCAGCATCAACTCAAGCTGGATCTGACTTCGTGTAAGGCGTTCGTGAAACATTTCGAGACTGTCTTCAACCACTTGCTTCAGATCAAGCGCACCGCGTTCAGGAGTTTTCCGTCGTGCGAAGGAGAGCAACTGGTTCATCACCCTTGTAATCCGCTCGACTTGGGTAATGATGGTCTGGAGGCCTTTCTTGATCGGCTCGTCCGTGACGCGATCCATCAGATATTCTGCACGGCCAAGAATGACGTTCATCGGGGTCCCGATTTCGTGGGCCATGCCCGAGGCCACCGTCCCAAGTTCGGCGATGCGCTCGGTTTTTCGTAACTGTTCCTGCAGTCGCTTCCGTTCACTGATATCCCGCAGCATGACCAGAATCGCAGGACCTTCCTCGTCCACAAATCGGGCCGCGCTGACTTCTGCGTCCACGGATCTTCCGCTCAGCGTAACGATCTTCTCCTCGAGCATGGGCACTTGCGCACGGCCTTCCACCAACTCATGGATGCGCTCTCGAATCGCAGAGTGATAATCAGGAAGGAACAAGTCCATCACGGATCTGCTCAGGATCTCCTCGGCCTTCACGGCGCCGAACAGTTTGATCGCCTGGTCGTTGGCGAAGAGAACGCGGTCGCCTCGAATCACCACAATGGCGTAGGGCGAAACGGCGATCAAACGCCGATAGCGATCTTCGCTTTGCCGCAACAAGTGTTCCGCTCGTTTCCGTTCCGTGATGTCGGTGACGAACCCTTCCAGGTAGCTCAGGCGACCGTCCGTGGCGTAAATCCCTTCACCCCGTTCCCAGACTGACTTGACCTCCCCCGCCCTGGTGAGGATCCGATAGGTCGTTTCGTACGGGCGACGCTGCGCCACCGCTGCTTGAATCTCTTGCCACACTCGCTCTCGGTCACCCGGATGGGTATTGTCGCCATACGAGATAGACCGTTGTACGAGGTATTCCTGGACGGTGTACCCGGTTAAGTCTGAGACTCCTTCGCTGAGATATTCGAACGTCCAGTCTCGATCATTTCGGCAACGATACACAAAGCCCGGGAGATTGCTGATCAGCGTGGTGAGTTGCCGCTGGCTCTCATGGAGCGCTTCTTCGCCTCGTTTCCGTCCCGTAATATCCTCGGTGAAAAAGACGAGCCCTCCGACCGCGCCTCCGATCGTGTACCAAGGGCGTACCTCCCACTGCAGCCACTGCTCTGTCCCGTCCTGTCGGACAAAGCGATCTTCTTCACAGCGTACGACTTCTCCTGCCAGCCCCCGTTGATGCACGATCTTCCACCGTTCCGGAATCTCAGGGAAGACCTCATAGTGGGACTTGCCGATGAGACTCTGACCTTCCAGCCGATAGTCGCTCATCCAACGTTGACTCACGGCAAGGTAGCGCAGCTCACGATCCAACATGGCCAACGCAACTGGAGCATATTGCATCAATAACTGCGACCGTTCCGTGGTTTCCTTGAGCACGATTTCAGCCTGCTTGCGCTCGGTGATGTCTCTGAGGATGACGGTATAGTATTTCTGATGTTCCACGGCGATATGCGAGATGGCCGCTTCGATGGGAAACTCCTCACCGTTGGAACGAAGGCCCATCACTGTCCCCAGATGGCCCATCTTCCGGCTGGTGACACCAGACTGCCCGAACCCTTGCACATGATGCCGATGGACGTCGCGGAACCGCGTGGGCAAGAATCGATCGAGCGGCTGTCCAATCGCTGCTTGCGTGGAGCAGCCAAACATCTGCTCGGCCGCATGGTTGAACAACACAACCCTCTGATCCTCATCCACGGTGATGATCGCATCCATCGCGGATTCGATGATGCTTTCCAGCCTCAGTTGGGCGACCAGGAGCTGCCCTTCGGCTTCTTTGCGACCGACGCCGGCACGTACGGCCTCTCGATCCGCGTAGTACCGTGCCTGTTGCGCCTCCATCATCAACCCTTCGGCATGGGCTCGCTCCACACGTTCGGACATCAGGGCTCGCTCCGCCTGCACGGATTCATGTTGCAGCCGTCTGAAGCGAATCAATCCCAGGGCTAGGATCCACAAAACCACGGTTCCCAATGTACGATTGAGTACGCCATACAGGAGCGAACTACCCGGCGGCTTGAGAAACAACCCGAGCCAGAGGAGGCTGGTGGCAAGGCCACAAAAATAGAGCGATTCTTGCTCTTTCGACCTGAACACCGTGAGCAACAGCGGAACGACATAGAGGATCGACACCGCGATTCCCACCGGCGTCAGCAGGTCGACAACAAAAATGCCGATCGTGAGGAGCGGGATTGTCCAATGCACGACACGCATGACAAAACAGTCGACATCCTTCATGTGATCGATCCCGGCCTGAAGCGGGACTGTCCAGGCACAGTCTCGCTGCGATGATCCGACGGTGGTGGCTATTCCTCTGGGTGAGGCTTGCCTTCGATTTCGGCGAGTTTACGATACAGGGTCTTTCGATCGATTCCAAGGGCATGGGCGGCCTGATACTTGTTGCCGCCGGTCTTTTCGAGGACCTTCTTGATGTATTCTTTCTCGAGCTCGTGTAACGGCAAGGTGTGTTCGGCCGCTTCATCCAACACACGCCGGTCTCCTCGCGCTCCCTGTACTGCCGGAGGCAGATCATCCGGCGAAATCCTCTCGCCACGGCTCAGCGTCACGGCCCGCTCAATCACGTTCTCCAACTCTCGCACATTACCGGGCCAGGCATAGTCCATCAGCATGGCGAGGGCCGCCTCGCTCACACCCTTCACTTCCTTCCCACACGCATGGCCGCATTTCTTGAGAAACGCCTCCACCAGCAGCGGGATATCCTCCCGCCGTTCTCGAAGCGGCGGCAACTTCAGTTCGATGACGTTGAGTCGATAGTAGAGGTCCTCGCGAAACCGCTTGTGCTTCACTTCCTCATTGAGATTCAAGTTTGTGGCCGCGATGATCCGGACATCCACCGAGATCGGCTTCGTCGCGCCCACCCGCCTGATTTCCTTCTCCTGAATCGCGCGGAGAATCTTGGCCTGGAGCATGAGCGGCAACTCGCTGATCTCGTCGAGAAACAAGGTGCCTTTCTGCGCTTCCTCAAATAAACCCCGCTTGTCGAGCTTCGCATCGGTAAAGGCCCCGCGCATATGCCCGAAGAGCTCGCTCTCCAGCAGTTGTTCCGGAATGGCCGCGCAATTGACCGGGATAAACGGGGCATCTTTCCGGTCGCTGTTGAAGTGAATCGCCTTCGCCACCAATTCCTTGCCGGTTCCACTCTCTCCGGTAATCAGGACATTGGTCGGACTATCGGCTACCCGGCGAATGAGATCGAAGACCCCTTGGATCGCCTTGCTCTTTCCCAGGATCTGATGAAAGCTATATTCTTTATGCACTTCTTTTCTGAGCCGGCTCACCTCCCGACGCAGGGACGCCTCACGAACGACCCGCTCGATCACGCGAACCAGGTCGTCTTTCTTCACGGGCTTCGTGAGATAATCGCTGGCGCCGTGTTTCATCGCTTCAACCGCCGTCTCCACCGACCCGAATGCCGTCATGAGAATGACGTTGATGTCGGGGTACCTGCGTTTGATTTCAGCCAGCAACTCGATCCCTTCCATCCCTTTCATACGGAGATCGGTCAGGACAACGGCGTAGTCTTCCTCGCTCAATAGTTTCAGGGCCTCTTCGCCACTCCCGGCCATCGTCACCTGGTGACCACGGTCCTTCAGCATGTCATAGGCGAGTTCCCGCATATCCGCGTCATCATCCACAACGAGGATCGCACCCCAATCTTCCGTCATGCCATGCTCCAAGGGATAAGAATGAGCGAACAGGATCTCGGCTGTCCCATATTGCGACAGCGATCTACCATCTTTGTAGCATTATGCGACATTTTTCATGAGATTGTCGCCTTGAGTGGACAAAGGGTGCAAGGGCAGGACCACAGGACTACTGACCCTGGGGAACCTCTGTTCCTGATTGAATCGCCGAGCCGTTCTGAACCAGCCCAAAAGAAACATCAGTTGCAGCGACGGCTTTGACCGGTGGCTCGTTCCCTCCATATCTGATTGGAAAGACATACCACCGCGTCTCCGCTGCAAACAGAAGCTTGTACGTGGTCGGATCGTCACGAAGGTAGACGTTCAGGAGAGACGAGGTATCTTGCTGATCCAACCGTGCCCAGTTTGTACCAAGCTGTGCGGGCACAACATACAGCGCAGCCGTGATCACCGCGAGCGAGAGATAGGCCCTCGACAGATCGATACCTCTGTCAATATTGCTGAATCTCACCACGAAGAGTTCGAGTGTCGATGCACATAAGAGGAGAAGAAGAGGGATGGCAACCAGTAAGAAGCCGATCGCAGCAGACACGAAATCGAGCGCACTGAGTAGCGTGGGGATGCTGAGAAGTCCGACCAGGAACCACGGACCATACCGGACCGCCGCGACCGCAATCTTGAACCCTGTAGCCGTGGTCACATGACCGAGCCCCTCGATCAGCGTGCGATTCGTGACGGCCACATACCCGAAGAAGAGAATGAGCAGCAGCGGGATCCAGCTCTGACTGAAGTAGATCGCGATCGGAACCTCTTCCAGGACCCACGAGGCTCCGAATGCTGAAAAGTATGATCTGGTATACACCGATCCGGACAGATACGCCGCACCGGTCATCGTGAACAGGGCGATGAAGACCTTCGGTCCTTGCTCGATCAAACGACGAGCGTTGGCACGAGCCTCTTCAATTTTCTTGTTGTCGTTGGACCGCATGGTTTACGACGCGGGACAGTAGAACGGCCACGAACCTTTTCGGTGATGTATTCTAGGATCGACTTGGACGCCGGCGCAATGCGCATTGTGTGAAGGTCATGAGTCCTAGCAGTTTGCTGAAAAACTTGGTTTCTGCTTCGCGCACCGTTGCACGATGACGGAAAGAGCTGTGGCACTCTACAGCTCAGAATGCTCAAAAAGGCTGTCCAGCAAGGCCGCAGTGAGCGAAGGGGCAAGGAGGTACATACCAAGCTTCGCTTGACCCGCTCGCTTTGATCACATGCGAGCGGATAGGTACTTTGCCTTTAGTGGTCTTTACAGCGTCGAGCCTCTGAGTGATGCGAGAAGGCCGCTGGAAGACTTTTTCAGCATTCTGCTAGCGCCACAAAATCCAGGACACTCCAGCATACGGCAGCACGGCATCCAGCCCTAAGTTCCGTGCCCCTATTCCGGCATTCGAGATGTGGTGGTATCGCACCCCCAAGGTCAACGCCATGCTGGTCGTTGCGTAGTATTGAATGCCTGGTCCCGTCTCAAGAGCAAAGTTCGCTTGGCTACTGTCCTCGGCAATGCGGGGAGCGAGATCCGTCCACAGTAACCCAACCCCGACATCCCAGAAGGGCACCCAGCGCCCGAATGACAGAAGATAGTATTTCAGGACCGCTGAAACTCCTGCTGCGTTACCGGATAATCCGTTCCTGAATCGACCATAGAATGGTTCCAACTGAACCGCCAGGTTCCCCGAGAGCAGGCCGGCATTCATTTCATCGGTCACAACCACCCCGATCCTGGGCATCACAAAGATGGCATGACGACTTGACGAGTGTGCCTCGCTTGGAAAGAGGAACTCCTCCCAGTACCCTACCGCTCCGCCTGCCTCTATTGCCCCGCGCTTCAGGATAGTCCGGGCGTCCGGTATTGTGGTGTCCGACTGTGCCCAGCAGAGAGGGATCACTCCCATCCAGCCCGCGAGCAACACGCCTATCCATGCACCAGAGAACGACATCGTACAACGGATCACCTGCAACAACGCTGTCGATTCGAGGGGCTGTTGCCGCATCAAGATCCTTTGAGCCTCTTCCACGATCGCCATGATACTTGTGCCGGTGCCGGTCTCATTTCACAAAAACTGTGTCACTGTACGATCGCGAGGTTGGAAGAAGTCAACTGCGTTGAACGGGAGGTTGCGCTCTCACGGAAGGAGGAAAGACCACGGTCGACTCTGGGATGATGTGAAGTCACTTCTGATCATCGGGTTCGGTCTGGTTCATGAGTCGGATCGTTTTGCCGGCAAACCAGGCCCTCCAGTCCAGTTTTGTAAAGAGAACCACCAGCGCGAGCATGAGGACTTGCGTCACGACAAAATACCCCCCGAGATACGCGAAGACCGATCCTTCATCGACTACGACCTTCTGCGCCACCTCCATCGCCATGACCACCCAAATACTATAGGTCAGAAACCGGCCGAGGAACGAGGCCGCCGCCACCGGAGCCAGGGGCAACGACGTGAGCCCATAGGCGATAAACAGCGAGTTCGACGGCAAGGGGCTGCAAGTATAGGCGAGGACGGCCCCGAACGTCATCGCGCGGTGCTGTTCCAGACGGGCTTTCACCAGATCAACATTCTCTTTGGTGCGCGCGCTCAGCCAGCGTTGCCTGACGAGAAGAAACGCCATTTTCGCAAGCACCAGCCTTCCGGCGGTCGCCGCGGTTGCAGCCACGAGCGCCGTGAGCCAAGGATTCGCGCCGGGTCTGGACAAGGTCATGGCAGACACCACCATCCACGTCGGTGGTGCAAATGCAGGCAGACAATTGAGCACAAAGATGATCGCAAAGAGAGACAGACTGGTCATCGTTGCATACGTGCACAACCGACTGAGGGTACTGGCTCCATTGCGGCAATGACGCGTATGCGCCACCAATCAGGCGAACCCGTACGCTTCATTGACTTCACCGCTTGATATGGATGGCCGCGTCCCCAACCGATGAATTGTATCGCGTGCGATAATTTATAGACAGCCGGTAGGAGAATGACGAGGTGGTGGCCTCCACCGGTGTTTCCTCGTTGTATCGGCTCACAATATGTTCCTTATGGGAGAAGGAGAGACACTGCACAAGTCATAGAGGACACGTGAGGCGGCAGCGAAAACCGACCGGCCCGAGAGGGAGAAACAGCGGAAGTGCCAATCTCACTGGCACGAGCGATGCCTCTGACAGATCCTAGCCCTTCGGCCATCATCGGGGGCAGAACACAGTTTCATGCAGTGCAGGAAGCCCCTGGGAGCATTTCCCTGGTCGATCCGATGATTGACTATTCGCTAGCAGTTTGCTGAAAAAACGCGGTTCTGCTTCGCACATCGTTGCACGATGATAGAAGGAACTGTGGCACTCTACACCTCAAAATGCTCCAAAAGGCCGTCCAGCAAGGCCGCAGCGAGCGAAGGGGCGAAGCGTACGCTTCGGTACGTCGAGCCTCTGAGTAATGCGAGAACGCCGCTGGAGGACTTTTTCAGCATTCTAGTCTGTCTCCTCACCGCCTTCAATACATGCTTCGCATTGGTCTAATTGGGAGGTGCCGTGCTCGCTACAGAAATACCGACGACAACGGCTGCATGTCATGAAGGTCATCCTGACTCGATCGTCGGCTTCGCATTGAGCACACTGGCCGGCACTGCGGGCTTTGGGCATCGTTATCTCTCCATGACAGTTAGTATGAGTTTTCGGGACATGATTTCCATTCGCTCAACACTGATAACACATCGGTGCTCGGCCCTCCAATTTAAAACGGTCATGTCCGGCTCGTAGTCATTCCGATCGCAATGCTCCCGTTGCGAACCGTCACAAAAGGTGCTTCAGGTCTACTAAGATTACGCTGGGCTGAGGCTATGCAGACGGGCTGAGGATGAAGTTCTGTTGAAAGTTCTGCACTGGCCCAGAGTCGTGAGCCGGCTGGGACTCGAACCCAGGGCCCTCGAATTGACCTACTCCAAAAATCTCCATTGATATGACTCTCGCTGACCCGTAGTGATGATGATCCGGCGAAAAGCGTCGTTGAGGATTGGAAAAGAACTTCCAACGATGCCACCTATTTCTTCCTCATGCTAGAATACACACGATCTCATCGGAGAACGAAATATTGCATCCGATGCCAGGACTGGGCGCAAAAGCGTGATCGAAGCAGAAAGATTCCCGACGATGCTCACAAGTCGAGATAAAGTCCTTAAGTTGATCGAACAACATCAGGTTACTCTGAGAGGCTTGGGAGTTCGCCGGCTGGGCCTCTTTGGGTCCTATGCCCGAGGAGAGGCTATGCCAGGGAGTGATCTCGACTTTGTGGTTGAGCTGTCGGAGAAGTCCTTCGACGCCTACATGAATACGAAAATCCTCCTGGAAGACCTGTTCCAGTCACGCGTCGACCTCGTCACGATGAGTTCCATCAAGCCACGACTCCTGCCGATTATCCAACGAGAAGCCCTCTATGCCCCGGACTTCGCGACATCCTGATTCCTGAGTACTTCGGCCTCGATTCGGAAATCGTCGGGGACATCGTGAAGAACAAAGTGCCGCCACTCAACCAAGCGGTTCGAGCGATGTTGAATTAATAGACTGCATCTGGACGTGCTTCATCTCCAGTTACCTCACAAGATCCTCTGCTTACAATGGGGTAAAGCTAGAAGAAGCCCCTGTATCCGCCTAGACACGTTCGAGGTTGGCACAAAATTGAAGCAAGGAATGCAGATGGCGTAGGCCCGATACACTAACTCGTTGATTTAATGGTGAGCCGGCTGGGACTCGAACCCAGGGCCCTCGCCTTAAAAGCTCGAAAGAACGGTTTTTGACAAGTGCTCGCTATGACAACGGTTTCCCCACTATTCCCTGTAATATTGAGATGTTAGTCAATTCTATTAGCTCTATGCGTTCTCGCCTCTTTCCCTCCATTCCTGCAGGGTTTTGACACAAAATTCACCACAGGGTGAATACCTACAAAAGGTGAGGGATTTGGTCTCTGGTTGTGATGCCCCCTCGTGATGAAAGGGTTCTGAGGCGGTGTCGACTGGGCTATCCCTTTCATCGTAGTGTGAAGGCCGCTTCGCAGATTCGGATTCCGGCATCAGTGGCATTCGTTCCCTGTGTTACTCCCTAAACATAAAGCTGTCTCACAAAAGAAGGCCTATTGGTGCCACCTGTTCTTCCTCGTGCTAGAATACCCGTGATCTCATCGGAGAGCGATGTGTCGCATCCGATGCCCGGACCCGGCGCGAGAGCGTGATTGAAACAGAAAGATTCCTGACGATGCTCACAAGTCGAGATGAAGTCCTTAAGCTGATCGAACAACATCAGGCGACTCTGAGGAGATTGGGAGTCCGTAGGCTGGGCCTGTTTGGGTCCTATGCCCGGGGCGAGGCTATGCCAGGAAGTGATCTCGATTTTGTCGTGGAGCTGTCGGAGAAGTCCTTCGACGCCTACATGGATACGAAAATCTTCCTGGAAGACCTGTTCCAGTCTCGCGTCGACCTCGTCACGATGAGTTCTATCAAGCCACGACTCCTCCCGATTATCCAACGAGAAGCCCTCTATGCCCCGGGATTCTAGGGTGTACCTGGAAGACATTCTCGAGGCCACTCGGAAGATTGCATCCTATACGGCCAATCTATCCAAAGCCGCGTTTCTCGAAGATGAGAAGACCTTCGATGCCGTGGTCCGGAATCTCGAAGTGATTGGTGAGGCCGTTAAGAAACTTCCAGAAGACTTCCGAGCCCAATATCCATCACTGGAATGGAAGAAAATGGCCGGGCTTCGCGACATCCTGATTCATGAGTATTTCGGTCTGGATTCGGAAATCGTCTGGGACATCGTGAAGAACAAAGTGCCGCCGCTCAACCAGGCAGTTCGAGCGATGTTGAATCAGATGTTGAATCAATAGACCGAATCGGTGCACTCTCTATCTCTTGTCAACCTCATGGGATCCCCTCGCTTCCTTGTCGAGGTGCTGTCAGTGTTTCAAGACATGACCTCCCTACGACTCTCAAAACACTCCACCTGCCGTTGATGTTGATCCTGACCTGCGAGGAAGGGGGCCATTTAGGAAGATGGATCAGTAGAGGTCGGCCAGGCCGGTCCGGATAGACTCGGGCAGGTTGGGTTGGTTGGCAATGTCCGTGAGAAAATTGGCATCGTCGGCCACCGTGAGCGGGTCGAGCGCGATCGGCTGAAGCAGTTGCGAAAGCGGAACAGCCGTCGCACGTGTGGAGGCCCGCTTGGGTCCCGTGAAATCGCGGGGGCCGTTGAAAGGGAGTCGTGGGCGCTGGTCTACTCCGGTCGCCTGAATCTCATCAAGCGCGAGAGACCACACCACCGGTTCCGGGGCATCGAGCGCGCGCGGCGCGGCTTTCTTCGGCTTCGGTTTCTCGAGTTCTCGCGCCAATTTCGGGAGATCCTGGAAGGCCTTCTTCAAGGCGCTGCGGGCCGCACGTAACGACACTGACCCCACATCCGGATCCCCGGTTTCCTGCTGAAGAAACAGTCGCCGGGTCTGTCTCCCGACTCGTACCGTTTCTCCTTCTGACCCGAAGGCCTTCATCAATCCTGGCAAGCCGTAGCGGGCCACGCCATTGATCATGACCAAGCTGATCGCGGTTTCCTTCGCCCGGATCAGCGCGTCATAGGGATCCCCTTCCTGACCAGCCATGACCAGCACATCGGCCCGTTTGCCGGCTTCGAGCGTGCCAAGGGCGTCGTGCCACTTGAGAATCCTCGCCGCCTCCCTTGTCGCCATCCCCACAATGTCTCGAGCGCTGAACAACCCGTTCAACTGATGCTGGGAATAGAGCCACGCCACTTTCAACTCGCCAAACAAATTCTTGCTCCCGGAGGGGGACCAGTCGCTGCCGAGGCTGATGCGGACGCCCGCTTGCTTGGCCACATCCACCCGCGCTGTGTCGCCATACAACAGGAGGTTGCTAAGCGGTGACCACACAATCGCGCCGCCGTGCTGCGCGAGCACGGCGAGATCCTCAGGCAACAGCCCCGCTGCGTGAATCCCCGCAAACCGATCGTTGATCGCCCATTGGTTCGGCGCGACTTCGAGCGCTAAAAAATGCTTGCGGGCGATCGAGTCGGGTTGTTCCGGCTTGGTAATCCCCTCACTCAGATGCAGGAGGAAACAGCTATCCTCTTTCTTGAGCCGAGCCAGGAACGAGGCGGCGCTTTTGGCGTCTACATCAGGGATCCGCGCCTTGGCTTCCGACAGCGCCGGGTCATCGGTCTGCTCCACGTTGCGGACAATGCCCCGGTAGTACCGCTGCACCCCCGCATTGCTACTCAACATGATCCCTTGGGTCGTCGTCACCCCTCCCAACAGGCATTTGCATTCCACATAGCGAACTAGCGGGGCGAGCAACGCAGCCTTGCCTTGGGCATCGCGGTAGGTACCCACGACGGTCATCGGACCGCTGATGAGCTTTCGGTAATCGGGATGATCAGGCCATTGGCCACGGTGTTGGAATAACTTCGGCACTGGGCTCCAGAGCGGCAGCGCGTTATAGCTGAGATGGTTGTGTAATTCGATGAGGCCGGGAAAGAGCGTCCCGCCGGTCTCCACTACGGGCACTGTGTCGAATCCCGGTGGCGGCGGTTGCCGGCGGTTTTGCACCGCCACGATGGTGCCCTGCTCAAGGAACAGGACAGCATCGGGCTTGACCGTCCCAGCATCATCCATGGTGACCACACGTCCGGCCAGCGCGAGCTTCGGTCCCGCGAGCGGATCGATGGGACTCGTTTTCTTGGCGGCTCTTGTGGCTGTCGGTGTAGCACGTCGTGCGGTGGACACCGGGCTGGGGAGCGGATACCAGCGTCGAGCGCCATCGGTCATGCGATCACACCTTTCGGCACAGTGAGCGTAATGTTGCGACGTTTTGCGAGGTCGTCGGCACCGGCCCGTTTGGCCCAGCCGTCTTGTTCATGCATCCAGGCCGGGAGCCCAGCCGGATAATCGAACTCCGGAATCCCCACTCGGTCACCGTCCACCCAGTTCTCTCCGTACAACATTAGGGCCGTGGGCACATCGGGATGCTGCACATGTGGTGAGAGGACTTGTAGGGCGGCATTCCAGTTCTGGAGCATCTTCTTGGTGGCAGCCAGGAGTTTGGCCTTCTCTCCCTTTGATGAACTTTCGGGCTGCGTCGGATGCGTCACAGCCGCATAGGCGACGGACACGGACTGCCCCGCTGGAGTTGCTCGCCAGAACTGCCACGCCTCGTCCGCCGCTTGCCCCAGCGCGAGCACGGCTTCGACCTGCTGTCCCACCAACAAGGCTTCCAACCACCGATTGCGATACTCGATGAGCGCGGGACTCTTTCGTGTCTTGGCCTTGACGCTACCGTACACACTGTAGAGATAGGCGTTGATGAACACATAACTTCGGCTGATCCCGAGTTTCGCCAAGAATCCCTGGACCCGACGGCCTGCTTCTCCCACCAAAATGCGGCGCACGATGGTCTCATGCTGCGCCGGGTCTTGCCCGATCACCAAAACACGTGCGGATCCGTCGAGGCGTCCACGGTGAAAGATCGGTCCCCACTCCAGACGAAACTGTCCCGACGGATACACGGACTCGTCCGGATAGTCCTCACACAAGCCCTTAAACGGTTGTGCGCCATACCCTGGGTCAAATGGGCGTGTCATGGTGCTGCACCTCCTGGATATACTTCGGAAACCAATGCATGTCTTGTACCGCGCACTGTACCAGGTTCCCATCTCTTCATGGCCGCCTATTTCAGAGGAATTCGTGAACAATCAAGTGCTGAAGCCATTTCCAGGGTGCGATCGCACCAGAGAGATGGATACAGACTGTATCTGAATGTAGACACCCAACGATTGCACATCTTGCCATTGATGGCTTGTGCCAAGAGCCTTCATGAAGCTTAAGGAAGCCCCCCCCTAAGGACCGGAAGTTTTCCAATGGAACGATTCAGCGTTTCAAGGTATGAGCGATCATCCACTCCTTCCGACATTCATGAAATGGGCAAGAAAAGGTCGATGCAAAGAAAAGACTCTTCTGGGCGAGATTCTCACAGATTGATATAGCCGATGCGTAATCTTGTGATAATCCGACTTATTCAGATGATCGGTTAGACAGAATGATTTCAGGGCGTAACGATTTCTGAATCAGCTTCCGATAATCCTCGTCGCGAATACGAACGGTTCTGCCAAATCGGACTGCTGGAATCCTCCTCTGAGCGATCCACTTATACCAGGTGCCTTTCTGAATTCCTGAATCTGCAGCCAACTTATTGATCGACCAGAGACTGCCGTGAGTGCTGGTTTGGGTTGATTTAATGCTCGAGCGATGGAGTTGCTCAGGCTCTAGGTTAATCTCGTAGATTCTGTTCAGTTCTTGTCTAAGTTGGTTCGTAACCTTCTGCGCAATGATTTCGATTAGTCGATCAAGAATCTGGGCTGTTTGGTTAGCCAATTCGGTTATTTGCGGTGGACTCATGGCTGTTGGCCTCCATTGGGTTGGTGAGAGAAATGTTGTGGTAAAACCTATCTGATCCTGTGAAGGAAACCTCCGGAGGGCCGGGGGCTTCCCAAGGACAAGGCACAGCATTTCAGGGCATGAGCGGCAATCTATTCCTTGGCCTCCCGGGCTAGGGTCTCCAGGTCGCTCAGACCGCAAGAGGTACTTGTTGCCCCAGGCACTGGACTGATTGACGACCAAAGAACAACCACTTCTTTAAACCAGTCCCAGGACTGAAGCGGCTGGGATGGCGCTACCATCCGATGGATCGAGAAAGTACCATCTAGTCCCGGAGGGCGGCCTTGAGGAGGGATGCACGTTTCGAGAGTAAAAAAGGAGTGTAGTCTCTAAACCCACGGTCTCGGTCGCCACGTGTTTGAACAACCTTCCGCTCATCGTCAAAACCAAAACCGAACATCCCATCTGGGCTACCTGCTCTTGTACGACAAGACAACATGAACCTCTTCATCTCATGCTGTGTGAATAGCAAGGTACAGTCTTTATACCAGTGGCGCCCAACCGGCTTAGTACGTCCCGCATCTGGGGCGTAGAGACCAAAGAGCAGGAAGTAATCAGCTTCCTTGGGAACATTAAACCGATTGAACCAAGTATGGAATCGCCACCGTTTTGTCGTGTTGCGCTTCGGTGGTTCCTGACTATACGAGCGAGAGGCCTTAACTTGGATGGTCACCACTCGTGAGCTTCCATCTCGACGCCGCCGGAGGATTGCTAAATCAAACCCCTTCTCCTGACGAGAGGTAGGGATCAGCACCGAATAGCCTTTTGATTTCGGGAACAGATTCTGCAGTCGGTTCGCCAGAAGAAATTCGGGCCATTGGAGAGTAAAAACGGGGTCCATTGGTGTGACCAATCTATGTGGGCCAATAGATTCGCGTGAGCGGGATCAACGCTCTCGCCTCAGAATCCATTTTTTCGAAATGATCAGCGATCTCACGGGCAAGGTCGTCGAGGTCCATTAGCGTCAAAGGAATCGCCGAGCGATCCGCTTCGTATCGGGCTTCTTTAGAAAAGCCTCCCGTACTGACATACAGTCCCTTGTCGTCTTTGTGACGCCCACCAATAAAACTGCGGATTTCATTTGCGCCCATTGCGTCGCGCCTGTGTTTTACTTCAACCACAATGCGTGGTGGCTCAAAACCAAAACCATCGGGCGAAGCGATAATATCCTTCCCACGATCAGAGCCCCTCGGAGAAATTCTTGTTTTGTAACCCATCGCTCTTAAAAGCCCGGCGATGATCTGCTGCATCTGCTCCCAGTCAAGTCGGGACAACCGGTCTTTTATGAATTCTACGGATCGGGATTGAATATCCTTGAGCGCCTCTGCCACACCCTGTTGCTCTTCTTGTTCTGCAATCACTGTCCCCTGTACTTTTGATTTTGCTTTGGCCTCAATCTCCTGAGACGACTCCTCAGGTACCTTGAACAAAGCCATGATGGCTCCAAGGGAATTTCTCGTAGTCACGGACAGTAGATCCCTTCGGACTTCTCCTTGCCAGGATACTTCCCTGACCGTGGCTAATTCTGGAACCAATCCGGGTTTGAATTGTGGTTCGGTTTTTATGACGCCCAGAAAGTAGGTGCGTAGCGATGGATCGTAGGTAATGACTCTGTCCTCAATTTTGAATCCCCTCAAGAACCGATCAATTTGACTCGCCGCAGCAGATGCCTGAGGCGCGGTTAAGTCAGGCCACGTGATCATGAGCTTCGTGACAATTGCCTCCTTGTTTGGACACTTAGTCCAATCAATCTCACTCCATCCTATCGCAATTACACCTTTCTCTCGGAAGTCTGAGATGGAAGCAGCTCTCTCACCGGCTCGGACCATCCACATAGGTTTCGAGGCCATCAAGTCACCTTTTGAACATCACGATCTTCAAAAATGCTACTAATTCGTTTGAACTATCAAGAATGGCTTTGCAGTGAGCCGCTCTACACTGCCGAACCAGCCAGCCTCCTTGTATTTCCTCTTCATGCACTCGGGAGTTTCTCAAATATCAATGCGATCAATGGGGCAGGAGCATTTTTTCGAATGCATGCCTCTATAACGGAAGAGAACTCTTCCGTATATCCGACCATCCCCTTCAGCTTTTCCATTGCGGCTGCCTGACCAACAAGCTGTAGCACATGAGGCCCAGTTGCCCCCTTATAATCTGCAATCGCCATCATGCACTTATCCCAGTAATCTGCACGCTTTTGTTTAAGCCTGTCTCTCACGTTAAGGCCTAGTATCTCAATCGTTCTCAAGGCCCTTTGTTCATCTTGGTCGCTAATGTTGGCTGCTGGTACGGCCATGCAAGCATCCTCGTCCTTTTCATATGTGATCAGTCTGGCCTGATCAGTGGTCGGATCAATTAAGAGGGGCGCTTCCAACTGCAGCGACACGGGATCTGTAGCATTAGCTCGAGCACCCTCGATAATTGGGAAAACATCGAGTTTCTTAACATTGATAAGCTGACCACAGATCCGATAGTTCTTCCAATCAAATGCCAACCACCAATATCCCTCGCACACGTCGCCTTCCAAATCTTTCACTCGGCACTTAGGCCGATAGTGGTCGATATGGATTGACGAAACTGAGTCCTGAGCTTCCGTATACCAGCACTTATTATTGAACTGTTGGAGCAGCCAGTTGCGAATGCGGTCATCTCGCCAAAGACCCTCGTTCTTATCGATAATCTTTGCGCGCTCGTCCAGATTGGTTGCAGCACGCAGCAAGGTCGTTATGGCTTCAGCTTCATCCACCCAATCTTTAGGAGGAGCACCTTTGATGTGGACTCTTCTCATGTCTTATTGCGTCCCAATTGTATTTTCAGCTCTTGCGCCAGCGCGGAAAGATCACTCTGGCGATCTTGCTTGACGAGCTTAGTAACGATTGCCTTGGCAAGCGCTTCCTGTTCCCTGAGCTCATCTTCCGTGAAAAGCTTGTTTAACGGCTGACTCCTGGCCTCATACATTTTTTGGATAAAAAGCTGGTAGAGAGGATCTCGGTACTCTCGTGAAAAGCCCAAGTCTTCAAGATGCTTCCGCAAATGCGCAAGTCTTGATTCCTCTGCTTCAGTGAGCCCCTGTTTTGCTTTCTTAGCTAAAAGCTCGTTCCTTTCCTGCAATTCCCGCAGAGTCGGTGCATCCAATGTTGAGGGCAGACCAAACATCTCGCTTTTCAGGAGTCCGGCGACGCCCATGCCTTGCGGGTGCTCGTCAGGGATCTCGACCACCGACTTGCCCCCTTCCGTACGCAGAATGTGCACCTGCTCCCGTCGAAGGCTCCCGATCATCATCGGATCATGCGTCGTAATGAGGACCTGCGATTCACCGTGTGCTATCGAGTCGCCCCCGGAACCTAAGACGCCTTCGATATCATCAAAATACCGAAGCTTCCAAATTGGGTTGAGATGTGTATCCGGCTCATCAAGCAGAAAGAGGCAGTGGTCCTCGCGAGTAATCCGCATGAGCCCCAGCACCGTGAGCATTTGTAGCTCACCTTCCGAGAGCTGGGTAAAGCTCACCTTGCCTCCGTTCTCGTCACGCTTCCTAACAGTGATCCGCACTTCGTCGATCAGATCACCGATGTAGGCCCCCTCGGCATAGCGGAAGAAGCTGTCAACGCTACCAACCAGGTCACCAAGCTTCTTGAGCTTCTCTTGGCTAGGAACAAAGAGGTAGAGCTGCTTTTGCTTCTCACTGCGTCCACGGAAGTCGAGTTGTTTGGTTCTTTCCTCCTGGATGGGTGCCCAAGCAACTTGCCAGAGCTTATCCAGAAACTCGCTCACGACATTCCCGCGCGCGTACCAGAAGCGTGGATCACCTTCGTTGAGTTCGTTCTCATCGAAGGTACCACTGCGACGCCTCTCGCGGAGACGGTACGGCTCTTTCAACACAAAGAGGGCAGATTCCAGCGACTCGATGTGCAAATTTCTCAGCACCTTCTGAAACACCTGATCGTCAGACAGAAGGCAGGCCAGCAACACCAGTTGGCTGTGCCCGCCTCGGCAATAGAACAATCGACGCAAGCGGTCGTCTCCTGCGCGCTTGGTCCGGCCTTCAATCCCAGCGCGCAGCCTGGCGGCGGCCTCGGCGTCGAACTCGCCTTGTTGATACAGCCCAGCCAGTGCCTCCTCACTCAACTTTTCTTCGGCGGTGATCTCTTGCCTTCGGTTGAAGCGCCGCTGGTGTTCCTGAAACAAGGACTCGATACGCTCGTTGCGGCCTGAATAATAGGCAAAGATGTGAGTTGGGAGGAGACGTGGCCCGCGTCGCTTGTCCTGATCAACTTTGTTCAGCGGATCATTCTTTGTCAGATACTCCTGAGAGACCCGATCGTCATCCACCCACACGAAAGGATGCTTCTGCTTAGCCTTCTCGGCTTGGATGCGCACAATATGACCACGAATTTCATATTCCAACGTATAGTCGAACGCAGCTTCGCGGTTAAGATCAATGTCACGGAAGATGGTAATCAGAGCCTCAATGAGGTTTGACTTGCCCGTGGCATTCTGGCCGATCAGCGCGTGACTGCGGATGGGTTTGCCAGCTAAGTTTTCCGCCCCCCCTTCCTCCGAAGGTAATTGGGTGCAGAAATCCATCGTGAGGTTGCGCAGGTTTCGGAATTTCGGAATGGCCAGGTAACGCAGCCGCATTTCATGCTCCCGCTGTGCCAACGACCTTTTCGCGCATTTCAGCCACAGCCGGCTCTTGAATCCAGCCGTGCGCGACTTCGGTTTTCAGTTGGTCGTAGAAAGCATCGATCTCGCCACCGAACCGTTGCCACAGATCCGTAGCACTCATTTCGCCGTTATACCGGACCAGCAGTGTAGCCAGTGGCGCCTGGGCTCTGATGTCAGGTGTCCTGCCAAGGCGTAGCGGGGCAAGGAGTTCTGTTTCGGGGGCTTTCACAGGTTCATTCTCCTCTCGTTCGACGGCAATGCCGGTAAGACTTCCTACAGCCGCGACTGAAAGATCCGCTGCTACCCTGTTGAGGCCGCTCAGTTGTAACTCAAGGGCATCACAGAACCTCATCAACTTTGCAACGCGCGCAACAATCTGCTTTTGTTCTCCCAATGGTGGAAGAGGGAACCACATAGAGCGAATAATATCTGTATTCAAATTAGGTTGCCCTTGACCTCGAGAAGCAATATCTCGCAACCATTGGGTTCTTGATTTAAGAAAGAGATACAAATACTCATCGAATACCGCATCGGCTAGCTCAATAAATGCTGCTATACCGTCATTAAAGGTGGTTCTAAACTCGCAGATGGCGGGCACTCCGAGTGTAGCACCGCTGTTGGTCAGCAGAACTGTTCGGCTGGTAATTTCTGTAGTCTTATTTAGGCCTTCCTCTTTGATGGTTGAGGTATAGCTGGTGACAAACATTCCTTTAGCCGCAGTTACATCTCCAACCTTGAGAAAGGGAATACTTCCTCCATAGAATCTTGGATCGCCTGCGGGCCGAGGTGATCCACCTCTTATCACACTCGCGATGTCATTTAACCGTACCCATTGCCATTGCGGCGGAATGCTGGTCAACATTTCATTGAGGCCAGCGAAGTCAATGACTGGCACATCGCGTTTAATCTTTTTCTTGTCGGATAATCTCTTTTTCCTAAGCCGAATAAACGCCACATCGTCCGTAGTTACCCGAGCACTCTGTCTCGACAAGAGGCCACATACTGCAAGATCAAGAACCGCCTGCTTAAAATCCATCAAATCTTCGGGCGCACTAAACAACCACCACAAGATTGCTTCCAGCCGCGTCCAGCTACTACGCAATTCTTGCGGGCTTTGTGCGCTGGCAACCGTTTGCAGAGTGGATTGCCGTAAGGCGTTTTGCACTTTGCGGCGATCTTGCTGCTGCCTTTCGAGCTGGTCGCACAGGGCCATCAATTCATCCACTTTGGCGACGATGCGGGATTGTTCGTCAAGAGGTGGAATAGCAACCGGAAGATAAAGAATGTCTTCTCGGGAAATCCCTGGAATTGCAATTCCTATACTCCTAGAGACGAAATAAGTTTCTTTGTCTCGAAGGATTAGTGCCACAAACTTGGGGTCAACGATGAGAGCCCTAATCGCCATGAGCTGGCGCCCTAGCGCTGCCTCCTCGAGATTCAGAAAGTTAATCTTTCCGATTGTTCCCTTTACGGCAATCAAAATATCACCATGTGCCGCGACCGCGCGTCGTTCTTCCGTCCAGCGCGTAACAATTGGATGGATCAGCCCGAAGTCAGATGCCCCTGTGAAATAGGGAATGCCGATTCCCGTAGCATTTTGTTCTTGCGGGCCCAAGTGCTGTCCAGAGACGAGGTGAACCACGCCCCCTAAACGCGTTGTAGCCCAGTGCCGAGGGTATTTAATTTGGTCTGAGTCGGGCAAGGGAGGGAATGGATGAGTGCGCCTCGCTTGTCCTGTCGTGATTAGTTTGTTTCTTTCGATTTCCGCATTTACCAATACTAATTCTGCCGCCTTGATTGTACGGTTTGGATCTCCGGCCACAAGCTTTCCCACCACCGCGAAGTGTATGATCAATGTCCGAAGCCGTGCCACTCCCTCTGGTGCATTGGCGATATGCCCAAACTCCCCCAGGAACTGTTGCGCGTCCATCAGGTGTCCTCACCCGTGAAATGATGGGCTAGCGCAGCGGCAAGTTCGCTCTTCAGCTGGTTTTCAGTCTCTTCGATCTGGCCGAGCAAGGTTTTGTATTTATCCAGAAGCGCATCGGGGTCGTGGCTCTCCTCCTCCGGAGCGTTGGGGTTTTTGAGATCGAGATTGAAGATGGGCCAGTAGAGGCGGTCGCCGGCAGCCTGGGAGTCGCGGGCTTGCACACGCACCGGCTCAGTCTGTTCACGGAGAGCAGCAACTTCGGCTTCGACCTTCTCCCTATTCGCCACATCAGTGCTGCCAATGAGACTGTTGCGGAGTTCTCGGGCTCGGGCTTCTAACGCAGCCACCTGATTGTTCAGTTCCTCAGCACGCTCCCAGTGTGGCTTGGCCGCAGTCTCAGCTTGTTCGCGCTTGGCCTTGAAATCCACCTTCCAGGCGAATTCGTTTTCCATTCGCTCAGCAAAATCATTGTCCTCGCTCCCCCACCAGTCTTGCTCAAGCTTGAACTCTTCGAAGCGGATGGGCTTAGTCTTCGAGTAGCTCTTGTACCCCGGTGGATAGGGGTGCTCGTAGAACCAGATGGTGTCGGTGTGGAAATGCTCCGTGCCATCATCGATCACTGCGCCTTTCGTGAAGAACAGCAAATTGGTCTTGATCGTGGTGTACGGGGCAAACACGCCCTTGGGCAAACGGATGATCGTGTGCAACTTGCAATCGCGCAGTAGTAACTGCTTGAGAGTGGCCTTAATACCTTCGCCGAATAAAAATCCATCAGGCAACACCACAGCGGCGCGACCATGCTCTTTCAGTAGCTTCTTGATGATGAGTGCCATGAACATGTCCGCCGTCTCGCGCGTACGCAAATCGTCCGGGAAGTCGCCACCCGCTGAGTCATCTTCATATCCACCAAATGGCGGGTTGGTCACAAGGCACTCCACCTTGTCATGTGCGCTCCATTCGTTCCAGCCGATGCCTAGGGTGTTGAGCTGCTCAATCTGGCTTGGCACATCGATGCCGTGCAGCAACATATTGGTGGTGCACAGCAAGTGGGGAAGCTGCTTCTTTTCGATGCCTCGAATAAGCTTTTCAATCGCCCGCTTATCGTCGGCGCTCGATTTGGCGGTGAGCTGGTTACGGAAGTGATTGATGACGGCTGTCAAAAATCCGCCGGTACCGCAGGCGGGGTCCATAACCTTTTCCCGCCTGTCTAGGCGTGGGTTGACGCGGTCCACCATGAACTGGGTAATGGCGCGCGGCGTGTAGAACTCACCCGCGTTTCCTGCACTCCGCAAATCGTTGAGCAACTGTTCATACACATCACCCAGGCTGACGCGAGTCTTTAGATCATGGAAGTTGATGGCTTCTTCAAGTTTCTCGATGACGGATAACATCAACGGGCCGGATTTCATGTAATTATTAGCGTCTTTGAACACTCGCTTGATGACCTGGTGCATCGGACCTTTTGACGGATCGATCTGCTCCTTGAGTGCGGGAAATAATTCGTTGTTGACGAAGCCAATCAATTCGCTGCCCTGGATCTGGGGCTTTTTCTTCCCTTCGGCGTCAGCCGTGTATGCAGCCCAGTTGCGCCAGCGAAACTTCCGAGGTAGCGGGGACTCGTATGCGGGATTATCGTCCTCCCATTCCTCTTCCCTCTGATCAAAGACCTTGAGGAACAGCATCCAGGTGAGCTGGCCAATGCGCTGGGCATCGCCATCGACGCCGTCGTCCTTGCGCATAATGTCCTGGATGGACTTAATCGTACTACTCAGGTTCATCAGTGACTCTCTTTCTTAGGCCGTCATGTCCGCGTACAGTGCACGTTCCAGTTCAGTAACGGCTCGTGCATACGCTTCGGCCCCACCGAAGATCCCGCGACGAATTTGCGATTTGGTCCCATACCGATCCAGCGGCGGCAGTTCGAGCACCTTTGGGTCCTCGATATCCGTAATCCCATGATCGGCGTACTTGTCCAATAGGGCCTCCAGCACTGCACGTGCTTGCCCCCCATACTTGGCAAAGTAGTTGCGCTTCTTTACGGCATTTGCCCGTTCCTGGCGCGTGAGTGGGCGCTGGTCAAAGGCAATGTGTGCAATGAGGTCAAACACATCGAAGCCTGCGCTATTGGGAACTGCCTGTCTCAAGACATCAATTGGGAGCCCTTGCGCCTTGAGTTCGTCAATAATGGCTTGTTTACGCTCAGTTTGATCCCATCGTCGGAGAAACTCAGTGAGTGAGCCGAATTGGCCGCGCAGAGATTTCTTGATTTCCCCTTGCAGATAGACGCGGAAATCCTCGGAGATGAGCTTTCCATCAGCATCGAGGTACTGGGAGCGCTCAATCGCGGTGCGCACTTCCACATCGTCAACGTAATACTTGATTCGACCCTCTCCAGTCGTCTGCGCACTCGTGTCAGATCCTGTGGTAAGCCCTGGGAGAATTGATTCAGAAGTTTCTTCACCGTCGCTAGGCGCAGCGGCAGTACCTGCACCCTCTGGCGGAACCACAGAATCCGTTGGCTTTGGCTCATAAATAATGACTGGCTCACCATCAAACTGCGGATCGGCAAACAAACGCGTGGCGCCCTTGAAATCCATGATGGTGAAATAGAGCTTCTGGTAATCCTCGCGGATACGTGTCCCCCGCCCGATAATCTGTTTAAACTCGGTCATGGAGTTGATAGTCTGGTCGAGCACGATCAGCTTGCAGGTCTTGGCATCAACACCAGTGGTCAGAAGCTTCGAGGTCGTGGCAATCACAGGATAGGGCTCATCGTTGTCGATAAAATAGGAGAGCTGCGCTTTCCCTTCCGTATCATCGCCGGTTATGCGCATGACATAGCGACGGTTCTTCGCCGCGGCAGGAATGAGTTGCACCAATGCCTGTCGCATCCGTTCCGCATGGTCCTGGTCATCACAGAAAACAATCGTCTTCGCCATTGGGTCAGTTGCCTTCAGGTACTCCCATACCCTGCCCGCCACAAGTTCGGTGCGCTTCTTCAGCACAAGACCACGATCGAAGTCCTTGGTGTTGTATTGGCGCTGTTCTATCAGCTTTCCATGCTTGTCGCGCTTGCCCTTTTCAGGGGTATAGCCCAATGCATCCACATCGGACACGATGCGAATGACTTTGTAGGGAGCTAGGAACCCGTCTTCGATCCCTTGCTTGAGAGAGTAGGTATATACAGGCTCACCGAAGTAGGTCTTGGTGCTTGCATCCTTCGTTTCACGCGGCGTTGCTGTAAGCCCAAGATGGGTGGCGTGTTGGAAATAATCGAGCACCTCTCGCCAAGCTGAGTCATCGACTGCACTACCACGGTGGCATTCGTCGACGACGACAAGATCGAAGAAGTCCGCGGGAAATTGACGGTAGATTTGCTTCCACTCTTCCTGGCCTGTCACTGCCTGGTACAGCGCGAGATAGACTTCATAGTTCTTCTTCACTTCACGATTGGTGATCTTGTGCATGACTTCGCCGAACGGGGCGAAATCTTGCTGCATAGTCTGATCTACAAGAATGTTACGATCGGCTAAGAACAAGATGCGTTTCTTTTTCTTGGCTTTCCATAGCCGCCAAATGATTTGAAAGGCCGTGTAGGTCTTACCAGTGCCTGTTGCCATCACCAACAGGATGCGGTCTTGCCCTTTTGCAATGGCTTCGATTGCTCGATTAATTGCTACCTTCTGGTAATACCGTGGCTCTCTGCCACTCGCATCAGTGAAATATGGCTGTTCGACGAGTTTGAGAGCCTCCGCTTCCGCCAAGCCTTTCCATCGCTGATAGAGCTGCCACAGCTCTCCCCAACCCGGGAGTTGTTCGAGAGTCAATTCTCGCTCTATGGGATTGGATAGTCCGGTCCTGTCATGCAATAGAAATCCATCCCCGTTCGAGCTAATCGCGAACGGAGCATCCAGCATTTCCGCATAGGCCAAAGCTTGCTGCATGCCGTGACCAACTGAAAACCTATTTTGCTTTGCCTCAATAACGGCTAGAGGGACATTGGGGTGGGCATAGAGAACATAGTCCGCACGCTTCGGTCCACCTTTGGTGTCAGGATTCTTGATCCGAGCAGCAATCTGACCACGCACCATCACTCGACCATCAGTCAGCTTCACTTCCTCCCGAAACTGGTGGAGCAACCATCCAGCTCTTTGAATGGCAGGCGTAATCAACTTGGTGCAGATATCACGTTCAGTTAGTGACTTCTTGTCGAGTTCTACCATATGCAGAGACGCGCGCCAGACAAGACCGGAGGCGCCAGCAGCTTACCCCTTTCCCCTTGGGAAATCACTCCTTCCGAATGGGGAAGCGCTTCTAGGGTCCCTCAAAGGGCCTAGCTTGCGTTTCATGAATACTGGTATCGGCTCCTCGCTAATCTGACCCCTTAACGTGATCGAGTAAGGGTTATGAAACCTGATTTTTACGTTCCTATACTGGGATTATTCTGACAAAAACCCCTCCAAAACTAGGTTTTAACCCCTTTCCATAACCTCGTTATGAACCCCCTGTGGCTTCCCCTTCCTGGTTGAACTGGCCATTCACTGGACAGCATGGCGACTTCGACTACACTCATTATTCAAGGCTATCTTCCCTCGATTGCAGGCACCAGTGAGGCGATACCCATATGTCGGTTCAGTGGCGCACACGAACTCGTACCGCGTTTCGGTTTTGGGAACAGATTCTAAGATCCTGGGACGAGGTTCCTGAATGTGCCGGACAATATGCCCACCTGATTACCCACCTCAAGCGCTTTGAGACACGTTCCACTGAGACCTTCAAACACGTCATCGAGCGTGGCGCAGACCCGGTCTATATTCTCCACGTCCTCATCAGGACCTGTGATGAATCGCGCGTAAGCTCTTCATCCACATTTCCACAAGTCTTCTCGCAAGACCGGTCTGGATCCCTCGCAAACTTACGAGACTTTCACCTCATCACCGAATCGGACCTCCAAACCATCGAAACCGCTGCTCCAGCCTTACTGAGAACCGGGCAGTCATTCGATCAGGTGGGGTTGGAACGATTGAGAACCCGGTTTGAGGCCATGCCCGAGCCGCCAGACCTTGACGGATACGTTGGGGAAAAGACGAGTCTGTGGACCAGCTTCACGCTTGAAACTCCCCCCGCATCTCGTTTAAACGGCCGCCCCGGTGAGCACTGGTTCAATACCGGAATGGTACTGCTCAGCCGTCACCTGGTTCAGACGGGCTCACCTCGTGGATCCCGATATACCTCGATTGCCCTTTTGCTGAACAGCTTTTGCCCGGCCACCTATGACCCGTCACCGCTTCGAGGCGAACTAGTCCGTCAACGGATTTCTTACATCCAAGATCAGGTGGCACCCTACTGCGAGCACTTTGAACGCTGGTTTACCGAGTGGAAACGCTTCCTCCAACACCATCCCATTCCTTTCAATCCCTGGCAGAGCTGACTGATTTCTCCCCCGGAGAAAAGTCCCCCCACCTTTTCTCCTCTATGACCGGAACCCACAACACTCTGTACCCTCGTTACTAGATTGCGCCATGCGCTCATGGCGTAGGCAGCAAACCCATATCAGATGTACAGGAGGAATGATCCATGACACGACATCGCAACTCACACGACAGTTGGGCCGACAGACTCCCTGGCGACTGGCCGGAGAACGAACCCAAAGTGTACTTGTATCGCATCGACCCTCAGCGCGGGCGGCAGTACCTCGGCGTCTTCCCTGCTTGGTACTTTGACGAAAGCTTCGTGCAATCCCAATTCGGTGGAGGCGACTACTGGTACCGGGCTGTCTATAAAGGCCGGATCTGTCGCTCAGATGGGTTCTTGATTGATGGACCACCGAAACCCGTGCCTGGCTCTCCCGTGCGGGAGTCACGACCTGTTCGAAAACAACTTGGTCGCCATCGACGGTAAGACGTTCAATCCGGTACGACGAGTTTCACAATGTTACTCACGGTCCAAGAACTTGCTCAGCTGCTACACATTAAAGCCGCTACGCTTTACGCCTGGGCGGCACAAGGCAAGATTCCGAGCCTCAAACTCCACGGCCTGCTGCGGTTCCGGCAAGACGAGATCGACCAGTGGCTTGAAACCTGTCGGGTGACCAGCCAACCGGCTGTTTCTGTACCGAAGAAGCGCCGCTCACAGCCCCCGCACAACGTAGATGTCCTCATTGAGCGTGCAAAACGTGCCATCTATACTGAGCGCGGGGAAACCAGCATAGCGAGCCCATTCCGAAAGGAGCAATAGAATGGGACTCGTAAAACGAGGAAAAGTCTGGTGGATGGATTTCGTCTATCAGGGATCGCGGATTCGACAATCGACCGGTACGGGAGATAAACGTCTAGCCGACGCGATTCTTGGAAAAGTAAAGAGCCAGATCATTGAGGGCGTGTTTTTTGATAAACATCCTGAGCAGGATCGGACCTTTGACGACATGATGACCCGCTATATGGCAGAACGCTCGCTGCTGAAGGCTCCCAAGAGCCGAATCCGGGATGCGACAGCTCTCAAGCATCTCCTCCCGGTTTTTGGTCAGCGAGTGCTTGGGCACATTACGCCGAAGCTGCTCGCAGAGTACAAAGTCCAACGGCGGCTCGAAGGGGCAGCCCCAGCAACCACGAACAAGGAACTCCAGCTGGTGCGGCATGCCTTCAATCTGGCGATGCGGGAATGGGAATGGTGCCGGGAGAACCCCATGCACCGTGTTTCTTTTGAGCAGGTGCAGAACGAAGTGGATCGTTGGCTAAATGCCGACGAAGAGGACCGTCTCCTGGCTGCTTCATCGCCCTGGCTTCAAGAGATCATCCGCTTTGCGCTTAACACCGGGATGAGGCAAGGGGAGATCCTGAATCTACTGTGGCAGGATGTGGATTTCACCCGTGGGACGCTCATCGTGATGAAGAGCAAGAACGGCACACGCCGTACGATCCCCTTGAACGCGACCGTGTACGACCTACTCGCAGCCAAACAGGCTGCGGCAGGCGCATCACAGGGACCGGTGTTCAAGACACCGTTGGGCCATACGCTCCAAGTGCGATTCCTGGTGCGTGAATTTTGTGAAGCGAGGGATCGGGCAGGTATTCCTGATTTCCGCTTCCATGACCTGCGGCACACGTTCGCCACACGACTGGTGCAACGGGGGATCGATCTGTACAAGGTCCAACGGCTGCTCGGTCACAAGACCGGGACGATGACGCAACGCTATGCGCATCATTGTCCTGAAAGCTTGCGGGATGGGGTTAACGTGCTGGAACACCGACCGCCCTATGACACAAATCTGTCACAATTGGGCGGGTCGTTGAAGGCGGGATCTTCGAAGTCGTTGATTTAATGGTGAGCCGGCTGGGACTCGAACCCAGGGCCCTCGCCTTAAAAGCACCGACCAAACTGAGGAAAATCAACACGGTAACACTTCAGAACCGTCCAATGAGTAGCGTGGTTTTACAACGATTTACAAGACCCGTGTCCTATATAGGATAACCATTCTCGTATCGTTCTCTTCGCACCCCGCAATCGCACCTGGTGACGAATTTAGCCCGCATGATCCCACTGCCCACCAGATGAATCCATTGCCTGAGAACTCTTGGACAATATGCTCGCATTTGTCTAGACTGTTATCATATGATAACATCATGGGCAGCCTGCCATTTATAAGGAGGTCAATCCTTGTCCAAGCAGTGGCAGGTGGAAATATTTCTCCAGACCTTCAGGACGCACTGGCCACCCGAGTGCTGGGTAGTTCCTCGCGACAAGAATGCTCAGGCTTTGGCAGACCTCGGGCTCATGCCAAGCCAAAGACGAAGTCTAATTCTGGACCTTAGTGTTTTAGACTATTCTGCAGGTCCTCTTCCTGACGTAGACGTTGCTGGCCAAGACGTATGGATTTTTGGATCAACCATAGATGGCAAAGAGCTCTATATTAAGCTGACTCTTAGAAAGCGGCAGGATCGCTTCTTTGCTAAATGTCTTTCGTTTCATCTTGCGGAACAGCCTCTAGTATTCCCTTTTCGTAAGAAAAAGGGAGGGAAGAAAAATGAGTAAAGCCTCCAAAGATTTTTCCGTGCAACAATGCTTTGTATCTACTTGTCCTGTCTGCGATCAAACAACTCAAATCGAGAAAGGTTTCAGAAAGGACGTTCTCAATATTCGCGATACCCCTGTTAAATTTACAGCTACCTTGCGAAGGTGCTCTGCCTGTGGCGAATATTTTTCAACAACCGACGAAGAAGAAGTCAATTTCGCAACCGCATATACCATTTACAGAGAAAAGAAGAACTTACTTAAGCCAGAGGAAATTAAATCCCTGCGTGAGAGGTACGGCCTGAGCCAGAGAGCTTTTGGTCGCATACTTGGTTGGGGCGAGATCACTCTTCACAGATATGAACATGGGGCTCTCCAGGATGATTCGCATAACAACGAGCTCGTGCTTTTGAGAGATCCAAAAACTTTTAAGGTCCTATTTGAGAGAAATCGGCACAAGCTCACCGATATTCAGCAGCGAGAAGTGGAAAAGCGGCTTGCCGCTATCATTGGGGAAAGTGAGTGGGACCAGTTTCAGGAGGCTCTTCAGGGTGTACTAACGCCCACTCAAGAAGATATCTCAACCGGGTATCGCCTCTTCGATAGTGAGAGGTTCGAAAACCTTGTTTCGTATATATGCTGGCAAATCCCTTACGTGACGAAGACAAAGCTGAACAAGTTGCTCTGGTATTGTGACTTCGTATCCTTCAGGCAGATCCAAAGATCAATCACTGGCCTTCAATATGTGCACTTCCCTTACGGGCCAGTTCCTAAACACTATGAATATCATCTTGCATCGCTGATGGGAAAATGGATCGAGTCGGAAGAGTTCATTACCCGTGAAGGTATACTTGGAGAGAAATTTAGGAGTTTATGCAAGACGGATTTATCTATCTTCTCATCCAAAGAGCGCAAGTTAATGACTGATATTTTAAAAACTCTTAAACACATGAGCGCATCAGAAATTGTTGCGCTCTCACACGAAGAAGAAGGATATAAGAATACCCAACCCGGTGAAGTGATATCTTACAAATGGGCTAAAGATTTGAAGCTAAATCTCAATCCTTGAGAGATACTCGCAGTATCCCTGCCGTCCATTCCACCAGAGGCCCATGACCGAGCCACTGCCAGCGCTCCTCAACGCGGTGCCTTACCAGCATTCGGAAACTGTTATGTCGAACCTTTGTCAATCGCCTTATTGACATCCCTCACCTCTTGCATGATCTTTGCCGCTTGCTCGACACTATGTTTGTCTGACTCTTCACCGCGCATCATACGCTGCAGCTCCTTTAAGAGCTCTGCTTCGAGCGTATCAACAATGAGGGGAAAGACTTTGTACCCATGCTTCTCGATATATTCTTGATAGTGCGGCAGTGCTGCTAGGACGAGCCTTGAGACGGCCGTTGAGTCGAGTATGTGTGCCGAGTTTAATCCCACCCTTAGCATGAAAATTTGAGCCGCTGCATACCCAACGATCGCTTGATATGCGGAAAACAATGCCCAGGCCATCTCCGACACGTATGGACGTACTTTGTGCACATCGGGATTGGGGAGGTTTTTGGGATCGAGCTGCGGTGACATCTTTGTGAAGAGATCTCTGGTACGCGGATCTTCTGATGCTGTTTTTAAAGCCTTTTCGAAGTCGATTGTCTTCATCCAACTCGCAGCCAGCGTGAGGGGCTTAAGAGCTTCAATACCGGCCCAGAGCTGATCAATCGCCTCCAGTCGTCGTTTGTCTAAAGCCACTTGTCTGCTTACCATCCCGGAAAGCGCACCTGTTTGTAGTGCTGCGATTTGGCTTTCCTTAGCGCGGAGATCGGCCTTGAACGATTCTTCGCTCTTACGAAAATCAGTGCGAATTTCTTCTAGTTTTTGATTGAAGTCATGTTCAATACTCGCTTTCAAGCGGATCTCAATTAGGTTCCGACCAAGCCAAGCCAAGATCCCAATAAGAACTGTCGAAGCGGTGGTGGAGGTCAAAGTGGTGAGGACCCAATTAGACACACTCATGGCCGGGGAATGCCTCTTGTCGTGATGCTTTTTTTAGCGGTGACGCGCTCTGGATGGACACGTCGAGGCGGCTGCTACTGGCGTGCTTTGTGAAGCTGTTCATCGAGTGCATCGAAGAACTCCAAGTAAAGCAGCGGCCGATCGTCGATTGTGACGGGAAGTAGATGGGTTTTCGTTGGTTCGGACGAGATATTCATCTGCCAGCTTGGTACTACCCTCGTTCGCTCACCTTCTGCCGTCGCCATGACGGTGATTTGATAGCCGACGGTCGCTCCGATGCCGGGCGTGGTTCCACCGATCCGACTTTTCACAATGCCTTGCTGGGGATCAGCTTCTTGTAGACCCATCGGGTATTGCCGAACCCGCTCTTTCACTGCTTCGAACACGCGCTCATGAGGGATATCGTAGACACGAGAGGCGTAATGTTCTCGTTCTTGCGGTGTGAGGCGTGTACAGCCCAGAGCAAAGGCGATGAGGAAGAAAGCCAGTAGGCTGTGGGTGCCCAGCCGTCCAAAGGTGATCGAGCTTTTCATTGGGTGCCTCGTAATCCTTCCTGCTGAGTCTTGGTGACGGATCGCAATCAAGGCACTCGGCACGTGCCGCCTGACTCTTGTCAGCACATAAGCTGAAGGTCTATTTCACCTTCTCGCGGTACTTCTTCAGCAGGTCCTTTGCCGCCTCTTCTAGGAGTTCATTGACATACTTGTCTTGATCCGTTGCCAGGTGTTGAAGCTGGACCATGAGGGCGCGATCCATTCGAACACCAAAGAGTTTCCGCTCAGTGTCCTTCGTAGTTTTTGCCATCGCAACCGAAACAATAGCTTAGGAAGGTTATATGGTCAACATGATAACTTGCTATCTTGTTATGTCATGAGATATAGTCATCCCAACAAAGGAGGTAGAGTTATGGCGATGGTGAAGGTACTGATCAGCGTGCCGAAGGGGCTGAAGGTCAAACTGGATGCCTTGCGAAAGGAGGGAACGTCGGCCAGTGGGTTCATCCGCAATCTGCTGGAGAAGGAATTCAAGCAACGAAAGGAACTGCGATCGTGAGCGTGACGTCTCTCCGGTGCACCGTTTGCTCTGAACTTCTAAACCAGGAGGTCCTGTGAAAACCAAGACGACGACCGAAACTGAGGAAACCAAGCCGAGTCTGGCGTTACAGGCAAGAGTTCTCTGTCACGATCGAGATGGGCAGATCAGAGACGTGACTGATCAGAAACCATTCGGCCTCAAATGGTTTGCAGAAAATGGTGACCTCGCCCTGTACATTCTCGGGAACTGCAAGAAGCGGTTAGATCTGTTGTTCATGGCTGCAGAAAACCGATCGCACATCGATGCCGGCATTGTGCGACTCATTGTTGACGAATTGAGAAGTGAGTTTGACGGCGGGAGCGAGCTCGCCACCTATGTTCGGCTCACTCATGAATTATTCAGCAACTCCGATCCGATTGCTCCGTTACAGATGCCTGGTACGCGAAGGGCTAACCGCGCCACCAGCCTAACGGCGGCTCACGAAGTGTAAAGGAGAGGTCTCAATGCTGGACCACGCTGAGACGAATAAATCAACGCGGCCCGATGTTCCTCGCTACTACCGGGTGGCCTGTCACTTCTGGTCGGATGAAAAGGTCGCCACCTGGCCAGACTCGCAGAAGCTACTGGCATTGTACCTGCTGACAACGAAACATCGAACACTGGAGGGCTTCTTTGTGTTGCCGCCTCAATACATCGCGGCAGATATGGGCTGGCCACTCCGGCGGGTGAAAGACATGCTGCTGAAACTGGAAGCGGATGGGTTCATACGATTCGATGAGAAGACGAGCCTGCTCCTTGTTCGAAATGCGCTCCGGTATCAGCAGCCGGACAGCAAGAACGTGCAGAAGGCGGTGATTGCGCGGGTCCGCAACCTGCCAGATAGCCCGGAGCTGATGAACGAGTTTCTCTCGCTGGCCAGAGTCCACTGTCTCCGGAGCGGGCTGTCACCGTTTGCACAAGCGTTTCCAGACTTGTTGGAACGGGAGTTCCGACCGGTGTCGAACGAGCGTCAGAAGGTGGCTAGCATGGTCGTCTGAACACTCGTTCAACGAGCGTTCCGACCGGCGTAGGAACTCTTAAATCTTAGATCCTTATCTTCAATCAGGGATCGGGAATCACTAATCAGGAATCTTGAATCTGGGCTGTGAACGGTTGTGGATAGCGTGGATAAACAACGGAACACCAACAATTCATCCTGAACGGTCGGATGAGGAGGCTAACAAGTGGTTGCCTTGAATACTTCCGATCTGGCGGGCTAACACACGAACCTGAACAGGAGGATACACGATGGGAAAATCATTGATCGATACGGACAACGCCAAGGCCGTCGCGCCACGCAAGAAGCGGGAACGGATCCAGATCATGGAGGTGAAGTCACGTGAGGAATGGTTCAAACTGAGCCGTGATCAGTTCGGTCGGCCAGTGTGGTTTGTGCGCGTGGAGGTGACCGGCCTCCGTCCCAGACGATTCGGCCCCTTCTCTACCAAGCATAAAGGTCTCTTGTTCCTGGACCATCTGCTGAATGGAGTGGTTGATGGCATGGTGGATGCTAGTAATGATCTCGAACGATATCAGGTTCGTAGGCGCTGCTTTGGGGCGCGAGCTGGTCATTATCCCATCACGGAGGATGAGTTGTGCTCGCAGTGGTCGCGCTGATCGTGGTGCGGCTATGACAAACGGATGCTCTTCAGAGCGAGGGAGGACAGTCACATGATTGAACAAGCGCACGTGCGGACCCTGATTGGTGAGCGTGACGTGGACAGTCTCGAACAGGCGCTGAACGAGTTGGAATTGAGTCTGGTGACCGTCGAAGACGTCGTCGCTCGGAATGCGGACTGTGCGGCAGCGGAAGACAGCTACATCGGCGTCAATCTCGGCTTGTATGTCCAGCATACGAAGCACATTCTCACGCGCTGCCGGCAACTGATCGAGCCCCATGAAGGAGCACAACCATGAAACCTGACACGAGGGCCAATCGTGTGGATCAACAGGAACAAAAGAGGGACCTACTGGACGCCATCCAAGGCATGCCGGGCCATCACAAGGGTGCCATGATAGCCCGTATCATGAAGGACGTCGTCGCGGGTAAAATCACAGCAGCAGAGGCGAACGAAATGAGGAAGGTGATCAAAATCTGAGCATCACCGGAAGGGCTAAGCGCCGGCTGATCCCCGGTGTGATGGAGTCGTCCTCGCGGCTCCGGCCCTTCCTTCTCCACGCGAGGCCCCACGAGGAGGGGATATGTTGCCAAGGTCGTTACGTGGGAAGAAGATCAGGCTTTCTTGTACCCTCAAAGATAAGCAAGGTGCATTACTCGGAGAGCCTGGATCGGTTCTAGTTGTTGGCAAGAATCTCTCCATCAAGCTTGCCAAACAGCTCCTCGCTGGTGACAGTGCCCGCATCGCGAAAAACCGAATACCGACGTCCATTCCGGATCATAGAGAGTGGCCAGATCCTGTCCGGTGGGATCCATTTGAGGTCAAGGGGAAGGCCACAGATGGGACGATTTCAGTTCACATCCCCATCTATCTTGATGGAAAGGCCAAGAGCTGGTTGAAATTGCATGCCGCTCCAACGACATTCTGTAAACTACACGATCGTTGGTTGGAGACCGTTAGCGAGCGTCGTCTGGGCATGCTGGCACTCAAAGCTATCCTTGCTGGAAGTGGGAACCTATCGGATTCACAGCAAGCTCCCGTACCCTCTGGAATCGGCATTCTAGAAATCAAATCTACCCGCAGAGTCCAACGTGGCCGTTCTGTTCCAGTGACGATTCGAATCAACCAAGATAGAGAGCATCTTTCGCTCAAGTTTATGGCAGAGAAAGACGTATTCCAGCGACTAGCCTCATTTCACAACGGCGATGAATCGTCAGATACTCGATTTGGATACTTGATTGGAGGGGCAGTACGGGAAGCTCAAAACCATGTTAGGCGATCACAACTATTCAAAAGGAAAGATAATGGAAGGCCCTTCCAGCGCATGGCTTATAGCACAGCGGTATGGTTAGGTCCTGCCCTGCTGGACCGACTGAAATTGGCTATGGAGAGCTCATCGCCGATTATCAAAATAATCAGATCCTGCGCAACAAAGGAGCATCGCGGTCTAAGGCTAGAGCCCGAGAAAATAGCCGCTAGGAATTTGGCCGCATTTCTCGTGTACAAGAATTGGCAGAATTGGCGAGGAAGGCTTCAGAAGCGTGGTGTTACGATCTCAGAATGGCCCACCAAAATCTCACCTATCAAGAGAGTAGAAAAAGGAAGTGCTGAAGGCGAAGGGGAATATGAATCACATGATTTTTGGGATGAGATATTCAATCGGAAACTCAAATTGAAGCGTTTCCCATGGAAAACGTTGGAACGGACTGATCCAGATAGATTCAAAGAACTGACGACTCCTGGGATCGAAACAGCGAAAGTCCGCTACGCACAAGACAATCCGGGTTTTTCGTGGAAGAAGTGCCAAGACGAGCAGCCTGATCAATATGAACGCCTCATCGATAAGTTCCTTCGAAACCATATGGCGCTCAACCGGTTTGCATTAAACTCGAGAGTTTCACAACAAGCTGCGCGCCGATTGAACTGGCCTGTTGATAGTGACCGTGCCCTCAAGAAAGACCCACAGACTGGTGATTGGTTCGTTACTGTCCCCACTACAGGTCCAACATTTCCTCTCCCCAAGTCCCTCGAAGAGACGGTGAGGGACATCCTCTTGGATCGCGATGTCTTCATCCTCTACCACGACTTTGTGCGTCCCCGATCCTGCGAGTAGCACAAAATTTCAGTTGAGGGAGGAAGTCTTACCTGTATCGTTGTGCCATCCTGTCTCCAAGTTCATAGATTGGAGGCACCATGAATACTGAAAATATCATACCTCTTGGTTCAGTAGTAGAAATCCTGACAGTGGGTGAAGTATCTCGCGCACTGGGAATGAGTGCTGATCGTGTGCGTCAGCTTGAGCGCATTGGCGTTTTGCCCGCTACTCGGACTGCAACTGGTGTGAGGATTTTCTCGCGCAGTGCCGTGGAGGCGTTCCGCAAGCAACGCCAGGAGAGGCGAGGCTTCGCTCGATGAAAAGCTCGCATCGACGACCCTTTCGACCCTCTGTTGATCAAGCCGTTATGGAAGCCCTCGTTTGGTTTTCAAAAGGTCATGCAGCGTGTAACCCATCGCTGTACGAAATATCCAAACTCACTGGTTTTTCACGGCGCGCAGTCTGTCGGGCAATTCAAGATCTGAAGAACCGCCGAGTGCTGATGCTCTCTCATCGATTCGCCAGTGATGGGCGGCAGCTGTCGAATGAGTATCGCATGACGGTGGAGGGGAAAACTCGTCCAGCAAGGGGAGGTGCGGTGTGTCACGTGACTTAGATGAAAACATCCTACTGACCACTGAAACCATACCTGTCGTCTCGGATATGGAGCTTGAGATCGATGCGGCCCCAGTCCGAGTCGCGCCCGGTAACTACACAGCTGAGTGCCTGAAAGTCACGAAAGTCGACCGCAGAGAGTGGCGACGCACGTACTGGCAATTCCGCTTTCGATTGCGCGGAATCGGCCTGGAGAATCACGTCATCCTGCCCGGGTTCGTGAACATACCCCGGAAAGGAAAGGTATCAGCTTACAGCAAACTTGGCCGCTGGGCGCGCATTATTGCTGCGTACACCGGTGGACGAGCGGATCGTGTGACCATGAAAGCTTTTGGTCAATTTCTATTTACCGTCAAGGTTGAGACCGTGACGCAAGCAAATTCCAAGGGCGACAAAAAACCATTCACACTTCCAGAGGCCGCGCAATACGAGGTCGTGTCGGAAGTCTTGGACATTGTCGGTCGACTGGCGCCGCGTTCGAGTGCAACATGAAGAACCATCCCAACCCAGACCATCCCAATCCATCCCATACCACCCTCAGGCTCTTTAACGTATTGCTTTCTAAAAGAGAAAGAGAGTGTCCTGGCAAAACTAATCGCGCGCGTTTTTGCATTTCCGGCGGGGTGGCCGTCATCAACAGCAGCAACTGTCCATCACCCGGGCCGGGCGAGGCAACTCCCCGGCTCGACAGGCTGATGTCCCTGGAGTTCGATAGCACGGAGCTGACTCGTTTGCTGTGTAATTTGGATCTGTGTCAGCGGTTTATGACGCTGGGTGACTCTGAGCAGCGAGTGCATTTGATGCACCGTAGGGTTGGGCCGGTTGATGCGGTGATATGGGCATAAGTTATCAGGACACTATTCACACCAAGGAGGAGAGAACACATGCTAACTGAAACAGAGGACAAAGTGGACGAGACGGCGACGCTCAACTCACTCAAGACAGTGATGCAGAAGCGACAAGAGGCTGCACGAGGTCGGGAAGTCCTCAGTGAGCAGTACCGTCAACTGATCGTCTGCGAAGCGGAGGAGCGCAAGGCCATACAACAGCTGGACCAGCTTGAAGGTCGGCTCAAAACGGTGACCAAGTCGTCCCTCCTTGGGACCGTGAAGCCAGGTGAGGTCTCGACGCTCCGGCAGCAGATTGCCGAGGCCAAGAACGCTCTATCTCGATGTCGTCAACAGCTGGATGAGCAACGTGAAGCGTTTCTCCTCAGCCAGGAGGCGATGAATGGGCTGATGGTCGACCTCCAAGACCTGTCTCGATCTTTACGCGACAGTCTCACGCAGCTCTATGAGTACAAGTTCGTTGAACATGACTCGGGGATGTATGGGCTCCGTGGCCAGGTGACCTGGATGGATTCCGATCCGAACTCAGCTACCCGATGGCGAAAGGCCTGGCGATCGCGCGCATTTAATTTTTTGCTCTTCAAAGGCTTTGCCGCCGATTTCACCGAGAATCACCTGCTGGCTGCCCTCGCGACCTTCTTCCGGCAAGAGTCGTTTCAGGTTTGCGTGACCAGCGGGTTTGTTCCAGCTTCCTCTCGAAACAAGGCGCCACTCGAGGTGGGTGTGCTGGCTTCGGTTCCAGGTGGTCTGAGCGAGGAGGAGGCGTTCGAAGAACTCACCAGAGGGCGCGTGCGTTTTGTGACGAAAGAATAGTGGCGACAGATAGGGCTCGACTAACCAGGGAGGATGGTATGAGGACAAAGAGTCTTGAAGAGTTCGCAGCGGCTCTGGATGTGCATCTGTCGGCGGTGAGAACCGAGAAAGATTTTGCTCATCAGGTAGAACGGCATCTTGCTGAATTCGGGCGTTTACGATCGCGACATACCGCCCTGCAGCATTCACTGCGTACAGTGGGCGGTCAGTGGGGAAGCGATGCGCTCCTAGATAATCCACAAGCTATTGTCGAAACAGTCAGTGAGCGTCAGAGGGAACTCGAAACCTCTCGCCTTCAGTGCGAGGTCTTTGCCCGTGCGCTTGACGACCTTCATACTCGACGCGCACGCGCGGCGGAGCAGGTGGCGCTGACGATCAATACCCTTCGGAAGCAGGCCCGGGAGTTACTTGAAGCGCGTTACGGGAAGCAGCGGCTATTCAGTCGGTGGAGTGATGAGCTAGCTGGTGCCTACGAGTGGAGGAAATGCATGCTTGGGCAATTGCTGGCGCTCGTGTCAAGCGATCCGGAGCGTGGTTGTGCCTTGCTGACGTGCTTCTTCGCTGAGAAACCCAGCTTTACGTTATCTGTGCAACGCGGGTTCTGGATCTCTGAGAACTCGGGCCTCCGTGAGATCCGACCCTCTACAGGCGGCGAGGCCTATGCCGTGCCGAAGGACCTTCCCCTGCGTGACGGCTTTGAATGCGTATTGGCCGGACGAGCACAGCTCGCAGCGGTGACTAACTAGGGGGGCGGTTGCGGCGGCGGGTGCCCTCCCCGGTGCGTGAGCATCGGTCTCCTGCCCGCCGCCGGTTACACACGATGGCACAAGAATTAAGAGGTCTCTTCACGGTGTTGTGTCCCAGGTGTCGATATCGGGAGCCGGTGTTTACCCGCTGTGGGTTTCGGTGGAATTGTCCGCATCGTCACGCGACGGTCTTCGAGATGAACGACCGTCGGATCGTAGCCTTTCATCAGGAGCGTCGACCTCTCATCCAGCATGGTGGGATGACAGAGAATCGGTGCATCAGCAGGACGGACGTATGACGAGCACGGATCGAACAGGTCGATACATGGCACTTACTCCAGTGATCTCACGCCTCTTCTCATGCCTCATGCTTGAATCATTGGATGCCTCGCAGTGTCGGGAATGGAAGGCGATAGTCGACAGCAGAAATAAATCACGGGTCCTTCCTGAGCTTTGCTTCATACGGGTAAGCAAGAGCGCGTTTTTTCGTTAGTGCCAGGTCTCAAAATGAGGCTAAGTAGTTGTTATTGTGGATAATGCAATACAGATAAAACGTCGGCCTGGATATTTGAAGCGGTATGCCGATCACGCTGGTATCGCCATGTCATCAGCTGCTGAGCAGCTGAAGCGCATCGGAATTGACTATCATCAAGAGTTCGATTTTCTCGAGGCAGATCGTCGGCGTGAGGCTGCGCGGCATGCAGCCCGAAGTGCGTTTGCACACCCAATCCCGGCAGACCCGATGTCCGACGAAGAGGTCGATCCCGAGACGAAGAAGCATCCCACGTTTATCGAGAGTCAGGCCGAACGAGAGAGATTCAGAGCGAAGCTTACAGAGTTGGAATATCTGGAGCGGATCAAGAAGCTCATTCCAGCGGAAGAGGTCGACCGAGAGTGGTTCAGACTCGGGCGGCTGGTGCGAGACACCATGCTGAATATCCCGGCACGAATCGCCGCTGATCTTGCGCACGAGACAGATCATCGCAAAGTGCAAGACCTGCTTGAACGGGAAATCTATCAAGCCCTCGAAACGCTTTCCGGTGAAGGGGAGTCTGAGGTCGTACGGTGACGAAGGGAGATTAAGATGGCGGACAACGAACTCGCGGTGGTGCTGAGGTTGGTCGCCGATCAGTTCAAGGGCGAGCTGCAGTCCTCGCGCGGGGCGATCGGGCAATTCAATGACTTTATCAAGGATTGGCGCACGCAGTTGGCGGCAGCCGGGGCGGCGCTCTTTGCTGTGGCGAAGAGTACGGCGGACTTCGGCGAGGAGATGCTGAAGGGGGCACAAAAGGCGGGCACGACGGTCCAGAGCTTCAGCGCCTTAGCCCATGCGGCGAAGATGGCCGACGTCGAGCAGCAGACGCTGATCAACGGGATGAAAACCCTGTCCGTCACTATGGTGGAGGCGGCGAGAGGGAACAAAGATTCCGTGGAGCTCTTTGCACGGCTGGGGGTGTCGGCGGTTGATGCCACAGGGAAACTCCGTCCGATCGAAGCCGTGATGCTCGATCTTGCCGACGTCTTCGCTTCGTCTGCGGATGGTGCGGGGAAGAATGAAGTCGCGGTCAAGGCCTTCGGTAAAGCCTGGGAGGGCTTTCTACCATTTTTGAATCAAGGCAGGGAAGCCATTCAGGCACAAGAAGCCGAGGCCGCGAAATTAGGTCGCACGCTCTCTGAGCAGGATGCCAAGGCGGCGGATGCGTTCAACCTGGAGCTGAAAAAACTCGAGGCGGCGATGAAGGGGCTCGTGACGAATGCCGGCCGGCCGTTGCTGGTGTCGCTGACCGATATCGTCAGACTGATGAAAGAGATCGCGTCCGGTCCGGTTGGAGGATCCGTTCACAGCACGTTTGCAGTTATGGGCGAACACCTGCTGGGACTCACCCAGGCCGCGAAAGAGTTTGCGGTGGTCTGGAAGTTTGCGTTTGGCGGTGGAAAGGACAGCCTGTCATGGGAACAGTTGAAGGGGGAACTCGCGCGAATCGAGAAGGAGTGGACCCTCCGGCTGTTTCAGTTGCAGCACCCTTTGGCCGCTCCACTCTTGGAAGGACCGGTGGCGAACAAGTCGAGAACTGTACCGTTGAGTGCGGATGGTTCGGTGAAGCCTGGCGTGACATCACCTACAGAGAAGCCGTTTGACCAAGCCAAGTGGGCAACAGAGAAGGTTCAACTGTGGACCGGGCAATGGAATACCCAGCATGCGAACGATCTGCTCGACATTTGGCTGACCGGGAATCGGGCCCTCGAGATTCAGAAAAGGTTGATCGGGGAGGAATTGGATCTGATGTTCCGGCAGGAGCAGATTGCCGATGAGGTCAGGAAGGCACGTGATGGAGAAGAGCGGGATCTCGCGGCGCGCGGAATCGCCGATGCCGATCGTATGCTGGCAGCGCAAGCAGAGGCGGAAGAGCGAGAGCGGGGCGGGATGGTGACGCTCGCGCAGGCCTGGGTGGAGTACGACAACCAGATTGGGGCCTCGACGGAAGAACGGTATACGCACCGGATGGATCTCTTGCGGGCCACGCTGACGAAGGAAACACAGCTCACGCAGGACGAGGCGGGGCGGCTCATCATCGCCTGGCAGAATCAAGACGCGCAGCTGTCGCAGGATATCTTGAAGCGCACGCAGTTGACGGGGATCGAGCGGGAGGCCTTGGAACGGCAATATTTGGCGCGGCTGGCGGCGTTGCATCGGGAATATTCAGGCAATGTGTTTGAAGGATGGAAACATGGACTGGAGAACTATGTGCGGAATACCGATTCCGCCTTCGGGTTTGCGGCACAGATGGCGCAGCGGACGGCACAGTTCATGGAACAGAATTTCAGGACGTTTTTCTTTGACGTGATGGATGGCAACATTAAATCGCTCAACGATCTGTTCAAGAGCTTCGCCAATTTCGCGAAGCAGATGGTCGCGCAGGTGATGGCGCAGCTGGCGACGATGCTGGCGCTGAAGGCCGCGACGGGGTTGATGAGCGGCGGGCTGGGTGGAGTCTTCGGTGGATTCGGCGGATTATTCGGCGGGGGCGGCGGGGCGGCGGCGCTGTCCGGCGGGGTCAATGCCGGTGGATTGTTCGGCGGGCTGCAGTTTGCCTCGGGTGGGCCGGTGTTGGGCGCGGGGAACAGCGACACGGTGCGGGCGATGTTGACGCCGGGCGAAGGCGTGCTGAACCGTCGAGGGATGCAGGCGCTGGCGCAGTTGAACAGCGGCGCGGTGCCATCGTCGGCAACTCAACAACCAGTGATTGTGAATTTTCACGGTGTGGTCGCTGGCCAACAGCCTGAGGTCAATGTCCGGCGTCAATTTGAGGGCATGGTGATCGATGTCATTCTGAAAAATCGACGCGAGTTGGGGTTCGGTTGGTGAGGAGTAGCGATGGTCCTTCAATGCTTCAGTGATGTCACACTTATCCGCGAATCCGGCACGAGCCTTCATGGTCCTGGTGAAACGTTGGACCTGCCGCTGCATGAGGCGGTGAAGGTGATGAATGAGGCCGCAAGGCATTTCAAGATCGTCTCGCCAGTGCCGTTGCTTCCTGGAGTGGCAGTGTGCTGGAGCCTGCCGGATGGTCGCATGGAGGGGCCTGGTACTGTCCTCACGGTCGATGGTCAGGCGCCACATCGAATGCTCTGCGTGACGAATGACGAAACGATCTGCTCGGTGGAGGAGGCGGACCTTGTCGACATTGATCCATGGCCGGCAATCGATGCGCGGCTTGAGGAAGCCGTGGATCATGCCATCTTAGAAGGCGAGGAATCACCGAGGCTCCGCAAAGTGCGAGAGTGGCTGGCGACTCACTTCGATGAGAATAAAGATCAGTGGATGGGGTGAGGAATACCTGGGACAGGTTCGAATAGTGTGGAGCGCTGCATAAACGCGAGATGTGATGAGGCCGTTGAATCTTCAAGAAGCCGCACAGTTCCTTAGGATGTCGAGATCTTCTCTGTACCAGAGAAAAGATATTCCTCGGTATCGACGCCCAGGATCACGCGCACTCTTGTTTGATCAGGATGAGCTTGAAGCATGGGTCAAGACTGGTCGCGTTGAGCTTGTGCTCTCGTCAGGCGTGGCGATCGATCCCCAGGTTGCCTCACAGGCCGCAGGTAGCAGCTCTGTTAGCACTGGAGTGCTCTCTTCGAGCGATGCTCTGGACATTCGTAGATCAGGTGTCTACCATCGCAATCCCCGTTATCGTTGAGATCCGCATGGCGTACACGATCACTAAAAGACATACGAAGAAAGGCCTGGCCTTCGATCTCTATTTCCGCTTGAAGGGTGTTCGGTATCGTCCGCTTCTTGGCTACAACCTCACGAAGCAACAGGCCGAGGAGGCCGCGATCGCCATGACCGCCAAGATACAGACGCAATCTGCTCTACCCCGCAGCAGAGAATCCACACCCGCCCTCCGCGACCTGCTCACGTTGTTCTGGGATAGTTTCGCCGTGAAAAAACGGGTCGATCACGTACGTCCGAAAGGAATTCTTGAGAACCATCTCTTGCCGGCGTTCGGTCACCGAGCCGTATCATCACTGACTCCTACAGATGGATTGGACTATGTTCGGCACCGACAACAAGCCGGCGCCGCCGCAGGTACCATCCGCCGAGAGTGGCAAGTGCTAATGCGGCTACTGAACCTCGGCGTCCGCTATGACTGGCTCGATAAGAACCGGCTCAAGGCTGTGGAGCTTCCAGACGCAGAACGGCGTACTCGTGTTGCTGAGGCTCAAGAGCTTGAAGGAATTCGGCTCCTCAAGGACCGTGTCATGCCTAAAGTCCTCAAAGAATTGTGGCGAGTTGTGGTGGCAGAGCTCAATACCGGATTACGAGAGGCCAAACTCCTCAGCATCGACCGTTCATGGATCCGACAGGAGGCCGACGGCTGGTGGTTGGTCCTCCCACAGAGTGCGACGCGACTGAAGGGTACTCCAACGCGCGTTCCCTTGAACACCTCAGCCCTGTGGGCGCTTCATGACCCGTTGCCTTCACTGACTGACGGCCGAGTGTTTCGACGTTGGAATGATGTGCGTGCATTCAAGAAGTACTGGGCGCGAGTCTGTACCCTGGCGAAGATTCAAGATTTGCACTTTCACGACCTCCGGCACACCTTTGCTACCCGATTGCAGGGCCTTGGTGTCGACTATGAAGTGCGGCAAGCCCTCCTGGGTCACCGGATGCCAGGCATGACAGTGAGCTATTCCCATGGCGGTCCCGCGTGGGATCAAAAGCTCCGTGATGCGGTCACGCAGCTCGATTCCGCCTTCAAATTGTCCTATGGATTGTCCTATGAACGACCAGCGGTCGCGGTGGGTGACCCTAACCTATTGAAAAATGGTGAGCCGGCTGGGACTCGAACCCAGGGCCCTCGCCTTAAAAGGGCGATGCTCTACCGACTGAGCTACCGGCTCACAATCTCGTGGCGTGAAACGTGAATCGTTATTCGTGAAGCGACTGGATGAAAGCCACCCAAAGACTCACGGACACATCATAACATTGACCACTGACCGATGACCATTGGCTATTTTCAGGAGCGTTTGGGACGTCGGCGGGAGCAATCCAGCGGATTGCGCAACATAATTGTTTCCGCACGCTTGGACCCGGTCGAAATCATATCGATGCGGCAGTCCACCAGCTCTTCGATGCGTGTCACATAGCGTTTCGCTTCGGCAGGGAGCTGCTTATAACTCGTCGTTCCCGTCGTGGCTGTGGTCCACCCCTTCATTCGCTGATAAATCGGCTCGCTGTTGGCCAACACATCCAGATCGGCCGGCATCGTCTTATGGATGGTACCGCCATGTCGATAGCCGGTACACAGCTTCAACTCCTTACACCCATCTAACACATCCAGCTTGGTCAGCGCCAGCGAAGTCAGCCCATTCACGACCGTGGCATGGCGAACCACCACCGCATCAAACCACCCGCAGCGCCTGGCCCGTCCTGTGGTTGAGCCGAACTCCTTCCCTCGTTCTTGAAGCCCTCGTCCGACTTCATCCGTCAGTTCGGTGGGAAACGGGCCACTCCCGACTCTGGTGGTGTAGGCCTTCGCAATGCCCATCACCGCATCGATCATCGTTGGTCCGACACCGGTTCCGGTGCAGGCACCCCCGGCTGCGGCGCTCGACGAAGTCACATAGGGATACGTGCCGAAATCCACATCGAGGTGCGTCCCTTGCGCGCCTTCAAACAACACCGTCTTGTTCTTCTCAATGGCCCGATTCAGCAACATGGTGGTGTCAACGATATGGTTCTTGAGCCGGTCGGCATAGCCCATGTATTGGTCGAAGACTTTGTCCACCTGAAAGGTGTCGACTTTATAGAGCCGCTCCAAGAACCAGTTCATTTCTACGAGATTCTCTTCGAGTTTTCTCTTGAACAAGGTCGGATTGAGCAGATCCCCCGTGAGGATGCCGATCCGTGCCATTTTGTCGGCGTACGATGGTCCAATCCCTCGTCCGGTCGTGCCGATCTTCCGTGATCCCTTCGACTGTTCGGCCGCTCGGTCGATAGCCTTATGATAGGGAAGGATCAAGTGCGCTCGCTGACTGACGGCGAAATTCTTGCCGAACGTAATGCCCTTGGCTTGCAGCTGATCCATTTCTTCGATCAAGGAGCCGGGATCGACGACCACCCCGTTGCCGATGACACAGGTCATTCCACGATAGAGGATTCCCGAGGGAATAAGATGGAAGATGTAGGTCCCCCGTTCGTTGATCACGGTATGCCCGGCGTTGGACCCACCTTGATAACGCACCACGATGTCGGTATCACGGGCTAAGATATCGACAATCTTCCCTTTCCCTTCATCGCCCCACTGCGCACCGATAATGACGAGATTTCCCATAGTTCAACGATGTCCCGGTCCCGATTTTGGCACGAAAAAATGGCTCTGACCTGATTGAGAGACCAGAGCCAAGGGGGCTCATGGTAGGTATCACCTACTGTTTTGTCAAGCCGTTCGTCTCAGCTCGTGGGATCGAGAACTGTTTGGATTCGTAATCTCTTGGAAAAGATCACGCCGGTGGTTTCTTGACTGCCCTGTATCCGCGTGTTAGCATGCCGATTCGTTCTCAACATCTTCATTTTTCGAATTAATTTCCCTGACTTCTTCGCGTGAGAGTGGGGCTGTAGCGCAGTTGGGAGCGCGCGTGAATGGCATTCACGAGGTCGCCGGTTCAATCCCGGCCAGCTCCACCAACACGCATGTTGTGCAAACCGGCCGTGTTTTGAGGGTCATCCATCTGGTCGCAGCCGGACCAATCTCTTTGCAGTTGTGGGTCTAACGAGGATGTTCGTTCTTCAGCTATCCACCCGGTGCAACTTCATTCCGTGGCCTCGCCTCCCTACCTATTGATTTTCTCGTTCGTTCGAGTTCGCCTCTTAAATGATCTGGTGATTCCACTTCACACGGAAGGTTTGTGCCGATGCTCCAAATTGAATCGATCAGTAAGCAATATTCGACGAAGGTGCTCCTGACGGACGCCTCCGCACATCTTCGCCCGAATTCACGGGTCGGTCTCGTCGGTCCGAACGGCGCCGGGAAAACGACGCTCTTTCGCATGGTCCTCGGGGAAGAGTCACCGGACAAAGGCTCGATCCGCAAGCGGCCTCGCCTTCGCATCGGCTATCTCCCGCAAGAGTTGGAAACCATCACGGGCAAGACCGCTCTCGACGCCGCCCACCGCGACGAATACCCTGAACACGAGGCCAAGCGCATCCTGATGGGGCTGGGGTTTACCGAGGCCGATTTCGATCGCCCCGTCGAGAAACTCTCCGGAGGCTACCGGATGCGGGTAGCCCTGGCCCATCTGCTCCTCTCGAATCCCGATGTGTTGATGCTCGACGAGCCGACGAACCATTTGGATAAACCGACCCAGCGTTGGTTTGAACAGTTTCTGATCCAATCCGGTATGACGCTCCTGATCATCAGCCACGACACCGCATTTCTGGACCGCGTGGTGACACACATCTGGGAACTCCGCCATCATAAAATCGAGGAATACCGGGGCAACTATTCGCTCTTCACCAGGTTGAAGGAGGAGCGGGATGCCCAGCTCCAAGCCTCGGCAACCCGACAGTCCAAAGAGATCGCCCGTGTTCAGAAGTTCGTCGATCGGTTCCGCTATCAGGCCAATAAGGCCAGTCAGGTGCAATCGCGGTTGAAGCAGCTGGACAAGGTGAAGCGGATTGAAATCCAGCGGGACCCGAAACGCGTCAAGTTCCGATTTCCCCTTCCTTCTACCAGCGGTCGTCAGGTATTGGATCTCGTCGGGGCGAGCAAACGCTACGGTGAAAAGGTGGTCTATCAGACTCTCGATTTTTCCGTGGAGCGTGGTCAGCGTGTCGCGCTGGTCGGTGAAAACGGGGCCGGCAAGAGTACGCTCTTGAAGATGCTCTCCGGCGTACTGGCGCCCGATACCGGCACCCGAACGGTCGGCCACGGGGTGACCCTGCACTACTTTGCCCAGCATCAGGCGGAGACGCTCAACCCTGAGCATTCCGTGCTCGAGTCGCTCGAAGAGGTCACCAAACATGCGGAGATGAACTTTCTCCGGGGGATCGCGGGTGCATTCCTGTTCTCCGGCCAGGATCAGAAGAAACCCATCAAGGCGTTGAGCGGTGGTGAACGGAACCGGGTCGCCCTCGCCCGTATGCTGGTGGAACCGGCCAATACCCTCTTGCTCGATGAGCCGACGAACCACCTGGATCCTGCCTCCGTCGATGTGCTCACGGACGCCTTGGCGGAATTCCCAGGGACGATCATCTTCATTTCGCATGATCCGACGTTTCTGGCCCGCATCGCCACTCGAGTCGTCGAGATTGAAGAGGGGAAGGCCCGGAACTTCATCGGGGACTACGAGTATTATCTCTGGAAAAAGGCGCAGGAGTTTGAATCGATCAAGGAAACAAGCGAGGAACTCGCGGGTGGTTCAACGCCCACGTCTTCTGGCCCGACCCGTGCGATGGTTCAACAGGTTCAACCAAAGGGGAAGGGCGGCGAACGACGAGACTTGACGAAGACACAGGCCCGACTGGAAAAGCAGATTTCCCGATCAGAAACAGAAATTGCCGAGGCGGAGACCAAAATCAAAGCGCGTGAGTCTGAGCTCTCAGATCCGAAACTCTATGCTGAGTTCGATCGTTGGAATCTTCTGCATCAGGAACAGGACGGCTGGAAGCGGGATCTCGAACGACTGACTGCTCGCTGGGAATCACTCTCGGCCGAACTCGAGAGTGTGAAGCAACAACTCGTGTCGATGGGTTAGCGAAGTCTCCACACGCAGCGTAGGTGTTGTTGACCGGCGACGGGTGAGAACGTTTCGAGCCAGGGTCTCAAACGGAGGCTTTGAGAGTTTCTTCCAGATAATAGTACAGCCAGCGGTGCTTTTCTTTGGTCACCAATTCATCCCACACGACTCCGATGAGGAATCCCTTCTTTTCCCATGGCCTCACCCAGGCGACCATGCCGTCGAGTTTTTCCTGCTGCTCCACTCGATCGGAATCCAGGAAGGCGAGTGAGACGGTGACCCGCTCATTCGACGGGAACCGTTCTTTGGTGTGAAACCCCGCTCCGATCTTGTTCACATTATCCAGAACCGCCGTACAGGCGCGCCCGCCGCTCTTCGGCGACACCAAGGCAGACCCAACCAATTCGGCGCGGACGAATTTCCGCCGCTCACTCAGTGCGGTGGCATGGCCCGACAGTTTTCCTTCTCCTCGCCTCATCGTTCTAAGTATAATCGATAGGACGAGAATGTAAACCCCTGCAATTGGCCCTATGGAGATGGCTTTGGGCGGTAGTACCGGCGGTCTTTGAGCACCGGCGGAAGGTGAGTTTGCTCTGTCCGTGCACGTGGATCGTCATGCACATAGCGATAGTCGGTTCCATACCCCAAATCCTTCATGACAGACGTCACGGCATTCCGGAGATGGAGCGGAACTCCTAGATTTCCATGGGCTTGTGCATCCTTGCTCGCTTCCAGGAGACCGATATAGGACGCGTTGTCCTTCGGCCGTGAGGCAAGATACGTCGTCCCATGGGCCAGATTGATCTGGGCCTCCGGAAGCCCGACGAGTTGGACGGCCTGTGCCACCGAAACGGCCACGACAAGAGCGAGCGGGTCGGCATTGCCGACATCTTCCGATGCAAAGATCACCATCCGGCGGGCGATGAACGTCGGATCCTCTCCAGCTTCCAACATCCGCGCCAACCAGTAGAGCGCCCCATCTGCATCGGAATCCCGCAGACTTTTAATGTAAGCCGAGATCGTATTGTAGTGCTCTTCACCGGTCTTGTCATACCGTAGGGCCTTCGCATTCAACGCAGCTTCCAACATTGCTACATCGATCGCGCGTGTGCCATCAGACTCTCTGGGCGCCTGCCTCACGACAAACTCCAATGCCGTCAACATGGCCCTCGCATCGCCATTGCCGAACGCGACCAAGCGCTGACAGGCTTGTGGTGACACTGCGGCCTTCAGTTGTCCCAGACCGACCTCTGAATCGTTCAGTGCTCGATCCAGAATCCGCCCGAGGGCTTCATCACTCAGGGGTTTCAGCACCACTAAAATCGAGCGTGATAATAGCGGACTGATGACTTCGAACGAGGGATTTTCCGTGGTTGCGCCGACCAGGATGATGGTACCTCGCTCGACGTGGGGAAGAAAGGCATCTTGTTGCGCTTTGTTGAACCGGTGAATTTCATCCACAAACAGGATGGTCCGCTGACCGTTGATCAACCGGCGTTGCTCGGCCGCCTTGATGATCATGCGCAACTCGGGCACGCCGCCGGTGACGGCCGAAAAGGATACAAACTGGGCCTTCGTATACCTGGCAATCAGATGAGCGAGTGTCGTCTTTCCCGATCCCGGTGGCCCCCAGAAGATGACGGAAGAGAGCTGATCGGCCTCGATGGCCCGTCGTAGCGGTCGATCTGTTGCGGTGATGTCGTCCTGCCCCACGAAATCCTCGAACACACGGGGACGCATCCGTTCTGCAAGCGGAGCGTCAACGACTTGTTCATGGTGCACCGTGAATAGATCTGGGGCCTGATCACGAGAACGGGTCATCTCACTCCTCACAACTTTTCGAGAATTGTATACGCCGGGCCATCTGAGCGCAAATGACCTCTTGACCATACCGACAGCCGATGGTACGACGTTTGACCAGGACTATCTCATGCTCGCTCAGGTCAATAATATCTCCCTCGCCTTCAACGATCTGGGGACCGGACTCCCCCTTGTCTTTCTCCACGCCTTTCCGCTCAACCGCACCATGTGGGCGGAACAAGAGAAAGGTCTTTCAGCACAGTTTCGAGTGATTACGATCGACCTGCGAGGACACGGCGAGTCCGATGCACCGCTTTGGCACTATTCTCTCGATCAGGCAGCCGATGACGTGCGCAGCCTGCTCGATCACCTTTCCATCCGGCAAGCAGTTTTTATCGGGCTCTCGATGGGTGGATACATCGCCTTGGCCTTCTATCGAAAGTATGCCGAGCGCGTCAAAGGATTGGTGTTGGCCGATACGAGAGCCCAGGCCGATACAGAGGATGGAAAACGGGCACGGTTTGAGATGGCTCAGCTTGCGTACAGACAAGGGGCGGGGGCGATCGCCGAGATCATGATTCCCAAGTTACTGAGCCCTGCCACGATTCAGACGAGGCCGGAGCTGGTTCAACGGGTGCGCACAATGATCGAGGGCAATCAAGTGAGTGGCATTGCCGGAGATCTGATGGCGATGGCGGAGCGGCCTGATTCGCAGCCTCTTTTAACGCAGATTTTATGTCCTGTTCAGATTATCGTCGGCGAGCTGGATCTGCCGACACCACCTGCCGACGCCCGGCTCATGGCGGAGAGGATTCCCGATGCCCGCCTGGCCGTCATTCCAGGAGCAGGCCATCTCTCGAACCTGGAACAGCCGGAGCTGTTCAATGAAGCGATCCGTTCCTTTGGTTTGCTTCTAGCAGGATGCTGAAAAAGTCCGCCAGCGGCGTTCTCGCATCGCTCAGAGGCTCAACGTACCAAAGCGTACGCCTCGCCTCCTCACTCGCTGCGGCCTTGCTGGACAACCTTTTTGAGCATCCTGGGTGTTCGTGCTCTACTTCTCTCTCTTGTTTCAACGGTGGTTGATGTATACACCGAGTTTTTCAGCAGACTGCTAGCAAGATAGACGCTGGCTTGACGAGGGAGATCCATAGAGCGTTCACTCTGGATCGCCGACGCTGCCCCGTCGAATCAATTTCAAAAATTCCTCACGCGTCTGCGATTGACTGCGGAACGCTCCCAGCATCGAGCTGGTGACGGCCACGGTGTTTTGTTTTTCCACTCCCCGCATCATCATGCAAAGATGTCGGGCTTCGATCACAACGCCGACACCATGGGCATTCAGCTTCGTGCTCAATGTTTCAGCAATCTGCACGGTCAACCGTTCTTGAACTTGCAGACGCCTGGCGAACATGTCGACGATCCGCGGGATCTTGCTGAGACCGACCACCTTCTTGTTGGGCAAGTAGCCGACATGGACTCGACCAAAAAACGGCAGCAAGTGATGTTCGCACATGCTGAAAAAGTCGATGTCTTTGACGATGACCATTTCGTCATATTCGATCGGGAACAGCGCACCGTTCAGGAGGTGATCGATATCACGCTGGTACCCCTGCGTCATAAAGGCCAGGGCTTTGGCCACTCGCTCAGGGGTCTTGAGAAGCCCATTCCGACTCGGCTTTTCGCCGAGGGCGAGGAGCACCTCCGTAACCAGCGATTGGAGGACCGGCAAGTCCGGAGCCCGTCCGCTTCCGTTGGCGTCTTCCACCGATGTCGGTCGTTTCTCTCGTTTTGGTGACTTTCTCACGATATTCCCTTTCGCCTTAACTGGCGCCCGTATATTCAAAATAGTTGTCTCTGGTCTCAATGACCCCGACTTTGTGCAGACGACCGGCAGGCAGCAGCGGGTTGAGGATGTCCCAGATCACTGCGACAAGATTCTCTCCTGTGGTAGTCAAGGCAGAGAACGCCGGGTCACTGTTCAGATCCTGATGATCAAAGCGTTCGATGACCCTGTCGGTGACGATGCGGTCAAGAGAATCGAGGTTGGTCGAACTCTCTGCCGTTCCGGCACGAACCGTCACCAGGACCACATAGTTATGCCCGTGACCGTTCGCATTGTTACATTTGCCGAAGGCAGCCCAGTTTTCTTCAGGGGAGAGGAGATCCGTATGCAGCCGATGGGCGGCGCAAAAGCGATAGCGTCTGGTCACAAATATCTGTGACATTCAATCCGGTCACTCGTGGTGTGGGTGAAAAAGCTAAGACTGCCCGATGTTCGAACAGTCTTAGACAGGAGAGTCCATGATCGGCATTCCTACGGTCATCCCGTAGCCACGCTTACGCGCTAAAGGAGCTGCCGCAGCCGCACGTCGTCTTGGCCTGAGGATTCTTGATCGAGAAACCCGAGCCTTGCACACTGTCGACGTAGTCAACTTCCGCGCCTTGCAGCAAGGGAGCGCTCTGTGAGTCCATGATGAGCTTCACCTCACCCTTTTCGATGACGGTATCATCCTCGGCCATCTTGGATTCAAAGGCCATCCCATATTGATACCCGTGGCATCCCCCACCGCGGACGTAGACCCGCAACCCGACGATATCCTTCTCCTCGGCCATCAATTCCTTGATCTTCTGTTCCGCCACCGCCGTAATGTTAACCATTGTCATCCTCCTCTATGGATCGTTCCAGCCTACTCGGCTGGCTAGAATGTTAGTCTAACACCTCTTCTTCCAATATCAACCCCTTGCCTCCGATGTCGCTCGCTGTGGCTGCTCCCATTTAGCCTCGGGGACACGCACCACGACATCCCCCAACACACGAGCCTGACATGCTAAGCGATGCCAGGGCTCTGTCAACGCTTCGCGATCCAGCAGGTCCTGCTCGTCAAAGTCGATCTCGGAGAGATGTTCCTGCCCCATCTGAACCTCGACCCGGCACGTCGTACAGGATGCGTTCCCGCCGCAATCGTGATTCAGTCGAAATCCCAATTCCTTGGCAGCCTCAAGCAGTGAGACGTTCTCCTCAACCTCCCCGCTTCGCCCGTCCGTGTGCAGAAACGTCACTCGTGGCATGATGACGTCTCCTCCTAGGAGTGGGTCACAATCCCTGCCGGTGTTTCCTGATAAGGACACCGCTGCAGTCGGATGTGGTCTTCGTATTCGTGACGGAACAACTTCAAACTGCTCTGCACCAGAACCGACGCACCGGTGACAAGCGTGCAGTAGCCAGTGCCTTTGACGAAGCCACAGAGTTGCAACATACTGTCGAGGTCTTTTTGAGTACCCTGTCCGGATTCAATCTTGGTCATCAGAATGGCCAGGTTGTTCGTACCCATACGGCACGGCGGGCACTGCCCGCAGCTCTCATTCTTGAAAAAATTCGAAAAATGCAGTGTCTTCGCCACCATACACGTCGCATCGTCGACGACGATCATCCCGGCTGACCCTAGCCCAGTCCCCGCCTTCTTCAGTGAATCGAAGTCCATCGTGAGATCGAGCTGATCCACCGTCACCATCGGGAAGGCCGGCCCACCCGGGAAAACAGCCTTAATCTTGCGACCACCAGGTACTCCGCCACCACACTCTTCGACCATTTCACGGATGGTCACGCCCATCGGCATCTCATACACACCGGGTCGATTCACCGATCCACTCAACGAAAACATCATCGTCCCGGGACACTTCTCCGTCCCAATCTGGGTAAACCACCCGGCGCCTTTGTGCAGAATCCGCGGAATGTTGCACAGGGTCTCAACGTTATTGACGAGAGTCGGTTTACCATAGAGGCCGAAGTCGGTCGGATAAAACGGAGGCTTCTGTCGCGGCATCGCGGGACGACCCTGCATCGATTCCAACATCGCCGTTTCTTCACCTGCCACGTAGCTGCCATGACCATCAAAGAGTTCCAACTCGATATCGACGCCGCTGCCCAGGACGTTCTTCCCCAAGAATCCATGTGCCTTTGCTTGGGCGATGGCTTTCTTCAGATTCTGCTGTTCCTCATGGTACTCATGGTTCACGTAGATGAAGGACGCTTTTGCTTGCACCGTGAAGGAAGCGATCAAGCAACCTTCGATCAGTTGATGGGGCAACGTTTTCAATAAATACCGATCCTTAAACGTGCCCGGCTCATGTTCGCCGGCATTGCACACGAAATAGCGTTCCTTCACCCGGTGATTAAGGACTTTGTCCCACTTGATCCCTGTCGGAAATCCTGCGCCACCCCGTCCACGAAGCCCTGATTTTTTCAGCTCATCAATGACTTGAGCCGCGTTCAATTCCTTCACGCACCGCTTCCAGGCTTCATAGCCGCCGACTTTGAGATACCCCTCGATCTCCCAAGGAGCTCCCTCAATCTGTTGAACAAGGCGAGGTTCTGTAAGCGTGGACATAGCTATCCGCTCTGAATTCTTCAAGGTTGAGCGGGTACTATACGGTTCTGCCTCTTCTTCCGTCAAGGCAACCAGTCACAAATGGGCCTGAATCTCAAACAGTTAGGCCTAGGAGGCCTAGTCAAAGCCTAGGCATGGAGGGGCAGGAGATAGGAGAAGGAGAGTGATGGAAACCGTGGCCGGAGGGGTACCCCCCTTCCGGCCACGCATCAAATTTTCTATCTGAAATGGCTACCGGCCCCCATGAAGAACAGCATGGGAATCGAGAGCATGAAATTCACGCGGGAAGCGAGCAAGGCGGTTCTCCCCCACTGTGCCATCTCGGGCGGCGCCGGGGTTCCCTGCGCAGCTGCAGTGACGGCAGCAATGATCTTCTTCTGGTTCGGCCAGATAATGCCATGAACATTGCCCATCATGATGATGCCGAGCAACCCACCGATGGCCAAAGCCACCGCTCCTGTTCCACCCTTGTGATACATATGCCCATACAATAACACCCCGGCCAGCACGGTCACGGTGGCCCCATGCCGAAACCAATTGAGCGCTGCCGGCATCAGCTTCGGAATCACGATGTTCTTGGTCGGCCCATCCAGGCTTTTCAAGAACGAGGCATTGATCAGGTTGAAGAAATACAGGAGCCCGATCCAGGTAATCCCAGCCAGGAAATGCACCCAGCGAAGGATCATCTGACCCCAGTCCGCCTCGCCCGCGCCAATGCCGGCTAATCCCAGATATATCATGATCAAGACGACGGTGAGGGCAAATCCCACTCCCATCGTCTGCATCGGATCTTCAAGAAATTTCATAACTCCCCTCTCTTAAAAAACGGTTGATGGCCTAGGCCGTTGTCTGTACGACAGCTTTTCTCTGAATGTCAAGCCGCTACGTCGATCGAATCGGTCGTGAGTCACTTGTCATTGGTCACTGGTGAAAGACTCGTTCTCTTGCTAATGACAGATGACGATTGACCAGTGACTGTCCTATCCCATCAGTCGATCGACTGTGCTGCAGAGTTCTCGCACGGCATTGGCTGACGTATCCAATGCCGCTCGTTCATCACTGGTCAGGTCATACTCCATAATCTGTTCGGCACCCCCACATCCGATCTTCACCGGAACACCGACGATGACGTTCTTCAGCCCATACTCGCCCTCGCACAGCACCGCACAAGGCATGACCCGCTTTTCATCCTTGTGGATCGCCTCCACCATGGAGACGGCTGAGGCCGACGGAGCATAGAACGCACTCCCTGTTTTCAAGAGACCGACGATTTCTGCTCCGCCATCGCGTGTCCGCTTCACAATGGCATCCAATTTTTCTTTCGACATGAGTTCCGACACCGGTCGTCCCTTCACCGTGGTATATCGCGGCAGCGGCACCATCGTATCCCCATGTCCTCCTAAGACCATCGCCTCGACCTCAGTCGACGGTACGTTCAGTTCTTCGGCGATAAACGTGCGCATTCTCGCCGAGTCCAGCACACCTGCCATCCCGATGATTTTCGATTTGGGAAGACCGCTGACACGAAGCGCCATGTGCACCATGGCGTCCAATGGATTGGTGACCAGGATCAGGATAATGTTCGGCGAGCGAGACACCAGTTCCGTGACGACGGACTTCACGATTTTCGCGTTCGTCGCCAATAATTCGTCGCGACTCATACCCGGCTTCCGTGGAATGCCGGACGTAATCACGGCAATCGACGATCCCGCTGTCATGGCATAGTCCTTGGTGCCGACAACCCGGGTGTCGTAACCGCACACTGGCCCAGCTTGAGAAAGATCGAGCGCCTTGCCTTGCGCCATGCCTTCATTGATATCGACAAGGACCACGTCATAGAGATTCTTCTCAGCCAACCGCTGCGCCGTCGTCCCACCGACGTTTCCTGCCCCTACCACTGTGATTTTCGGTCGTGCCATCATTCCCACCTCGTAAAACGTGATTCGTGAGGCGTGAAGCGTAACGTCCCCTTACCCCTCACTCCTGACTGTTCACGCGTGTTCATGTTCAGTCCACCCTGCAACTTTGAAGTTGATCGTACACACGAAATTTTCGTCATCATAGAAGTTGACCTTGATCTTCTTTTTCCCATAGGTGTTTGCCAGAAACACCTCCGGATTGTCCACGAGGGCCTGAAAGCTGCCCGGGGGATACTCACCGAGATCATGAAAGACCACGATCATGCCTTCTTTGACTTCTTGTAAGACCTTCACCCGACAACGAGGATATACCTCCCAGAATTTTGCTTCGATCATGTCCTTCGTCGGCTCAGGACGATCCTCGCCGGGCTTCACGACTTGCCCGAACTTGGCCAGGCGTCGGACATAGGGATACTGATGCCCCGTGAAAAGTTTATACAGCCAGGCAGGGACCGCTGGTTTTCCTGTCGAATTGGTCATGTTGTCAATGGGGCTATGCCGTCAATTGCCTGTACATACGCGGCAATCTGGTTGGCAACGTCTCGACGCGGTCGATGACGCAGTACCGCGTCTCATCATACAGCGGGCGCACATAGCTCTCCGCTTCCCGGTCGATCGTCACGCAAAATGTCTCGATTCCCTGTCGCTTGGCCTCGCGGAGCGCCGCTTTCGTATCCTCCAGCGAATAGTCATCCCGATAGTGATCATCCAACGGTCTTCCGTCACTCAGCATCACCAGGAGGCGGTGCTTCGTATCACGGGTCGACAGCTTCGTCATGGCATGACGAATTGCGGTGCCGTCGCGATTTTGGTGCCGAGGAGCCAGACCACCAAGCCGACGTGCCGTCGCCGCTCCCAGTCGATCATCAAAGTCCTTGATCGTCAGAAATTCGACCTTCGCTCGTCCTTGACCCGAGTACGCATAGAGTCCGTACTGATCCCCGACCGCCTCCAACGCTTCACAAAGCAGCACCAGCGCTTCCTTCTCGACGTCGATCACCCGCCGACCGGTTCCGAGGTGTTGACTTGTGGATCCGCTGATATCGATTAGGAAGGCGACTGCCACATCCCTCTCTCGTTTGTCATGGTGTATATACACTCGGTCGTCGCCTTCCATGCCCGCCTGCTGTTCCGCTGTTCGTCGGACGACTGCATCGAGATCCACCTCTTCTCCATCCGGTCGCCCCGCAACACGGCGATAGGCCGGAGCACGCAGCCCTTCAAAAAACCGGCGGAGCAGTTTGACCGTACTCTGCCGGGCCGCCAACGTCTCCGTCACGAATTCGTCGGACCCGAGATCTGCCGGTCGTTCCACCACGCGACACCAATTCATCCGATAGTCCTCGATCCGATAGTCCCATTCAGAATAGAGGATGGCGTGTTCGTCATCGGACGGCTGCCTCGACTGCGGAGTGAGTTCAAGGGTGAGGCATTCTTCCACAATGGACGGCAGGGAGCGTGCCTCTTGGAGTAGTTCTCCACTCTTCGATACGGGTCTCGCGCTCGGAACATCTCGTCTGGCAGGGCCATCCGCTGGGGCCTGGGACTGGTGCGGTTGTTTCTCCGATGGCTCCGAACTCCACCTGACGAACTCCGGGTTCATCGCGCCACGATAGGCCACCTCGGTCACCGAGCGGTATTGGTCCTCCGCTCCATTCGATTGCGCCTGGGCCGCTGTGGTCTCCTCCGGTTGCTCACGTTCCTCTCCCTGTATCATCTCACCGCGAGCCGCCAACAGTTCCTCGAGCCGCACGTAGACAGCATCAACCACACGTATCGCCTGCTCGGCCGTCGCTGTAGTCATGAGAGCCGGCTGACACAGATTCCACAGAATGGAAACCTCTTCCTTGACCGCTTTGGGCACGACGGAATCTTCAGCTTCACCGAGCGACAGCCTTAACAGGCAATCGACCACGAGCTCCTTCGGCGTCACCCCTTGCGCCGGATCACGCGGGGTAACGGACTCAGACGCGAAACGAGCAAGGTCGCATCGGAGTCCCGGATACTCCGTTTGCAGCAAGACTTCGACCCTCGCATCCTCCAGCACAACCCAGAGATCCCGCACCAGTGTGGGGTTCGGGTACAGCTGAAACAGATCAGCTAGGGTGTCTGGCCTCGCCCTATCGGATCGACCGTATCGATGCCGCACGGTCTCGACAAGATCGGTGAAGGACTCCAGCTTGAGTTGATACGTGCCGAACTCTATGTGGCCGGCTTCATGTGCCGCCATCATGAGATACAGGCGCTCGTTCTCCTCGGCCGTTGGATAGCGGCGAAGCAACGCCGGCAAGGAAATGACTTGCCCATTTTCGCTGACCGTTGCACGGGCAGGAGTCGTGACCGAATCCGGCAGTGCGGCTACCGTCACGTCCGCCCCGCAGAGTCCCTGGACAAATAACGTCAGGCGCCGCGCGACCTGCCGAAACGGTACTCCGCTCAACGCTGCTTCGACAGAAGAGAGCGCTTCTTGAGACTCAACGGAAAAATATGCCAGCGCTCCGTCCGGGCTGTAGGCCAACACTTCCATTCCAGCCTTGAACCAATTCTCGAATCGTGACAGTGCATCTGGAATATTTCCGATGAGTGCAACCAACTCCGGAGCCCGCTGGAGATATTTGAGTGCCGCTGCCGCATGTTTTTCGGCCAGTAAGGAACCATACTGCAGCACTCGGACCCTCCATTCGACGGAGGGCAGCCCTCGTAGCAGAGGAGGCGACGCAGCCAGCCATTGCATGCTCACCTCCGGCGACTCTTCGGTCAACAACCGGCACAGAGACACGACCTTCGCACGAACCGCTGAGTCTTCGATCTCTCCCAGAATCGTCGGGCTGGTCCTGAGAAATTCGATGGTCGCCACATAGTCCGGTTTTCCAAGACTGTTCGGCACGATCAGCCTCAAACCTACCTCCGCCCAGCTTCGCACCGTATCAAGAGGCAGGATGGAAACCAGCTTCCCGATGTGCCGAACAAACTCCAGTCCGACGACCACGTTGATCTGGGTAAGTTCCGCGGCGATTTCCAGCCAGGGTCGGAGGTCTGTCACGGGAACGTCGGACAGGATCTGCGGAGCCTGACGCATGTATTCGAGTGCCACGTTCGGATCTTGCTCGGCGATCTCCAGCCCGATGGTCAAGACCTCAGTACGGACATCGCCGGAATCGATCAGCCCGAGGACCAAAGGGCTTTCCTTGAAATATTTCAGTGCGGACGCGCCGGATGACTCCGTCAAAGCAATACCAAGGTCCAGCCACAATATGATCTGTGAAAGCCCGGCCCTTCTGTCCAGTTCCGGAAGTGCTCCCACCGCCGCACAGGCTGCTTTCTCAGACAGTTCAGAGAGTTCGTCCAACAACATGAGGACCTGTGCGGACAGATCTAGCTTGCCGGTCTCCTGGGCCAGGCGCGTCACGAGAGTCTCCGCGATCGTCGGACTCAACTCAGACACCAGCCGGTCTCGCAACAATTGTCGACTCGCCACGTCCGTCATGATTGATTACCGAAATCAGCGTGAAGGGACGGATTGTAAAGGAGCGAATTATCCTTGTAAACTAGCGGTTCCGCCCCTTGTAGCCCTGAGGAGGAGATCCATGGCTGAACCGACAGAGGAAAGCCTCGAGAAAATCAGGAAGTTCATCGCGGGTTTTGCCGAGAAAAGTGGAACGGCGATGCACCCGAATGCTGCGGTGACGGACGCGGTCGTCAAGGGATTGGCGTCTCATATCGATGAACTGGGGAAACCGCTCTGTCCATGCAACTTCTACAAGGACAAAGAAGCGGAAGCCAAGCTCCGCCGCTGGATCTGCGCGTGCGACGAAATGCAGATCTACAAATACTGTCACTGCCTCCTGTTTGTGCGGGAAGATGGGATGCCGATTACCGAATATTTGCCGGAGGGTCATGAAGGTCGAGAGGTGTACGGGCTGATCACCGATCCGACTCCCGACAAAGGTCGTGCCCTCAAGCACAAGGCGGTTCCGGTTCTCACTTCCCAGGACGAATCAGCCACGGCGTCGGCGTCCTCAACATGACACGGCGTCATGGTGATGTTAGGTGCTGGCTTGCCTGCTTCTTTCTGATGAGCTGCTCTCTCGTGGCTCCAGCACAGGCCGCTGCGCCGCCTCCGCCAAATCCATCGGCCTTCAATGAGAAAGAACTGTTCGCCTATAAGGCCAAAGGCCATGGAAGCGCAGCAGGACAGGTATTTTTGCGGGCCGTTTCAGGCAAAGCCGTAACTCAAGCCGGCGCGTCGATCGTGTTAATTCCCATCTCATCCTATACTCGCGCGTGGTTCGACAAGCAGGTCAGGGAAAGCGCGTGCCCTTCAAAGGGTGGACCGTCGTCCACTGAGGCCGCTACGGCTCAGAGCTCGGTCGTCGAGTGCCTTCGGACGGTCATGGACCAATTGCTGACCGACAAGCGCTTGCTTCCCTATCTCCGTGTGACACGCGCCAACCCGACCGGTCACTTCTGGTTCACAAAAGTTCCCGCAGGCCGCTATTACGTGGTCAGTCTGCTCGAAGGCAGTGGTGGCGCTCATCAAGATGAGCGAGCGGTGGGGATCGCCTGGTTGACCCTTGAGCTTGATGCTGATGAAAAGGCGACAAACCTGGTGGTCACCGATTGCAAAAGCAGCCTCTGCTAAGCGACCGCCTCTTAGACGGTGCACGTCGTGAAGCAGCGTTCGCATCTCGTGGGTACGAACCACCTGAGCTCTCTCAGCGGGGGAGCGACGGATGTGGCCCAGCGGCACTTACTGTAGAAGCGCTCCTGAACCATAGAACTAAAGGGCGGCGATGAGAATTCTGCTGGTTGAAGATGATACGGATCTGGCTCAGTTCATCCGAAAAGGATTGAAAGAAGAGCAGTACGCCGTCGATGTCGCCAACGACGGCGAAGCGGGCTTGGCCCTGGCGTTGGACAACCCCTACGATCTTGTGATTCTCGACATCATGCTGCCTAAGTTGGACGGCCTGACTGTCTGCCGACGCATCCGTGACAAGGGTATCTCCACCCCCGTGCTTCTGTTGACGGCACGCAACACAGTTGAAACCAAGGTGTCAGGTTTTGATACGGGTGCCGATCAGTTTCTGGAGAAACCGTTCGCATTCGTGGAATTGCTCGCTCGGGTTCGGGCCCTCTTGCGACGGGGCAGCTCCCAACAACTTGCCCATCTTCAGGCCGCCGATCTTCGATTAGATCCGGCTGCCCACCGTGTCTGGCGCGCCGGCCACGAAATTGCGCTCACGAACAAGGAGTATTCGCTTCTTGAGTTTCTGCTGCGGAACAAAAATCGCGTGCTCACTCGAACAGCGATTATCGAACATGTGTGGGATATCAGTTACGACCCAATGACGAATATCGTCGACGCCCATATCCGCGCCCTCCGTGCCAAGATTGATCGAGATTATTCCCCTCCCTTGATCGCGACGGTTCGCGGCGCCGGATACATGCTCGAAGAGCCGGACGCCTCCGCATGAAATCATTGCGCAGTCTGATCAGTTGGTCCGCCTTCGTTCTGATGGCCGGGCTTCTCCTGTTTTCCGGGCTTGTGTATGCCGCCAGTGAAACCCTGCTGCAACGGTTCGTCGACGGGCGCCTGCTGGTGCTGGCGGAGAGTCTGGCCGAGTTCGTGGAGCAGTATCCGGATATTCTCGAAAAGCATGACCGCAAAATTGCTCCCACGAATGAATTGACCCAAAGCCTGACGGAACAGCACGTATTGCCTGATGTCACGCATGCCCTTCGCATCTTTTCGACGGATGGCCGACTTCTGTGGAGCAGCCCCCATGCTTCCCCGCAAGACTCGCTGTCCCCCCGCGTGCTTGAGCGAGTCCGCATTTCGACGCTTGTCTTCGATACGCTGACCGCACCGGACGGCGTTCCTGCACGACATCTCTTCCTGCCTCTTGTCGTACAGGGTGGACGTCTCCGGTATGTGTTGCAGGCGGAAACGTCCTTGCTGCACTACCAGGAAACGCTCCATGGGCTCGTGTTCTTGCTCAGCCTTGGATCCGGCGCCACGCTGTTTGTGGCATGGGTGGGAAGTCTTTGGTTGGCCAAGAAAGTGCTGGCCCCGATTGAGACCCTGTGCAAGGGAGCCGAGACCATGTCGGAGGCCGACCTTGGGAAACGCCTGGCGCTCGATTCACCCTATCGAGAATTCCGGCGACTCACCCAGGCGGTGAATTCCGTATTGGATCAATTCCAGCGCGGAAGTGAAGTCCAGCGAAATTTTTGTGAAATCGCCGCCCACGAAATGAAAACGCCCCTGACCATCCTTCAGGGAAACCTCGAAGTGGCACTCATGAAAGCCCGGACGACCGAAGAGTATCACGAGGTGCTGCTCAACAACCTCCAACAGGTCGACCGGCTCATCGCGTTAACCCGTCCCTTGTTGACTCTGGCAAAGTTCACCAGTAGCAAACCTCCGGTTAACCTCGTGCCCCTTGCTTTGGAGCCGTTGATTCAAGAGCTTATCGATGAGTTGATACTCTTGGCGGATGACCGTCAGATCACGTTGACGTTCGAGTCCCAGCCGGTGCCCTCTGTGCTCGGTGACGCACAGTGGCTCAAGCAAGCCCTGATCAACTTGCTGGACAACGCGTTACGGTACACACCCTCGGGCGGATCCGTGACCGTTCGTCTGCATGCAGTCGGACGTGAGGTTGCCATCGCCGTCGAAGATACGGGTCATGGGATCGAGCCGGAGAATATTCCGCATCTCTTCGAACGTTTCTACCGAACCGATTGGGCGCGGGCGAAAGATGCCGGCGGGACTGGTCTTGGGCTCCCCATTGTGAAGGAAATCATGGAAACCCATGGTGGGAGCATTTCCGTCACCAGCGAGGTCAACAAAGGGTCTGTCTTCACCCTGCGGTTGCCCATGCTTGCTCCTCTCTCCAGCTCCACCTAATTAACAGAACGCTCGGCTAAATCCTCTTCGACCGGTGATATTTCTCATCGCCAAAGGAGCCTAGTTTATAGCACTCCCCGACATGCCACAAGCTTAGCCGGTGCTGCTGTTGTGTGCGAGGAAATGAGTCCTACTCTCGTACCCTGAACTGGTTCTGCACATGATGCGAAAGCAAGTATGGTGGCCTTTTCGAGCGTGCTGTTCGGTCGTTTGGCTGACCCCTTAACCACGGAGCAACCCCGAACGTGCAGACTTCTTCGCGTTATCAATCTGTTCCAGCAACATGGCCGGACCAGTTCTATATGAAGAACTCTTCATGATCTCCTCACGGTAGCTTCATCTTGACAGCGTATTCTTATAAAAAAGAGAAGGGGGGTGAAGAACGATCATGGTCTCCTTTATTGAAGTGTTCATCTTGGTCAGCATCTTCGGCGTGTTGTACGCAATGTTGCAGCTCTCACGAGGGTAATCGGAACAGCCCCGTTGTTGGGTCGTGCCCTTGTCTGGCCGGCAGACCGCAGTATTGAAGTAAGAAGGTCTACCTTCTTTGGAGGTCCCAGCAGGAACCCACCGGGGTGTCACTGGGGAGAGGACGGGCTACGTAAGAAGCGGATCCTTTCGGACCTTCCGCAGTCTCAAACCAGGCATGCAGAAGGCAGCGGTGAGGTCGGGTTCTGTCGGCGAAGCGGAATGTGGTTCGGTTCGATGGAAGGTGGGTAGATGACTCCATCATGATCGGAACGCTCTCTGCTCTCTGACCATGAGGCTCTCCCCTGCTTAAACGGCTGTCGCTCTACCCCACTCTCATTACTTTCTCTCCTTGATCGCCCGTTCTACTTCACGCCCTGCTTCACGAGCCCTGATGGAATCACGGCGATCATGCTGCTTTTTCCCCTTCGCCAATCCGAGTTCAACCTTCGCCTGGCCTCGTTCTGAGAAGTAGATTCGGAGCGGAATCAGCGTGAGCCCCTTCTGCTGTGTCTTTCCGAGGAGCTTGTTGATCTCCTTTCGATGAAGAAGCAATTTGCGAGTTCTGACCGGGTCATGGTTCATAATATTGCCGTGACTATAGGGACTGATGTGGCAGTGGTAGAGAAAGACCTCGCCGTCTTTGACACCCGCATAACTGTCTTGCAGGTTCACTCGTCTGTCCCGAAGCGATTTCACCTCGGTACCTTTGAGCACAATCCCGGCTTCGAATTTGTCTTCGATAAAATAATCGTGGTAGGCTTTCCGGTTGGTGGCCACCACCTTCTGTTGATCTTCTTTGTCTTTCGCCATACCCAGACACCACTACCTTGATCTCGGTCTTCGCGAGCGCCTATGATACCGGATGGCTCGCCCCGGCACCCTCGATTCTTTCGGCACGATTCTGTCCGGTCTGTCCAAACGACTTGGCCTTGAATCGAGACTGGTGGAGCTGCGCTTGCAGCATCAGTGGCGCGATATCGTCGGTGAGCCCATGGCGTCCCACACCTGGCCGGCCAATATTCGATTCAAAAAGCTGTATTTGACCGTCAGGAATTCCGTCTGGCTTCAACAATTGACCTTTCTCAAACCGGCTCTCCTCACAAAACTACAGGCAGACGTTGATCCCGAACTCGTGACGGACATTGTCGGTCGTGTCGGAGAGCTTCCGAACGATCTGGCAGTACCCCCGGGTGATCTCGATCCCGATATCCGATCGGCGCAGTCCGAGAGCTCATGGGCTGAAGTCGTGACACACACCACGACCATCCAAGACCCCTCGCTTCGCGAGCGATTTAGAGAGGTGATATCGCGATACCCTCAGGTTCCGCCTCAACCGGCAAAGGGTCCGTCACGCGCCCCTTGAATAGGACCCGGGTCTCGATGGAAATTCGTCCGCCCTGTGGCATTGGACCGAGACCACCGTCTTCCTCCTGATCCAGCAATCGATAATATCCGCGCATAGCCCTTTCATAGTCTTTGGCCACGGAGGCATCTCCAGCCAGATACTTAGCTAGGACATCCGGATCGGTCCATCCATGATCATCAAATACGTAAATCATGATTTGCTTGTATGACCCATCTGGATCGCCAGGAGTCGTGGGATAGATCTTCATCCGAGCGAAATCATGGGTCTGGTGGCCGACCTTTCGAAAGCGTTTCACCAACGACTCCACCTCTTCATCGGTTGTACCACGAGGAACGTCCGTCACGACGAGAAGGCCGGATTGTGCACCGACCGTATAGGGAGGAATCGATCGATCAGGACGGCTCAGATACATACCTCCCCAGATTAAGGCAAACGATCCGACAAAGACGCTGAGGGCGAACTTGACGACAATGTCGAGGGGCTTCTTGGTCTTTTGGTCATTCGGAGGCATAGAAGCAGAGAGCGGTTTGGACATCGAATGACCGGTTGGCTTAATCCGATGAGTTCTCGGGGGTGTCCTCCGACGTAGCATCCTCTCGTTCGGCGGCGTCCGCCAATCTGGCCACGGCGACGACTCGGTCTCCTTCGCCATCGAGATCGAGAAGCCGAACACCTTGGGTGTTCCGTCCGATTTCGCGGATATCATCCACTTTGCAGCGCAGCACTTTCCCCTGCGCAGCCATCAGCATGATCTGATCGTCATCTCGTACTTGAAGGAACCCCACGGCCAATCCGTTTCGTTCAGTGGTCTTGACGCTGATGATGCCTTTTCCGCCGCGTCCCTGTATTCGATATTCGCCCACCGGTGTCCGCTTGCCGTAACCACCTTCTGTCACGGTCAAGATCGAGGTGGTCGAATCCGGAGTAATGGTTTCCATTCCGATGACTTCGTTGCCCTCTTCGAGTGTGATCCCTTTCACACCGTGCGCCATCCGACCCATCGACCGCACTTCCTCTTCTTTGAATCGGATCGTAATGCCTTGGCGCGTCCCCAATAAAATTTCGCGCTGCCCATCGGTCAGTTGAGCCCCGATCAACTTATCCCCGCCTTCGAGTCCTAGCGCGATGATCCCGCCCTGCCTGGGGTTGCTGAATGCGGACAATTCCGTTTTCTTGATGATCCCCTTTTTGGTCGCCATCACGATATAGCGGTCATCACGAAACTCTTTGACCGGCAAGGTTGCGGTCACCTTTTCACTCCCGGCCAAGGCAAGCAGATTGACGAGCGCTTTCCCTTTCGCTGACCGGCTGGCTTCTGGAATCTCATGGACTTTCAGCCAGTAGACCTTTCCGGCATCGCTAAAAAACAGGAGCGAATCGTGGGTGGAGGCGGAAAAGAGCGTTTCGACGAAATCCTCCTCCTTAATCCCCATCCCGATCTTGCCTTTCCCTCCGCGTCGCTGAGCCCGGTAGAGGGACACGGCATTTCGCTTGATGTATCCGGAATGCGAGATCGTGACGATCACCTCTTCTGCTGCAATCAGATCTTCGAGACTAATCTCGGCTTCTTCCTTGACGATCTGGGTCCGGCGGTCATCTTTGTACGCTTCGCGAATCTCAGTAAGCTCGTTCTGGATGATGGTGCGCACCAACGACTCGCTGGCCAACACGGATTTCAGATATTCAATCTGCTTGAGCACCTCCTGATACTCTTCAATGAGTTTGGTCCGCTCCAGTTGCGTCAAACGCTGCAGCCGCATGTCGAGAATCGCAGTGGCTTGGATCTCGGTCAGACCAAATTCCCGCATCAACCCTGCACGGGCTTCGTCAGGTGACTGCGATCGTCTGATGAGCGCGATGACGGCGTCAAGATGATCGAGGGCGATCTTGAGTCCTTCGAGAATATGCGCCCGTTCTTCGGCCTTTCTGAGTTCGAAGGCGGTCCGCCTCACCACGACTTCGCGTCGATGCTCGAGGAAATGATGCAGGATCTGCTTGAGAGTGAGGATCTCCGGGCGATTGTTTACCAGCGCCAACATGATGACCCCGAAGGTCGTCTCGAGTTGGGTATGTTTATACAGATTATTCAACACCACCAAGGGAATTTCATTCCGCTTCAGTTCGATAACCACCCGAACTCCTTCACGATCAGACGATTCGTCTCGGAGATCGGAGATGCCTTTGATGCGATCGTCCTGGATCAACTCCGCGATCTTTTCGATCAGCTTGGCCTTGTTCACTTGGTAGGGAATTTCCGTGACGATGAGCCGTTCTCGCTCGGTACGTTCGTCGGTCTCGACCACGACCTTTGCGCGCAACTTCAAGAGCCCACGCCCCGTCTCGTAGGCTTCCTTGATCCCACCCATGCCATAGATGAAGCCGGCCGTGGGAAAGTCCGGTCCGGGAATTTTCTTCATGAGTTGGGCGATCGTGACCTCGGGGTTCTCCAGCAACAGAAGGAGCCCATCAATAATTTCAGCAATGTTGTGCGTGGGAATATTGGTGGCGTAGCCGACTGCGATACCCCCCGCCCCATTGATCAAGAGGTTCGGCACTCTGGTCGGAAGCACCAATGGTTCTTGCCGCGACTCGTCATAGTTAGGGCCGAAATCGACGGTTTCTTTGTCGATATCGGCCAACATCTCCTCAGCCAGCTTGGTCATGCGGGCTTCGGTGTACCGCATAGCCGCCGGTGAGTCCCCGTCCATCGACCCATAGTTGCCTTGGCCGTCAACGAGGGGATAGCGCATGTTGAAGTCCTGCGCCATCCGCACGAGGGTGTCGTAGATAGCCGAATCCCCATGGGGGTGATAGTTCCCCATGATTTCGCCAACGATCTTGGCTGATTTGCGGTAGGCTCGATTGGAGGCCAAACCCATTTCACTCATTCCAAAGAGGATCCGCCGATGCACCGGCTTCAGCCCGTCACGGACATCAGGCAACGCCCGTCCCACGATGACGCTCATGGCGTAATCGAGATAGGAGGACTTCATCTCGTCTTCGATCGCGATATGACCTAACCGTTCATCAGGGGGCATGTCTTCTCCTCAAAGCGCATAGCTATAAGCTTTCAGGCACCAGCTCCGGAAAGCTGATCGCTGAAGGCTAACAGCTTCCTAGCTAGACATCCAAATTCCGAACTTCGAGCGCATGGGTTTGAATGAAGTTGCGCCTCGGTTCAACCTCATCGCCCATCAAGATGGTAAAGATCTCATCCACGCCAGTGAGGTCTTCAAGAGTCACCCTCAGGAGCGTTCGTATTTCTGGGTTCATGGTCGTTTCCCAGAGCTGTCCCGGGTTCATTTCCCCGAGACCCTTATAGCGCTGAATGCTGAGGCCTTGCTTTCCCGTATCCAGAATGGCCTTCACCAACTCATCCGTGGATTGAAACGATTTTTCCTCGCCCTTGGCCTTGAGCTTGTACGGAGCCCGCCCCAGTCCGATTGCAGAGGGCGTCAGTTTTTGGAGTTCCCGGAAGTCGGCGGACCCGACCAGGTCATGTGTCACTTCCAACTCATGGGTGACCCCGCTCGCGTGCAGTCGGCAGGCGACCTTGTTCGACTGGTGTTCCTCGTCCACGAGAATATCAACCGTTGGGGTCACATTCGGAAACACCACGGCCAGTGATTGCGTGACATTCTCGATGGATCGTTGAAGAGCTGCACGATCCTTGAGCCGTTCGCGATCGAGCCCCGGTTCATCGACAAAGGCACGAAGCATTGCGGCCTCGTATGATTTCTTATTGAGACGACCGAGCAAGGTTTCGAAGGTAATCATTTTCTTCAGGATGGGCAGAAGCCGACGCCCGGTCACGTAACCCTGAGCTCCCTCCATAAAGAGTTCAACGTCCTCGACTGCCAAGTCGGCGAGGTATTCGTTCAATAACCCTTCATCTTTGAGGTACCGCTCCGTCTTACCTTTCTTGACTTTGAACAGCGGCGGCTGCGCGATATAGATATACCCCCGTTCGATCAGCTCCGGCATCTGCCGGAAGAAGAACGTCAACAACAATGTCCGAATGTGGCTTCCGTCTACATCAGCATCGGTCATAAGAATGATCTTGTGGTACCGAGCTTTCGCAATATCGAACGCATCTTTCTCCGGCTTATCCCCTTCTTCCCGCCTACGACCGATCCCGGTGCCCAGCGCCATGATGAGCGTTCGGATCTCATCGCTGGAGAGCATCTTGTCGAACCGCGCCTTCTCCACATTCAAGATCTTTCCCTTGAGTGGCAAGATCGCCTGAAATTTGCGGTCACGTCCCTGTTTCGCAGATCCACCGGCTGAATCGCCTTCCACAATGTACAGCTCGCTCAACGCCGGGTCTTTTTCTGAGCAATCCGCCAATTTCCCTGGCAGCGAACCACCATCCAGGGCACTCTTGCGCCTGATCAGATCCTTTGCTTTCCGCGCCGCTTCTCTCGCACGAGCCGCGTCGACGGCCTTGCCAATGATCTTTTTGGCGACTGGAGGGTTTTCCTCAAAATAATTTCCCAAGGCCTCGTTGACCGCAGCCTCAACCACGCCCTTCACCTCACTGTTCCCGAGCTTGGCTTTAGTCTGGCCTTCGAACTGCGGATTGCGAACCTTGACACTCACCACCGACGTCAGTCCTTCCCGTACATCGTCTCCGGTGAGCGATTCGGTTTCTTTCTTGAGCAGGTCATTGGCATTGGCGTAATTATTGATCGTCCTGGTGAGGGCGGCTTTGAACCCGACCAAGTGCGTGCCGCCTTCCTTCGTATTGATGTTGTTCGCAAACGAAAAGAGATTTTCGGCGTAGCTGTCGTTGTACTGAAGCGCCACTTCCAGAATCATTTCCGGCTTCTCGACTTTGACGTAGATCGGCTTGTGCAGGGGTGTTTTGGCTTCGTTGAGGTGCTCAACGAAGGATACAATGCCGCCCTTGTACAAGAAGACCTGTTCTTTTGCCGGTTCTTTCCGTTCATCTCGGAGCGTGATGGCGAGACCCTTGTTCAAGAAAGCCAGTTCCCGCAGCCGCTGAGCCAACACATCAAAACTGAACTCCAGCGTTTCAAAGACTTGGCCGTCCGGCTTAAACCGGACCTTGGTTCCTCGGCGTTTGGTCTTGCCTGTGGCAGTGAGAGGTGCGTTGGGTTTCCCTCGTTCGTATCGCTGTTCGAACACTTGGGCGTCCTGCCAGATCTCCAGCTCCAGCCACTCGGACAAGGCATTCACGACGGAGATGCCCACTCCATGTAGACCGCCGGAGACGGTGTACGCGCCCTGTTCGAACTTGCCTCCCGCATGGAGAACGGTGAGAGCGACTTCGGCCGCAGACTTCTTCTGTGTCGGATGCATCCCGGTGGGGATTCCGCGCCCGTTGTCGGTCACCGTCACGCTTCCGTCGATGTGGATGGTCACCTCGATGGCTTCCCCGAATCCCGCCATATGTTCATCGACGCTGTTGTCGACGACTTCATAGACGAGATGATGTAATCCATCGACTCCGGTGCTGCCGATGTACATCGCTGGCCGTTTGCGGACCGCATCGAGTCCTTCGAGGACTTTAATTTGATCAGCACTATAGCTATCAGACTTGGTTGGAGACTGTTCTTCCGTGGCCATCCGCTACCTATTCCATCCTCGTGATCAGAGGACTTATGTCAGTTTGGGACAAGGTTTTCGTCCATGGGGTAATATCTAGGATACGATATGTGGAGCCACCCAGAAAGAGAGGAACGATGATCCTGCGTGCGTCCAGCATTCCGCTAAATCTTCACCGGCATGACAACACACTTGAAACCGGGGCTCTCCGGTTCCTGAACCAGACAGGGACTCAGCGGGGTTTCCATCTGGAGCGAAATCGTTTCTCCCTCCATCACGCTAAAGACATCCAGGAGGTACCGAGCGTTGAAGCCGGTCGTCAAGCTTTCTCCCTCGTAGCGGGCTGGCAATTCTTCGGTCGCTTCGCCGAAATCAGGGCTGGCAGAAAATAGCGTCATCTTGCCGGGTCCAAAGGAAAGTTTTACCGCGCTGGCCTTGTCTTTCGACAAGACCGACACACGACGCAGGGCACTCTCCAAATCTGTCCGATTGACGCTGATGGTTTTGCCTCCATCTTTTGGGATGACCTGTTGGTAGTTCGGATAATTGCCCTCCATCAGCCGTGACGTCAGGAGCAGGCCGCTCTTCCGAAAGATCATGAGATTTTTCGAGAACCCGATGAGCGGTTCACCATCTCCGCCTTCTTCCAAGAGATGCCGGATTTCGTGCGCGGCTTTCTTGGGAATAATCGCTTTCATTTCCTGCGGAACGCCCGTCGCCTTGGCCCCCGCTTTGCCGACCTCTTGTTCTGCAACAGCCAGACGATGGCCGTCCGTGCCGACTAATCGGAGCGTCGTCTTCTTATCAGTGACAATCAACGTGACCAATAGCCCGTTCAGAATGTACCGAGCATCGTTGTCTCCTGCTGCAAAGAGCGTCTTTCGAATCAATTCGAGCAGACCGTCTCCCGCCAACGGCATTAATCCCTCTCGCTCGATCGCCGGTAACGCCGGATAATCGGAGCTGGGGAGGCCCACGATTTTAAATTGGCTCCTCCCCGCCTGAATCGTCGTCCAGTTATTGTCCGTTGCCGTCAACTCGATGTCACCAGCCGGTAACTCCTTCACGATTTCAAAGAGTTTCCTAGCTGATATGGTGACCCCTCCTGTCGATAACACCGTCGCCTTGTACAGACCTCTCATGCCGAGCTCAAGGTCTGTCGCCACAATCTCGACACCATCCTGCTTGGCTTCCAGCAGGATATTCGACAGAATGGGCATGGTGTTGCGTTTTTCCACGACGCCCTGCACACGCTGAAGGCCCGTCAACAACTCGTCTCGCCCGATCCGTACTTTCATGGAATGCTCCCCCATCGACGTCGCTAACTGCGAAGGATCTGTTCTTTTAATGATTCGATCGTCGTCTGCAATCCCGTATCGGTCTCCTTGGCTTTCGTCACCTGGCGGCAGGCGTGAATAATTGTCGTATGGTCTTTCCCGCCGAATTGCCGGCCAATCTCAGGGTATGAAGCGTCCGTCAACTCCCGACAGAGATACATCGCAATCTGTCGAGGATGGACCAGTGTCTTGCTTCGGCGCCGAGATTTCAGTTCCGCGATCTTGACATGAAATTGAGCGCAGACGGCTTCCTGGATGTCATCCATCGCAACAACCTTTTTCTTATCTCCGATGAGATCTCGAAGAACAGTTTTGGCGAGATCGAGGCTAATGACTTGCCCAGTGAGCGATGCATAGGCTCCTAGCCGAACCAGACTTCCTTCTAATTCCCGAATATTGCTCTTCATGGTGGTTGAGAGAAACTGGATGACATCCTCGGGTAGTTTGACCCCTTCATCCTCGGACTTTTTCCTCAGAATCGCGATCCGTGTCTCGACATCTGGAGGCTGTAAGTCGGCGATTAAGCCCCACTCGAATCGGGAGCGTAAACGTTCCTCGATATCGGGCATATCCTTCGGAAAGCGATCGCTCGACAACACAATTTGCTTATGGCCTTCGTAGAGCGCGTTGAACGTGTGGAAAAACTCTTCCTGTGTCCGCTCCTTCCCGACGAGAAATTGAATATCATCGATCATCAGCATATCGATGTGTCGGTAGCGCTTTCGAAGATCCATCATTTTATCGTAACGAATCGAGTTAATGACCTCGTTTGTGAATTGTTCGGTCGTGAGATACGCAATTCGGAGATCTCTTTGTTCCGCCACATGATTCCCTATGGCGTTAAGGAGATGAGTTTTTCCCAGTCCAACACCTCCATAGATAAACAAGGGGTTGTAGGTTTGGCCTGGTTGCTCCGCCACAGCCATACAAGCCGCATGGGCAAACTGATTTCCAGCCCCAACCACAAAATTCCTGAATGTATATTTAGGGTTGAGAAGAATACCACGCCGTGGTTTTGGTGGAACCTGCCCCTTCCCTCCCTGTACTACGGATGGGAGCTCGGTCTGAGATGCGGATGTTTTCTCCCGAACAATAAATGCGACGGTCAGAGGTTCACCCCCACCGGCTATCGCTACAGCTTCAGCAAGGAGAGCACCATAATGCGTATCCAACCACTCTCCAAAGAATTTATTGGGTACTCCGAGATAAATCGTTGAATTTTCAACCTTATCGAATTGCACCGGCAGAAACCAGGTGTCAAAAACCTGTTTCGGTACCTTCTGTTGAATGTACTCAAGCGCCTCATCCCACTCAATCTCTATACTCATAGATCGCATTCACCCTCTATACACAGGATTACTCACACTTGTGGATAACTACTCATTTTACCCGTTTTTGCCTGTAAGGAAGGCGCGCTGAATAGCATGCCTAGCCACATTCTGTCGAGCTGATGACCACTCCTTCAAACCCATCAACGAGCTACTCACACATTCCTATACCTCTTTTCAGAGGATTTCCCCAGAGTTACGCAGAGAAGAAATAATTTTAATTTTAAATATTATCAACAACTTATACACTATCCACCCTATACACTTTACTACTTCTACTCCGACGACGACGAATTTTCTTTATTCCAGGATATCGGAGTTACAGAGTAATAACCCGACTAGTTCCCATCAGTAGTTCAAGGAGCTCATTATAAGACAGTGTTGTCCCCTTCTCTTTAGAACAACCAGACACACTTTCTACTACCCTTCCCGCGACAAGGGTCTTTTCGAGCGCAACGATAGTAACGTTCTTTGTTTTGGGATAGAGAAATGGTGAAATCGTCTCCCGAGGTGACCGAACTAAATAAACTACCGACTCCATCAGATCCTCTTCGTCAAAAAACGAGTGCGCAATCCATAGATTGAATAACAGCAGCCACAGTATCCTCTGATTCACAGCGAATAGAGAATTTCCCACTTAATTCTGAAAGATCAAATACTTTCGGGAGTATAAAAGGGATCTCAAGTTGCTCAATTGAGGGAAGGTACTTCTCAAGAATATCAAGATCGACAATATCATCGCTATCACTACTCAACAGGCGGACAGCCTCGCCGAGTAAGATGACAGTCGTGCTATGAGATCCAGCGACAAGACCGAGAGCAATCCGCAACGCCTCAACTGGCCTATGCGTGATTCGAGGATCTTCTTGAATAACAACCGCGACGTTTTTTGCCACTCGAGATATGAATCGCCTTACGTGAAGGAAATAAATGGCTTACAAGCATCAATGAGTCCAGAGAGAACGACTAACCCACATAAAGTGAACTCCTTTTCAACATTCACTGTTGAAACGTGATGTTGTTGACAGCCATATGCACATACAAACATTCGGACTCCTGCCTGAGCAAGGTCTCGATATGAGTGAGAATTCATATTTTTAACACCCTCATCAATGAGATAGAGATACACCTCATGACCGGCATCTAGTGCCGCGCGGGCGAGTCCAGTAACTGTCTCGGAGCTTTGATGTGTCGGAGGGAGAGCCAGCAGGAATCCAATTTTTCTCTTCACAGGTTAATTCACAGGAATTTATATGAATATTCAGTAGATTCGATAATTTATCACCTACACTCAGACTAAGTGGTTTTGAGGGGAAAGTCAATGCCGAAAAGCAGCACTCAAGAAGGCAGAAGAAGAGCTTGTATCTGGCTACTCAGAGATGACAAAAGAACCTCATACTGATTCTTAGATTCCATATTCCTGAGCATGGCTACTCCCTTCACAACTTCGTCGTCACCGAGCATGAGAGCGAACTGACAGCCAAGCCGATCAGCTTGGCGAAGGTGAGCCTTTAAAGTTGTCGACCTAAAGTCGGAAACAGCCGGTATACCAGAGAGGCGGAGTTCTTCGAGCGCAGTAAGCCCGGCGATGGATCCTTGATCTCCGAACCCCGCAACATAAATAATCCTGTCATGGGGCGATAGAGATTTCGGAGAGTCTGGCAACAACATGGCGATACGTTCAAGCCCAACGGCAAAACCAACGGCCGGAGTTGAGGCACCTCCGAGTGTTTCCACAAGCCCATCATATCGACCTCCTGCGCCGACTGCGTTTTGAGCTCCGAGGTTTGTCGCGGTCACTTCAAACGTTGTGAGATTGTAGTAGTCGAGGCCTCGCACCAGCCGGTGGTTTAAGGAATAGGGTATGTGGATGAGATCGAGGCCGGCCAGTACTTGAGCGAAGTAGGAACGGGCGGTCTCCGAGAGAGATTCGGAGAGACGAGGAGCCTGTTCTGTAATGATTCGGCACTCAGGAACCTTGCAATCCAGGACGCGAAGGGGGTTCGCCTCGATGCGGTGTTTGCAATTACCGCACAACCCCGCCTCATGGTGTTTGAGATAGCCGACAAGAATAGGGCGGTAGAGATCTCGGTCAGCAGCCTGGCCAAGGTTATTGATTTCGAGGGTGAGGCTCGGAAGGCCTAGCTCATGGAGTATGTGCCAGAGGAGGGCAATTACCTCAACATCGGCACGCGGATCTGCTATTCCATATGATTCAACACCAAATTGATGGAACTGTCTCAGCCTGCCAGCCTGCGGGCGCTCGTGACGAAACATCGGACCAGTATAGAAATATTTTTGAGGTACCGGAATCGCGGCGCGATTGTGTTCGATATAGGACCTGACTGTACCGGCAGTTCCCTCCGGTCGGAGGGTTAACGAGGTACCATCCCGATCCGGGAACGTGTACATCTCTTTTTCGACGATATCCGTGGATGCACCGATACTCCGTGCAAATAAGGTGGTCACCTCAAAGATTGGAATACGGATTTCGTGAAATCCATACCGGGTCGCCCATCGCCTCGCAGACTCTTCGATGAACCGCCAGCGGGGGGTTTCTTCCGGCAACAGGTCCTTGACACCTTTGACACCTTTGATCACGGACACGGAATTATCTCCTTACGTATGTGTCTGTCCTACAGCAGAGTTCGCGCGGACTATAGCGGCGGCCTCGGCGGCAAGTCAACGGCGTGGTGCTTGCGCCGTCCTACCTCGAGAGGTATAGTGCCCAGCTTATGATACGGTCCCTGTCACTCAATCTTCTATGAGCCAAGATCAATCAGGCCGTCGGGTTCTGGCCCTGGCCCCTATGCCCCCTGAAAAGTCCGCCTATGCGCTGGCACGGTACAGCCGATCTCCCGACTCCATTGAGGAGAGTATTCGATGGGTGCACGGACATTCGTCGGAAAAATTCTGGGAGCAGTTTTATTTTGATTACGGACATGCGTCGATCGCCGATCTAGGACACGTCATCATCTGCTTCGAGGAGATTTCTGAACTTGCGGCGATTCGACTGGAAGATGAGCCGCTGTGGGATGGTCAGGCGAAATCCAGCCGCTATCAGAATTTTGCCTCGAGCCGATGGTTCGTCCCAGGCCAAATTCGTGGAAGTGAAACCGAGGCTTTGTATGAAGGGATTCTCCGAAGCCTTGGGGATGTGTACCGACTCCTCCACGAGCCTCTGAAACAATTCCTCGCTACACGCGAGCCACGGCCTGAGTCGATGAAGCAGGCCGACTATGACCGGACCATCGCGGCACGGGCGTTCGATGTCACTCGGTACTTGCTTCCCCTTGCGGCAAAGACCAATGTCGGACAGGTCGTCAGTATCCGGACCTTGGAGAAACAGATCACTCGCCTCCTGTCGTCACAACTCCCGGAGTTACGGGCGATCGGGGAGGATTTGAAGGACGCGTGCCAGCGTCCGCCGGTACATCTATGGAGCGAACTCTGTGGCCAAACAGGCGGAGGCCTGAGCGACCCTCTGGCGCCGACCCTGGCTCGGCATGCAAAGGCGAATGTCTACCAAGAAACGGTGTATGCCGATCTTGCTCGCCATGCGAAAGAAGTCTTACGCGGCACGGGGTTGGATCAGCCTGGGAGGTGGGGAGTCGTGGAGTCGGTCGAGCTGGTGGACTCCCATCATCCGGTCGACGAAATTGTCACGACGCTGCTCTATCGTGTCTCACAGGCTCCCTATCGCAAGATCCTCGACGTGGTGAGAGAGTGGACCGAGAAGGAAAAACACGCGACCATTGAAGTGGCCACTAGACAGCGTGGTCCATATGATGAACTCATCAAAGAGTTCCGCAGCGGCTATGCATTCATATTCGATATCCTCATGGACATTGGTGCTTGGCGAGATATGCACCGCCATCGCCGGTGCCAGCAGGTGCAACAGAACTTCACGACCGTTCACGGGTACGATGTCCCGCAATCGTTGATCGACGCCGGTTTGGATCAGGAGTACCGGCAAGCCATGGATGCCGTGCGTCAGGATATCGACTCGTTGAGGAAGAAGGACCAAGAAGCTTCACTCTACGCCATTCCGTTTGGCTTCAAAGTCCGGTGCTTGTTTAAGATGGACTATGCGGAAGCAGAATATATCAGCAAACTACGGTCCGGCGTGAAAGGCCATTGGTCGTACCGAATGGTGGCCTGGCAGATGAAGCAACAGCTGGCCAAGAAATTTCCCTTCCTCGGCGAACAAATCCAGGCGACACCACCTGATGTCGAAGACGCGCTGACTCGATAAGATCCTCGTACCGCTCATGCACACCCTTCAGGAACAATGCGAAGCCGCCATTTTGGCCGGCGCATGGGACACCCTCTTTGCTGAGTCTCTAGCGTGGAGCCGAGATCCGGACGGAGCGAAGGACCCGCGTCCGCTCTTTGCGAGAAATGTGGTGTACCTCGTGCAAGGACGGTTTGCGGAGGCCTGGAAAACCCATGCCCTCTGTCTTGAAGCCCAGGAACACATCGCAGCCGTGGGGAGCTGGGTAAACGACCTGCTCGTGCAGCATGGAGACAGCGGCTATGCCCATCTCGTGAAGGGCTTGTTTCTCGCCCAGTCGGGTCAATCCGAACAATCGATGGAACCATACGCGGAAGCCGCAAGACTGCTTCCACAATCTGCCTATCCGCACTACTTTTTGGCACAGATCCACGAACGGGCCGGCCATCTAGAAATGGCGATCAAAGAGTATCGTGAAGCGGTCCGACTGGCTCCGGACTATGCACCGGCACGGATGAATCTGGGTGTGGCCTACCAAGACCAGGGGCGGCTGGAGATGGCCATCAAGGAGTACCGTGAGGTGATCAAGCTTACCCCGAACGATTCAGCCGCGCATTCCAATCTCGGTTGTGCCCTGGCTGAACAAGGGAAAATGGAACCGGCGGTGCAATCATACAAGGCGGCGTTGAAGCTGAACCCCCAGGATGCCGAAGTGCACTTTGCCCTGGGCGGCCTCTACGAAACGCGCGGGCGCCTGGACTTAGCGCAACGGAGCTATCTAGATGCGCTCAATGCCAATCCGGACTTTGGTGCAGCCCACTCTGCCCTCGGGTGGCTCGCGTTAGGGAAACAGCGGCTTCAAGAAGCGGCGGACATCTTCAGCCGGGCACTCAAGTGCAATGAGGAAGACGCCAGCGCCTATCACGGCATTGCCGAGATCTACGCGATCCGAGGCAAACGCCAAAGCGCGATGGAAAACTACACCAAAGCGCTGAAGTACTATCGTGATCCTGAAAAAAGAAATCAGATCATGAATCAGCTATTTCAAGAAGGGCAGGTAGGGGATTGAACCGGGTTCTGCTACCGTGCTCGCCTGATCCGCACAACGCGAAATACAAGCCGTTCTTGACGAGATCCTCCTACCCAAGGTAGCATCCATAACGGATTCGAAATGGAACCTTCAGGGGGGACTATGGCGACCTTGACCATCAAAAATATTCCAGAGCCGTTGGTGAGACGACTGAAACAGCAAGCGGCCGCTCAGCACCGGAGCTTGAATTTTCAAGTCATCTCTTATCTAGAACAGATGACACAGAGTGTGCCGGTCGATGCCGACACGTTGCTGGCACGGGCACGAGCAATTCGCCAAACCCCGAAAGGGATGAAATTGACGGATCGCCTTCTCAATGAGTTGAAGGTGGTCGGTCGGTCATGATCGTGGCGGATACGAATTTGTTGATCTATCTGTATGTCCAGGGAGATAGAACTGAGGATAGTGAGGCTGTACTCAGACGCGATACCACATGGGCGGTTCCGTTGCTATGGCGGTCTGAATTTAGGAATGCGTTGATCGGCCTCGTTCGTAAAGAATTTGTGCTACTGGAAACAGCCATAGCCATGGTCGACGAAGCAGAGCGATGGTTGGCTGGACGGGAATATAGCGTCATCTCCCGCCATGTGCTCACCCTTGCGGAGCATTCTGGCTGTTCAGCGTATGACTGTGAATTCGTGGCTCTTGCTCAGGATCTCGGGGTATCGTTGGTGACGACCGACCAGCAGGTCTTGAAGGCATTCCCCAGCCTTGCAGTCTCACCGCGGACCTTTTTAGGCTGAGCGCGATGGAAAGTTGAAGGGAATGATGCCGGATGATCTCCGAAGAGGAACAGGAGAAAAGCTTCTAGCCAGTGGTTTTAGACGAGATACGCCTCACGACCGACGAGGGACGAGATCTACAGTTCCCGAATCGCGCCCTGCAGCACGGTAATCTGCGTCGTGGGATCGCCCGTCGCTTGCAATTCGTTGCGGATCTGGTCCTTGAGGTAGGAGGAATAGCCGACGCGGTCGATGAGGAAGTCGAGGAAGCGCTCGGTCGGCAACAGACTCTGTTCCTTGAGTTCGTCGATGGTCTCATCACTGACGGGGACGTACGTGCTGCCGATATGGAAGACCACGTTGTAGTGGCGTCCTGTCGCTATCCGCTCGAATCTCAACCCCTTCACAGGCTCCTCCTTACAAGCTCTACAAAGGGTTCCATTCTAGACAAGGTCGAGTTGTGAAGACAAGGGCTTATGAAGGGTTATCGCGGTGGACAGTACCGGCGACGGGCATTTATCATGACGTTCTCCTACGTTAAGAAATAGGCGCAAGAAATCACTTGTCATGACAGCAACAGAACTCATCGAATTCTGGATCGCTCGCCTTGAAGCCGAGCAAGCACGTCTGATTGAAACAGGACAGGATGCTCCGGCCATGGCATCACAGGGCCGACTCGTCAGGACGACCGGCGGGCTGCATCTGTATGAATTTATCGTGCCCGGTGAGGTCAGGCTGCCGATCGACCTTCCGGTTTCCCTTGTCCCTGCCGATGATACGGATACGACGGAGGGAATCATACTGCGGCAAACAGGGCAGTCGCTTCTGGTGCAACTGGTCGATCACCTCGGAAGGGAAGTCCCTTCTAGCACCCTAGTTCCCGACCATGCCGGCCTCGTTGGGACGGCAGCGGCCCGCCTGAAAGAGATTCTGGCAAAGCCTGATCTGTACCACCTTGGGCCGACCGAGCGGTTGGCGGCGCTTCTCCAGATGCCAATTGGGGAAGTAGAAACGTTCTCCGCCAATTCCTCCGTCTTCACAACACTGTGGTCCGATGACCGAGCACTCCGTCGACAAAGGCTTGGGAGCCTGGCGATGGACCTGGTTCGCGCCAACAAGCGTATCCTGTTGCTGAGTCCCAGCCATGACGACAGTGATGAGCTGGTCGGGATGGTGGGGCGGACCATGAAGGCGGGCGGATTGAACCCCAAAACGTGGGTGACGCGATATGAACTCCCCTTGGTATCGCACGCCGCCGGTCTTGATCTTCATGAGCTGAGTTTTGAAGCTCAGATGCATCAATTCTATGCCAAATCACAGGGCGACAAAGCTACGTTGAAACAGAAGTACGACCGGTTCCGAGAGTTGACTCCGTTTCTGGCCCAAAAGGATGCGAAACAAAAAGATTTGGACGAAGTCCGCCTCCTGGAGTGGCGTTTGGTGACGCAGTTCCGAGAGCTTCAAGTCAAGCTGGCTGGCGTCGAAACCACGCTCAAAGAGTTTGAGAGCCTTCCGCTGTTCCAACGTCTTGCGATGCAGACCGTTGGGAAAAATGTGGAGTCGCTCAAGCAGTATCGTGCGCTGTATCAGAGTCACATGGATCGCCTGGACAGCGAGATCGATGTGGCCAAAGCCAGGATTCAGCAACTTGTTCCGGAAGCGGCGGTGCCTCGAGGACAGCGTGCAGAGTGTGAGGAACTCAAGGAGCATCTCGCGAAACTCGGTGGTACCAAGAAAGTTCGAGAACTCCTCGCAGCTGAGGAGAATCCGAATCGCCAGGCTTTTGTCCAGAATAGACGTCTGGTTGTCGCCACCCCCACGCGAGTCGCGACCGACCCGTTGTTCAGCCGCGTGCGGTTCGATGTGCTCATGGTCGATGATGCTCCCAAGATCCCCGCGCCCTCACTGTTGGCTGCAGCTAGCCTCGTGCGTGAACGCATTGTTGTCAGCGGCGATCCACGGGACGTCGCTGCAGTCGGGCAATGGGTGATGCCCCAGAAGGGGACTCGGACTGCTTCGGAAACTGCTCCAGTTCCGCTTGCTTGACGTGGGTGAGGAGAATTCAGGATAATCCCCCCTTCTTGCGGGATGGTATGCAAGGGGAGTTCAGACATGGCTGTCAGTAAGCCGCAAGGGTCACATCAGTAGCCTCTAGAGCCGAAGTGGTGGAATGGCAGACACGCCAGCCTCAGGAGCTGGTGCTCGCAAGGGCGTCCGGGTTCAACTCCCGGCTTCGGCACCACAACACCTCACCCTCTCCTAATCAAGAGAGTTTATCGTTTCCTTTTTTTAGAACCGGTGAACACCCCCTTCTGACGTTTGGCTGTGCCGAATGGTTACGTCACTGTAAAGTGGACACGCAGGTAACCACCTTATGAGGAACCGTTGATCGTGGTCTCACCCGGGGTTTACCGTCACTATAAAGGTCAGCAGTATGAAGTCTTGGGGGTTTCTCGACATTCAGAAACGGAGGAGGTGTTTGTTGTGTATCGGGCCTTGTATGGCGATCGAGGCCTCTGGATTAGACCCCTTGCCATGTTTACTGAGAGCGTCGAGAAGGAAGGCATATCTGTTCCGCGCTTTTCACGAATCGATGAGAAAATAGGAGAAGCCGAGACCTGAGGGCGGATGGGGTGGTCGAAGACGCCTCGTCACTCACCCAGCGATATCCTTTCAAGGTCCGTCATGATGGAATCTGTTCCGCGTGATGTCTTTGCGGACTCATAGACCGCCACTTCCTATAACGTTCCACGTATCATCCTCAGACCTCAAAATGGTATTTTGGTGACAGGTCGGTCAGGTTCGACAACAATGAACTGTCTCTTGAGGGATCCACTTGCGGAGCATATGAAGGCTGAAGAAGCCGCTATCAGGTTACCTCTGACAAATCGGTCGGCTTCACGATAGATGATCAGGCTGAAAGGTAGGGGTGTAATGAGACGACTTGTGCTCGCGGGAGTCTTGATCCTCAGCACTATGGCGATCGCAATGGCTGTGGAACCGCTGACTGGGGACCCAAAGAAAGTAGTCCCTCAGAGATCGATTCCGCTGGCTGGGGAAGAACCCTACGAGGCGTTAAAGCGGGGCGACTATCGAGGCGCTGCGGGACTCTTCTCTCCACGGGCGGAAAAAGGCGATGTGCGGGCGCAGTACAATCTCGGACTGCTGTATGCCAGCGGAATGGGCGTGATGCAAGACTACCAGACGGCCTTGAAATGGCATCGCATGGCGGCGGGGCAAGGCCACGCCGGGGCGCAAAATGAACTCGCTCAGATGTATGCGAAGGGGCAAGGGGTGCAGCAGGATCAAGTACGGGCCTATGTCTGGTACAGCGTCGCGGGAGAGTCGTCGACCGGTGGGTCAAAAACGGAGATCATCAAGGACCGGGACCATATGGCGATGCGTATGACGCCAGATCAGATTCAGAAAGCCGAAGGGCTGACCAAGCAGTGCCTCGAATCGCAGCTTAAGAAGTGCGGTGAGAAATAGAACCTTCCCCATCATTATCTGACGCCACACCACTTCGAGTTTAAAGCCTTTCGTAGTTCGTTTCTTCATGTATCTCTAGCCAGCTCCATTGGATCTTGTCTCGTTCATGATATTTCCTAGCCTGTTGCCGTCCTCCTTGACCATCACAGCGTGATTGTTACGCGGCGCGGAGTTCGTTGATTGCTCGTAAGGTCGTGTCTATTTCTTCTGCTGAGTTGATGAGACTTGGTGCAAGCCTGGCGTATTTCGTGGCGTAGGGTGTCACGCTGGCGACGATGTTACGTTGCCGGAGCTTCTCGACGACCTGACGGGGCGCCAGGCCGGCCACTTCAAAACAGACGATCCCAGCAGACAAATCTTGAGTCATTGGCGTGTGGAGAGTCACGTGGGGCATAGCTGCCAAGCCCTGCTTCAGCTGTTGATTCAATTCGTAGATACGCTGGGTCACTTTGGATTTCCCGATTGTTTTATGAAACAGGAAGGCTTCATCCAGTGCCCAGCGATGTTCGAAGGAATGGAACCCGCCGGGGGTCATATGAACGGATGGCGGAAGATCCTTTGAGGATCTATTCTCCATCCAGAGGTCATAGGCTTGACTGCCAAATGTTGGGATCGTTGCCCTGGCGATCGGCCAGGCCTTCGGATGGCCCCAGACGAGCCCGGTGCCGCGTGGGCCGAACATCCACTTGTGGGTTCCGGCAATGAGAAAATCACAGACGAGTTCATCCACACGGAAGTCTTCAACCCCTAAGGCGTGAACTCCGTCCACGCAGAAGATGATCCGGTCCCGTTCATCCCGTGAACGATTGATGGTCTGGATCGCCTGCGCCATTTCATGAATCGGCAGTTTGAGGCCCGTGCTGGAATGCACCCAGGTGACGGCCAGAATGCGCGTCATCGGGGTGATGCCTTTGCGCAGCGATTCGACGATTTCATCGCGTGACACGGTCTTGAGTGATCGATAGAGGTGAATCGGTCGTACCATGGCGCCTGTCCGTTCAGCGCGAAGGCGTAGCGCCGTTTCCGTCGAATAGTGGTCGTGGGTCGTTGTCAGAATTTCTTGCTCGTTGCCAAGCTTGAGGCCACCATAGAGAAGCCCTAGTCCCATCGTCGTGCTGTCAGTCAACGCGATATCGGTGGGGCTGGCTCCCAGATACTCGGCTGCCGCCAGGAGGACTTTCGCCTCCTGTTTCTCTTCATGTTCAAACCAATAGCCGATTGGGTCGGCATCTAGGCCGGCTCGATGTCGGTCGATGGCATCTCGCACCGGGGTGGGATGGGAGGCAAGGAAGAACGCGGCCAAGTGGATAAGCTGTGGAGAGAGGGGAAACTGGGTTCGTAGATTCTCCCAGTTTGTGAAGCGGTATGGCAAGGGTTGCTGATTGGCCATGGTGCGAGAGGCTGCACTAGCCAGCACCGCTGCGCTCAAGGCCAAGCCTGTTCGAACCAAAAAGCCTCGACGTCCAATGTCGCTCATAGGATGCCCTCCTCAGAGATGGATCCTCTGTACTCTACTGCTTGTTTGGAAAATGAGGCAAGGAGAGGCATAAACGAAGTCCCTGGCTGGTTTACCAGCCAGGGTTCGGACCTAGTACAGGAGGTCCTGCTAGTTCTGATACGTCTCTATCGGCGGACAACTACAGACGAGATGGCGGTCGCCGTAAGCCTCGTCGATGCGGCTGACACTCGGCCAGAACTTGCTGTGCTTGACCCAGGAGGCAGGGAACGCCGCTTGCTCGCGGCTATAGGGTCGGTTCCATTCCGTGGCGGTCACGACAGCGGCGGTATGAGGTGCGTTCTTCAGGATATTGTTAGTTCGCGGTTGGCGCCCGTCGACGATCTCCTGAATCTCGGCGCGGATTAAAATGAGTGCTTCGCAGAGCCGATCGAGTTCCTGCTTTGATTCGCTTTCAGTCGGTTCGACCATAAGTGTGCCGGCTACGGGGAATGACACGGTCGGTGCATGGAAACCGTAGTCCATCAGTCGTTTGGCGACATCCATCGCCTCGACACTGGCGCTCTCCTTGAATTCACGCAGATCCAAAATGAACTCATGCGCCACCAATCCTGACTCTCCGCGGTATAGGATGGAGTAGTGTTTTTCCAGGCGTTTGGCCATATAGTTCGCATTGAGAATGGCGACCTGTGTTGCCTTGGTCAGGCCTTCGCGTCCCATCATGGCGATATACGTCCAGGAGATTGGAAGAATCCCTGGACTGCCGAACGGGGCTGCCGACACGGGACCAATGGTTTGCGGGCCACCAAGCTTGACCACGGGGTGCCCTGGTAAAAATGGTACCAGGTGCCGTGCGACGCCGATGGGTCCCACGCCAGGCCCTCCGCCGCCATGGGGAATACAAAACGTTTTGTGGAGATTGAGGTGGCAGACATCGGCTCCAATATCACCCAGACGGCAGAGGCCGACCATGGCATTCATATTGGCTCCGTCGATATAGACCTGGCCCCCGTGGGTGTGGACGATTTGGCAAATGCGCCGCACGCTGGCTTCAAACACGCCGTGGGTGGAGGGATAGGTCAACATCAGTGCTGCCAATCGGTCTCGGTGTTGAGCCGCTTTGGTTTCCAGGTCAGCGATATCCACATTGCCATTGCGATCGCACGCGACGACGACCACGGTCATGCCGACCATGGCCGCGGTGGCTGGATTTGTCCCGTGGGCTGAGACAGGGATCAAACAGACATCCCGGTGTCCCTCACCTTTTGACCGATGAAAGGCCCGGATCACCATCAAGCCGGAGTATTCGCCCTGTGAGCCCGCATTCGGTTGAAGCGAAAAGGCCGAAAATCCTGCGATCTCGGCCAACCAGCTTTCCAATTGGCGAAACAGGGTGTGGTAGCCACGGGTTTGATCAGCGGGAGCAAATGGATGGAGCCGCGCAAACTCCGGCCAGGTCACCGGCAGCATTTCTGATGTCGCATTGAGCTTCATTGTGCAGGAACCCAGCGGGATCATTGAGTGCACGAGTGAGAGGTCGCGCGCCTGGAGTCGATAGAGGTAGCGGAGCATTTCGTGTTCAGAGTGATAGCGGTGGAATACCTCATGTGTGAGATACGGACTGCTTCTCGTCAATGGAGCGGGGTATTCCAGATCAACAGAGGATGCAAGGTCCGAGAGGCGGAACGGCAATTGGTCATGGCCGACGAAGATCTGTAGGAGGCGATGCACCTCCTGCTCGGAACTGACTTCGTCGAGCGACAGGCCGATGGAGCCGTCCTCGTACTGTCGGAAATTGATTCCGTGTGTCTCCGCCCTCGCAACGATCTGCTCGGCTTGAGACTTGGAAACTGGGAGTCGAATCGTATCGAAAAAGGCCTTGGGCAACACCTCGAATCCAAGGCGACGCAGGCCTTCCGCGAGCAACAACGTCAGGCCATGGACCCGTTCCGCGATGCGACGCAACCCATCCGGCCCATGGTAGACCGCGAACATGGCTGCCATCACCGCCAGCAAGACCTGAGCGGTGCAGATGTTACTCGTGGCCTTTTCCCGTCTGATGTGTTGCTCGCGTGTTTGAAGGGAAAGCCGGATGGCCGGCTTGCCGCTGACATCTTTTGAGACGCCGACGAGTCGACCAGGCATCTGCCGCTTGAACTCTTCTTTGGTCGCCAGGAACGCGGCATGGGGTCCCCCGAAGCCGATGGGGACGCCGAACCGTTGAGTCGAGCCGACAGCAATATCGGCGCCGAATTCTCCGGGTGAGCGGAGTATCGTGAGTGCGAGGAGATCAGTGGATACGACGACCAGAACTCCAGCCTCATGAGCCTGGGTCACCAACGCACTGAAATCACCTACATACCCGTCCGTGGCAGGGTACTGCAGGAGGATGCCACACAGCTCTGGACGGGCACAATCAGCGGCCGATGGGACGCCCGTCTTGAGGACGATGCCCAGGGGTTCAGCCCTTGTCCGTAGCACCGCGAGAGTTTGTGGATGGCAGTCGTGTGAGGCGAAGAACTCATGGCGTTCCTGACCGTCATGGCGGGCGATCGCGTAGCACATGGCCATCGCTTCAGCGGCCGCCGTTGCTTCATCCAACAGGGACGCATTGGCCAGCGGAAGACCGGTCAGATCCCCGACCATGGTCTGAAAAGTGACGAGCGCCTCCAATCGACCTTGTGAGATTTCAGCTTGGTACGGAGTGTACTGCGTATACCACGCCGGATTCTCGAGAATGTTCCGTTGAATCACCCCAGGTGTGACACAGTCGTAGTATCCCATGCCAATCAGCGACCGATAGGTCTTGTTCTGGGCTGCGATTGCCTGGAGTCGCGTGAGAACGGCTTGCTCACCCTCACCGTTGGGAATGTCCAGGGCTTGCCGAAGACGGATATCAGGTGGAACGGTCGTATCGACTAATGTATCAAGCGACCGGTGGCCTAAAGTAGCCAGCATCTCTTGAATATCTGCATCGGTAGGACCAAGGTGCCGATGTACAAAGTCATCCGTCGGTTGAAGCCATGTCGGACTGTTCATGAAGTCATCCATCCTCTGTTCGGTTTTTGAGACCGCCACGAGTGCACGACGCACCCTTCGCCGCGTTGACCGCGCAGCCTACCATGGGATCGTCACATTTCCAAGCGACCTGAGCCGCTCCCTTATGGGGAAAGTTCATGGCGACGAGGAGCACTGCGCGACCACATGTGAGGTCCATGTTCAGCTTCAGGAACTATTTGGTTCATTCTACAGACAGATGAATGTGCATGGCCTCGCTCTTTCGTTGCTTTTTCAAGAATTCACGCTATGGTGAGGTGATCAATCGAGTTCGGAGCGTTGACCATGACCGCCACAAGTCGAAGCTCCAGTCAGGATTCTGGAAAGCCATCCACTGATCGTTCCTTTAAGGGAACAGCCCTCATGATCACACTGGCTCTTGGCCTCTTGGCCATAGGCGGATACGTGATCTTCAACGGCCCAGGGCTACCGACCACGTTCTTGGCACCCCATAGTCAACGAACTGCATCGCTGACAGAGCATCAGTCGAACTCCAGGCCGGGAGATATGCGCCTCACTCGTGAAGGAATCGATCGGCTTCTCGGAGTTCTCGACGAGGCCGTCCGGAGAAAAGATGTCGAGGGCGTCCTCCGTCATATTTCGTATGACGCAACGATCACCATCCATCTGAAGCAAGGTCCGCAACAGCAAACAGCCTTGCTGACCAGGGACGACTATCGCAAGACGCTAGCCATGGCGTTCGCCTTCCCAAGCGACCACGACTTCACGCGTACGAATACGTCGGTCTCCTTGGCTGCGGATGAACGAAGTGCCAAGGTGTCCTTCAAGTCCATTGAGACCCTCAGACCGGCCAATCACGAATTCAAGGCAGAAGGCGAAGAGACTCTAGTGTTTACGATCCGCGACGGGAAACCCATGATTACCTCCGTGGAACAGACCTTCCCCGGCGACTCCACCTAGCCCGCATCACTCACGAGCGCTTTTACTGCAACCACCGATACGCCGCTGCGACAAGCCTGGCTGCGGTTGCGCTGCAGCCAGGTGGGCAGGCTCGTCCCTTGTGACCTCGACATACTGTTTCAAGTATGTCGAGGTCCCTCGGCGCTCCGCGTACCCGTCTCGCATAGCGTCTTGTTGGTTTCATGACAAACCGTCATGAATAGTGTGGGCTAGCTGTGCTGCCCCCCGGCTCTGTGAGGCAAAACCCAGTCGTCTCTGTCCTCTCGCTCGTGTCGAGCTGGTTGAGGCAGGTGAACCCGGCTTTCCTCCGGCTTTCTCGAGCTCCAAGATTCATGGTGCGTCGTTTGGTATAATCAGCTCCCTGATCAATCTTTGTAGGAGTGGGTATGCGGGTGCTTGTCCTCGAAGACGAAACCAAAGTCGGTTGCTTCATCAAGCGGGCATTGGAAGAAGAAAGCTACGCCGTCGATCTCTGTGAAGACGGAGCGAAGGGGCTGGAGATGGCATTGGCGACCGACTATGATCTCCTGGTTGTTGATGTCATGTTGCCGGGCATGTCCGGGTTGGATGTGCTCAAGAATATTCGTCGTGAACGGATCCAAACGCCGGTGCTGATTCTGTCTGCTCAATCGCAGATCGATCAGAGGGTCAAAGGGCTGGATGCCGGTGCCGATGACTATCTCACGAAACCTTTTGCCATTGATGAGCTGCTGGCACGAGTTCGTGCCTTACTGCGCCGTGGCGCAACGGAAAGCCCGGGAGTGCTCCAGGTCGACGACTTGTTGCTCAATCCGGCGACGCGTGAGGTGACACGAGGCGGGCAACGCATCGATCTGACGCTGAAAGAGTATGCCTTGCTGGAATATCTGATGCGTCATACCGGTCGGGTTCTCACCCGACCGATGATCTCTGAGCACGTCTGGAATCAAGACTTCGATACGTTTACGAATGTCATCGACGTCTATGTGAACTATCTCCGAAACAAGATCGACCGAGGTCGGACGAAGAAATTGATCCATACCATCCGGGGAAGCGGATATATGCTGAAGGCCGACTAGCAGGGTGCGGAGATATGTGGCCCCAGCCCACATCGCGACTCCAGAGGTTCGACACCGGTACCAAGACTGCACCGCGAATCTTGTTCGCGTTCATTGGTCAGGAGGTAGCTGATGCCGCTACGTGTCCGGTTGACCCTCTGGTATGGGACCGTGCTTGCCCTGGTCCTGATCGTGTTCTCCGTGGTTCTCTATGCTATCACGGCAAGAAATCTCCGCGACACCGTTGATGAATCGTTGGAGGACACGGCCACGACGGCCGTACGCTTGCTCGAAACGAACGGATTTCTTCCTCTGATCGATGAAGAGGTCCTGCTCTCTCAGTTTCCGGAGTTGACACGAATCGATAAGTTCTTCCAGATCTTCAGCCCTTCCGGCACCATCACGATTCGCTCCCCGAACATCAAACAACACGAGGTTCCACTGAGCCGGACGGCCCTTGACGCCGCGTTTGCCGGGCAGAGTATTTATGAGTCGGCCAAGTATCCCAAGGAGCCTCCCTTGCGGTTGATTTCCATGCCGATCATGTATCGAGGCAATCTACTGTACATCGTGCAGGTCGGGACCTCGATGGAGTCAGTCGGAGAGACGCTCCATCGATTCCTCGTCCTGGTGCTGGTGGCGATCCCTATTGCGTTGGCCGTGTCGCTCGCTGGGGGCTGGTTCCTGGCTGGGCGGGCCCTCCGCCCGGTCGATAGGATTACGCTGGCTGCACAGCGGATTGCCGCAGGAGATCTCAGTCAGCGACTCAGTATGCCTGGGGCTCATGATGAGATCGGGCGTCTTGCGGCCACCTTCAACAACATGATCGGCCGGTTGGATGCTTCGTTCCGACAAATCCGTCAATTTACCAGCGACGCGTCGCACGAGTTGAGAACGCCCCTGACCGTGATGAAGGGCGAAACAGATCTGGTGCTCAGGAAATCTCGCCCGCTCGAGGATTACAAGGCGGTGCTGGAGAGCAATCTCGAAGAGATTGATCGGATGACCCGCATCGTGGATGAACTGTTGTTCCTCTCCCGTGCCGATATGGGGGAGGTGAAGGTCGAGTCCATGCCGGTGGCCCTGCAGTCGTTAGTGGAAGACGTCCATCGTCAGGCGAAGCTTCTGGGACATGATCGGAATATCGAAGTGGTGCTTGGAACGGTCATGCCGGTCATTGTTCAAGGGGACGACCTACGGCTTCGAGAATTGCTGCTGAATCTCGTGGAGAACGCGATGAAGTATTCGAACTCCGGCGGCAAGGTTGAAATCTCGTTGTTGAAAGACGGACAAGAAGCCCGGCTTTCCATCACTGATCATGGAATTGGCATCGCCGAGGCTGATCACAAAAAGATCTTCCAACGCTTCTTCCGTACGGATGTGGCTCGTGCCCATACCAAGAAGGGAACCGGACTTGGCCTTGCTATCTGCGCCTGGATCGCAGACCTTCATCAGGGACGGGTTGAGGTCAAGAGTGCGCTTGGCCAGGGATCGACCTTTACGGTTGTGCTGCCGCTTTCGACTTTGCCAGCTTAGCCACGTTTAATCCTCGATTAATCTCCTTCTCATCACCGGTTGGTAGTTCTAGTACTCCATCTTGAACAACAGGCTGCGCGGGATCAGTTCGGAGAGCCTTGAGCACGTGATCCTTAGCGTGATGAAGGAGGGAATCATGCCATCATATCTCCGTCGTACCGTCAGTTCTATTCTTGGAATTGGCCTTGTGAGCGGAGCATTATTCTGGGCCGTCCACTCACTCACCCCGTCCGATGCATCCACGGCTCTATCACAGGGTGCCGCAGCTGGATCCAGTGCGTCACCGGCGCCAGGCTTTACAGACGTGGCCAAGCGAGTTACTCCGGCGGTCGTGAACATTACGACCGTCATGACGGAGCATGTGGCGGACGGTTCCCCTGTCCCTGACGAGTTCCGAGAGGGACTGGAGGAATTCTTTGGGAAACCATTCGGACCTCGTGGTCGGCGACCTGGTGACCCATTTGACCACCGCGCGCCTCGGAGAGGGCAAGGATCTGGTGTGATCATTTCGCCGGATGGCTATATCGTGACCAATAATCATGTGATCGCCCAGGCCCGCGAGGTGAGCGTCACACTTCCTGACAAGCGTGAATTTCGAGGCAAGATCATCGGAGTGGATCCGAAGAGTGACCTCGCCGTAATCAAGATCAACGCCGGCCATCTTCCAACCGTGACCTGGGGTGATGCGTCAAGTCTGCAGGTCGGTGAGTATGTTTTGGCGGTCGGCAACCCCTTTGGCTTCAATTCCACCGTGACACTTGGGATCGTGAGTGCGGTGGGTCGTGGCCAAATGGGCATCACCCAGTACGAGGATTTTATTCAGACGGATGCTGCCATTAATCCAGGCAACTCAGGCGGTGCACTGGTAAATACGAAAGGGGAGCTGGTGGGCATCAACACGGCGATCTTTTCCCAGACGGGAGGGTATCAGGGTGTCGGGTTTGCCGTATCGACCACGATGGCGAAACCGATTTATGAGAGTCTGATAAGGTCCGGGAAGGTTGTGCGGGGATATCTCGGGATTGGGCTTCAGGGATTGAACCAGGATCTCGCCACGGCATTCGGCCTCAAGGATGCGAAAGGCGCGTTGATCAGTGATGTGAAAGCAGGGAGTCCGGCAGAGCAGGCTGGTCTCAAGCAGGGGGATGTGATCGTCAGCTATCAAGGTACTTCCGTAGAAGATGGTGTCGCGTTACAACGACTTGTCACGCGGACCACCGTTGGTGCCAGAGTGACGCTCACCGTCATTCGTGATGGACATGAACATGAGGTGACCGTCAGGGTCGGTGAGCAGCCGGACGACTCCAAAGTTGCGAAGGTGCAACACGGAGATGTAGGCGATGCGCTGTCGGGCCTTGTGGTTGAGGAGTTAGATCAAGATCGGGCAAGACAGCTTGGATTGCAAGGAACGCAGGGTGTTGTGGTGACAAGGGTTGATCCAGACAGCGGTGCCGAGAGGGCCGGTCTTTCTGCGGGCGACGTGATCCAAGAAATGAATCGGCGACCGATCAAGTCTGTCAAAGATTTTGAAATGGCTTCCGCAGATTTCAAGAAAGGAGCCAGCGTCCTGATTCTGATCAATCGGCGGGGGAATTCATTGTTCGTATCCGTCAAAGTGTAGAATTATGCTGCATTCGAAGGTAGGGGGAGGAGGCAAGATCATGTTCCCCCTACCTGTGGCTTCGTTTCAAAATCTTTTAATCGAAGACCACGGTTTTTCTCCCGTACACCAGGACTCGGCGCTCAATGTGGCGACGAACAGCTCTTGCCAGCACGACTTCCTCAAGATCTCGCCCTTTCCGAACAAGATCCTCCACCGTATCCCGATGTCCCACGCGAATCACGTCTTGTTCGATGATCGGTCCTTCGTCCAGGTCTTGGGTCGCGTAATGGGCGGTCGCTCCAATGATCTTCACGCCGCGGTCGTACGCCTGTCGGTATGGATTGGCTCCGATAAAGGCCGGAAGAAAGGAATGGTGGATGTTGATGACGGGGCAGCCGACTTGAGCTAAAAAGTCAGCGCTGAGAATCTGCATATAGCGAGCCATAACCACGAGCTCGATGTGATGTTCCTTCAGCAGGCCTACGACCTGTTGTTCTTGTTGAGGTTTGGTTTCCTTCGTGACGGGATAGACGGCGAACGGAATCTTGAAGAGTTCTGCCCAGTTAGCGCAGGTGTCATGGTTCGAAATGATGATGGGAATGTCGATGTGCAGCTCGTCTCGACGGTGCCGTTGGAGAAGGTCGGCCAGACAGTGATCTTGTTTCGAGACCAGGAGACCGACACGAGGCCGCTGGGTGGACGAATACACTTCGTAGTGCATCTCGTACACTTTCGCGATCGGCTCAAAGGCGGCCGGAATATCGCCGGGGGACAGCTGAAGTCCATCCGTGGTAAATTCCATTCTCATGAGAAACGCGTTTGTTTCTTCGTCGGTATGGTGGTCGGAGTCGAGAATATTGCCGCCGAAATCGTGAATGAACCCTGACACACGTGCGACAATGCCTTTGCGGTCCTTGCAACGAATCAGGAGAACGATCGAGTCTTTTTTCTGTGCAGTCATGGGTGTGTACTCCTTCTGGAGTCGTGACGATCAGAGTACGAGAGGGGTCGCTAGGTGCTGCACTCAGTGAGCCGTCGAGGTGACGATGTGTCCGACGAGGTCGAATCCCGCCGCGTCGGTAATCTCGACTCTATAGAAGTCACCAGGTGCCGGATCTGCCACCTTAGACCCAGCATCGGCTGAGTCCTCGTCGACATAGACGACGCCGTCGATTTCAGGTGCGAGCCCTTCGTGACGCCCTTCGAGGACGCCCTGCGTCTCTTCGGATCGCCCGTCAATCAGGACATCAAGAATTGAGCCGATCTTCGCCGTCCCCTTCGACGCGGCAATCGTTTCCTGGATAGAAAGGATTGCATTGCGGCGGTCATCCATCACGTCCCGCTCGACTTTGTCGTCTAACTGAGCTGCCGGAGTGCCGTCCTCATCCGAGTATACAAACACCGCAACTCGGTCGAACTCCGCCTGTTCCACATAGTCCCGCAGCTCGGTAAAGGCGGCATCGGTCTCTCCTGGGAAGCCGACGATGAAGGCCGTCCTGAAAGTGACCCCGTGAATGCGTGTGCGGATGCGATCCACGAGACTCTCGATGGCGGCTCGAGTACCCAGTCGATGCATACGGGTGAGCATCCGGTCATTGATATGCTGGAGCGGCATATCGATATACTTAACGATCTTTTCTTCCCCTGCATATAGATCAAGGAGATCATCGGTGACCTGTTGAGGATAGAGGTAAAACGGCCGGATCCAGCGCAGGCCATCCACCTTGACCAATTCACGAAGAAGCGACAGGAGCCCTTGGCGAAGGCCAAGGTCGACACCATAGTTGATGGTGTCTTGCGAGATCAGGTTGATCTCTTTCACTCCTTCCGCAGCGAGCCGGCGAGCTTCGGCCACGATAGAGTCTACCGGTCGACTGCGCTGTTTCCCGCGCATCAACGGAATCGCGCAGAATGTACAATTGCGATTGCAGCCTTCGGCGATTTTCACATAGGCACTGTGTTGCGCACCGAGTCTCAACCGAGGGGCTAGCTCATCGTAGAGATAGGGAGGCTGACTGATCCAGAGGCGGCGTTGTCGCTTCTTGGGCGCTAATAGCCCTCGACAGATCTCGGCAATCTTTCCGAATTCTCCGGTCCCTACGACACCATCCAATTCCGGCAACTCTTTCAGCAGGTCTCCTTGATAGCGCTGAGCCAGACAACCGGCGGCGATCAGAACGCGGCAAGTTCCTGTTTTCTTCAGATGGCCGTGTTCAAGGATCGTGTTGATCGATTCCTGTTTTGCCTCCTCGATGAAGCCGCACGTATTGACGATCACCACTTCAGCCTGTGTTGGATCGCCAGTGAGTTCAAACCCTTCCGTGACCAATGTCCCGAGCATAATCTCTGAATCGACCTGGTTCTTCGAGCAGCCCAGGTTGACGAAACCGATGGTCGTTGCCGATTGATTGACTCGAGTGGCCTTGGTGGAACGCGCACGCGTTGGAACAATCAAGGGTTGTGACATGGCAGGCAGTCTACGGGAGGGTTAAAAAGGCTGTCAATGAGCCTCTTGCGGAAGGTCGAACAATTCCCCTAGAGTGCGCATCATGATTCGTACCTTTCAAGGCATCAAACCCACGGTTCCTAAGTCCTGTTTTATCGAAACGACGGCTGTAGTGATCGGTGACGTCGTCATGGGGGAAGAGTGCAGTGTCTGGTTCAATGCCGTGATCCGAGGCGATGTGCACTACATTCGGATCGGTGAACGGACCAACGTGCAGGACCTCTGCATGCTCCATGTGACTCATGATACCCATCCCTTGATTATCGGTAGTGACGTCACAATCGGTCATAATGTCGTGCTGCACGGCTGTACGATCCAGGATCGTGTTCTGGTGGGGATGGGTGCCATTATCATGGATGGCGCGGTGATCGGGGAAGACTCGGTGGTGGGAGCTGGAGCCTTGGTGGTTGAAGGGACGGTTGTGCCGCCGAAGAGTCTCATTCTCGGGTCCCCGGCGAAGGTCAAGCGGCCGGTCACCGAGAAGGAATTAGCCTGGATCAAAGAGTCCGCCGGAAACTATGTGCGCTATGCCAGGCAGTACATGGGTGATCCAGCCAAGAAGACCGGCTTTGAACTTTGATGGATCAAAATAGGTGAGCTTCTTACCTTTCACCTTTTACTTCTTACCAACCTTGATAAAACAGATCGGATCTCCCACAAGTGCCGTAGGATAAGATTTTCGCGATACCTGATACGGAACCCTGTGCCGATGGCACCAGTCTGCGATCCAGACCACTTCTTCTGTTGACGTTGTTACCAGACCTGGGATTATCAGTTTCGGCAGGCATCGATTGACGATCGTCTGAACAATCTGCCGTTCCTTCTGAAACGCGATTGGATTGAACGTCACCGGATCCGCCCGTCCATAGGACAGGGGAGAGAGGTGTGGAAACCGTTCTGGGTCATTCAGGACACTGACCATCCAGAGATGGTCGAACCGCCCTCGTGCTGAGGAGGCATCGCGTGCAAGGAACCGAACCGATAGTTCCTGACAAGCGCGATTAAGCACCACTACTTCAGACTGCCGGAGGTTATAGGGCTCAACATGACGTTTACGATCGATGGCTTCTGCGATCAACACCGGAAGTTCCGCTACACCGGCTCCGATGTAGAGGCTTCGACCGCCGCAAGGTAACATCTGGACGAGTGCCTCGGCGACCTTCCTCCCCAACTTCCGGCAAGGTTCCTGCTTCGCCCGCCAGAATTCATCGCCGCCTTCGTAGCAGTAGACAGACTCTAAGCTCCTATAATCGAGGCGATCAAACACCTCGGCGATAGTCCGGCGAGCTGAAGGAGAAAGTCGTTTTCTCATGGCCGACCCGCTAACTCGATGACGGTGGCTATAAGGCCCTCAGCAACGGCAGCGATGAAGTCGAGGTTCAATGTCTCGAGGGTGTCGGTCGGTCGATGGTAGTGGGGGTTTCGGAAGTTGGCGGTGTCTGTGAGCATAACAGCGGGGAACCCTTGTTCCCAGAACGAGGTGTGGTCGCTCCGTCTGGTGTCCGGGAGCTTTTCTCCGTTGCCTGGGACGATCAGCGGAACAATGGGAAGGTGCGGCTTCATGGCTTGGGCAACAGAGCCGGTTAGATGGTGTGACCGTTCGTTGCCGATGACGGCCAGAAAATTTCCCGTTGTGGGCACTGCGATCGGGACACCAGGCGGGATTTTCTGTGAATTGGGTTGATGGCTCGCATAGCCGACACATTCCAACACGATGGCTCCATGGATGGTTTCACCATTCTTTCGTAACAAGGAGGTATAGGCCTGGCTACCAAGAAGGTTTTCTTCTTCCAGGTTAAAGGCAATGAAACGGATCGGTCTGGCCAATGTCATGGCTCTCACCTGACGAGCCATCTGGAGCATCACGGCGAGAGCGCTGGCATTATCGTCAGCGCCGGGAGATCCTTCGACAGTATCGAAGTGCGCGGCGAGGATCAGCGGCGGTGCTGATTGGAATGATCTCTTTTCAGGAAGTGCTGTTCCGATTATATTGTGGAACGTGTTCTCCAAGGCGAGAAAGGGTTGCGTGGTTACGATCAGTCTCGCTTCAGAGAAACGATGGTGCAGGTAGGATTCCGTCTGTCGCAAACGGTTCGGTGAGGTGATGGGATGGCGTTCCCCAACCAGGACCTGAAGATCTTCTCTGAGTCGATTGTGATCGATGGGCACAGAACTGGTTTTCCAGCTGCAAGAAGGTCAGGTCACGATTTCCGTGCCGATACCCTTCCTCGTGAAGATTTCAAGGAGGACAGCGTGCGGAATACGTCCATCAATAATGTGAGCTTTTCCGACCCCGTCGCCCAAGGCATCCAAGCACGCATGAACCTTCGGGATCATCCCTTCTGTGATGATCCCCTTCTTCATCATGCGCTGCACATCTTTGCGGGATACCGTCGAGAGGTGGCGTCCGTTCGCGTCGCGAATGCCTTTAATGTCGGTCATCATCAACAGTTTTTCCGCCCGCAACGCACCGGCTATGGCTCCAGCGACAAGATCGGCGTTGATATTGTAGGTATTGCCCTCGCGATCCGTGCCGATGGGCGCGATGATCGGGATGTAGTGGTCCTCCTGGAGGTTCCGTAACAGGCCAGGATCGACTTTTTCAATATCCCCCACCAATCCGAAATCGCCTTTCGCATCTTCCTCATCCAGGTCGCGATCGAGACTTTCCGCCCAAGCTTTGGCTGTCAGCGGTTTGCTGAGGATGAGCCCTCCGTCCTTTCCGCTCAAGCCCACAGCGCTGCCTCCGTGCCGGGTGATCATGTCAGTCAGTTCCATGTTGATTTTCCCGGCCAGGACCATCTCCACGATTTCCATCGTGGCGGCGTCGGTAATCCTGACACCATGGCGGAACTTCGCTTGAATGCCCAGTCGGTCGAGCATCTTGTCGATTTGCGGCCCGCCGCCGTGAATGATGACCGGGTTGATGCCGACATACTTCAGCAGGACGACATCTTGCGCAAAGCGCTCCTTGAGTGATGCGTCCGTCATCGCATGGCCGCCATACTTCACGACCACGGTCTTGCCGCGAAACGTCCGGATGTACGGCAAGGCTTCGATTAAGACGTCGGCTTTTTTGATGAGTTTGTTCATGCGTGGCTCCCAGCCGCTTGCGTTCAGCGATCAGCCCTCCGATCGAAGAGCTGACGACTAATAGCTGTCAGCTATCAGAGTATATATCGGCTCAGGTCCTGGTCCTTGACGATGTCCTTCAATCGATCCCGTACGTAGGCGGCGGTGATGTTGATCCGCTTGTCCGGCCAGCCTGGTCCCTCGAAAGAAATCTCTTCCAACAACCGCTCCATGATGGTAAAGAGGCGACGGGCGCCGATGTTCTCGGTTCGTTCATTCACCTGGACGGCGATCTCCGCGATCTCCTCCAGACCGTCCTGAGCGAATTCGATGGCCAGCCCTTCCGTGGCCATCAAGGCCTGATATTGACGGACCAACGCTCCCTTTGGTTCCGTGAGAATGCGGACGAAATCCTCTTTCGACAGGGGACTGAGTTCAACGCGGATCGGAAAGCGCCCTTGGAGCTCTGGAATGAGATCGGACGGTTTGGCCACATGGAAGGCCCCGGCGGCGATAAAGAGGATGTGATCTGTTACGACCGGGCCATGTTTTGTGTTGACGGTGCAGCCTTCTACGATGGGGAGTAAATCTCGTTGCACTCCCTCTCGGGACACATCAGGTCCCGACGTGCGCTCGCGACCGGCGATCTTGTCGATCTCGTCAAGAAACACGATCCCCGTCTGTTCCACCTTGTTGATCGCCTCACGCGTGGTGTCGTCCATATCGATTAACTTCTGGGCTTCTTCCTGTGTCAGGTGTTTGAGCGCTTCGGGGATCTTCATGAGCCGCTTCTTCTTTTTACCCTGGAACATGCCGCCCAGCATATCGCGGAGATTATTTTCGAGGTCCTCCATGCCGCCTACATTGGAAATGACGCCGACCGGAAGGCCTCGTTCTTTGACCTCCATCTCCACTGTTCGCTCATCTAACTTCCCCTCCCGAAGTTGGAGGCGGAGCTTCGACCGGGTGGCTTCGTTGGTGTCAGGAGTGGTTTGGGCAGCTGCCTCCGTTGTGCTGTCTACAAATCCAGGCCTAGGCGGGGGCGGAGGTAAGAGGAGATCGAGCAGGCGCTCTTCAGCTTGTTGTTCAGCCTTTTGTTGGACGAACGCCAGACGTTGGGTCTTGACCATATTGATCGCGAGCTCGGTGAGGTCACGAATGATTGATTCCACATCGCGCCCAACATATCCTACTTCTGTGAACTTTGAGGCTTCGACCTTGATAAACGGCGCCTCGGCCAGCTTGGCCAGCCGTCGGGCGATCTCCGTTTTGCCTACGCCGGTTGGCCCTATCATGATGATGTTCTTCGGCATGACCTCATCGCGAAGGTCGGGCGACAGTTGCTGGCGACGCCAGCGATTGCGAAGGGCGATAGCCACCATGCGCTTCGCATCCTTCTGTCCGATGACATAGCGGTTCAATTCTTCAACGATCTGAGGAGGTGTGAGGCTATTGAGATTCAATGCGACGGGCTCAGTGGTGAGCGGCTTCATCATTGTGGATTATCCTCGAAGTTCTTCAACAAGAATCTGTTGGTTTGTGTAGATGTCAATGGACCCTGCGATAGTCAGGGCTTCGGTGATAATCACCGGGGCTTCCAATTGTGAATGGCGGAGCAATCCTCTGGCCGCAGCCAGGGCGTAGGGCCCGCCGGAACCAATTGCCAGAATGCCATCTTCCGGCTCGACGACGTCACCGGTCCCGGTAATGATGAACGATTGCTCACGTCCGGCGACGGCCAGGAGCGCTTCCAGGCGGCGAAGCACGCGATCCGTCCGCCAGTCTTTTGCCAGCTCGACGGCGGCCCTTGTGAGATTCCCTCGATACTCTTCCAGTTTACTCTCGAATTTTTCAAAGAGCGTGAACGCGTCCGCCGTGGCCCCCGCAAATCCCGCCAAGATCTGATCATGATGCAAGCGCCGAATCTTCTTGGCGTTGTGTTTCATGACCGTGGTGCCGACGGTGACTTGGCCGTCACAGCCCATGGCGACCCGTCCGTCGCGACGGACACAGAGAACGGTGGTTGACCGGATTTTCATGATGACTTGGGATCCTTTCCATGTGGCAGGCGAGTCGCCTGCGCTCGAGGATGGGCCCGGTCGTAGACCGCGAGCAGTTGGTCCATCGCCACATGCGTATATTTTTGCGTGGTGCTCAGGGAGGCATGGCCGAGTAGTTCCTGGATCGATCGGAGATCGGCTCCTTCGTCGAGCAGGTGAGTGGCGTATGAATGCCGGAGGGCATGTGGACTGACTGCTCCACTCACGAGACGACTGGAGTACCGGGCGACCATCTTGGCGACACTTCTGGTGGTCAATCGTCCACCACGGTGATTCAGGAACATCGGAGATGACGGATGACGATTGCCAGGAGTCGGCTTCAAGGACCGGCGATACTCGCGGATGGCTTGCAGCGCTACATCGCCGATTGGGACCAGCCGTTCCTTGCGACCCTTCCCTTTCACACTCACGATGCCGTCTGCTCCGTCGAGGTCATTGAGATTGATCCCGACGACTTCGCTCACGCGCGCGCCAGTCGAATACATCGTTTCCAGCAGGGCACGGTCACGGAGCGAGAGAGGCGAGGGGCCAGTGGGAAATGCCATGAGGGCTGCCGCGTCATCCTTGGTCAGCACACGAGGGAGACGTTTGGGCAGTCTCGGGCTCCTCAGCGTTTCCGTCGGATTGGTTTTCACGAGCGCTTCACGAAGAAGGAAGCGAAAGAAACTGCGCAGGCTCGCCAGCTTTCTCGCCAGGGACGCTGCCTTCTCGCCTTGGCGATCCAGTGAGTGGAGATGGGCCCGAATCTCGTCACTGGTGATCGAGTCAACCGGAATGGATGAGCTCCCCTTCCTTGTGCTTCTGAGGAACCTGGTGAACTGCTGAAGGTCTGAGCGATAGTTACGGATCGTCTCAGGGGACGCATTGCGTTCGACCTGGAGGTACATTACGAAAGCCTTGATTGCGTCTTCCATACGTCAAAATCCTCAAGGGCTCGCTGGCTCAGTGCACGACGCTTCTTCTCCTTGTCCCTCGGGGAATTCGCCAAGGGAGGGAACAGGCCAAAATTGGTGTTCATCGGTTGGAAGTGGCGAGGATCCGATGAGGCCACGTGGGCCACGAGGCATCCATGCGCCGTCGTGGGTGGCGGTGTGATCAAGGGTTGCTCAGTGAGGGCCCGCGCGGCATTGATGCCGGCGAGGCCACCCATGGCAGCTGATTCCGTATAGCCTTCCACCCCAACGAGCTGTCCGGCAAAGAAGAGAGAGGCGCGGGCTTTAAATTGTAACGTGTTCAGCAGCAGCAGGGGCGAATTGATAAACGTATTGCGATGCAGGCTCCCATAGCGGAGAAACTCAGCCTGTTCGAGCCCAGGGATCATGCGAAACACGCGCTTCTGCTCCGGATAGGTGAGCTTCGTCTGAAAGCCGACCAGGTTGTAACAGGTCCGATGGATATTTTCCGTGCGCAATTGCACGACCGCCGCCGGCTCGACTCCTGTTCGTGGATCCTTCAATCCGACCGGCTTCATAGGACCGAACTGCATCGTCTGTCGGCCACGCTCGGCCAGCACTTCAATCGGTACACAGGCCTCAAAGTAGGGTGTCTTCTCAAATTCTTTGGGCTGCACCTTCTCCGCTGCCATCAACGTATCGTAGAACGCATTGTACTGCTCTGCTGTCATGGGGCAATTTAAATAATCATCCCCGCCCTTGTCATAGCGCGAGGCGCGAAAGACGATGTCCATATTAATCGAGTCTGCATCGACGATCGGGGAGATGGCGTCATAAAAGTAGAGATGCTGGGACTTGGTGGCAGCGCGGATGGCCTGCGAGAGTTTGTCCGATGTTAAGGGCCCGGTCGCAATGATGCAGAAACAATCCGTTGGGATCTCCGCAATCTCCTCATGCAGAATGCGGATGTTGGGATGGCCCTCGAGTGTGCGGGTAATGTACTGCGAAAAGATATCGCGATCGACGGCCAGCGCCGACCCCGCCGGCACTTTGGCCTGCTCAGCTGCAGCGATAATCAGCGAATTGAGCCGTCGCATCTCTTCTTTTAAAATGCCGGGGGCGTTCAGAGGATCGAGCGATCCGAGTGAATTGGAGCAGACAAGTTCTGCTAAATTTCCGGTCTTGTGCGCCTTCGTCATCTCTTTGGGGCGCATCTCGTAGAGCGTGACCTTGGCGCCACGATTCGCCGCTTGCCAAGCCGCTTCCGACCCAGCCAGACCCCCGCCTACGATGACAATGTCGTCACGCATGTATTTGGAACATCCAGTGATTGGAGAGTGAAGGCGCATTGTACGAATCGATTTTTTGCTCTGTCAAGGAAAAGGGCTGGTGAATTCATGGGGTGTATCTGCTATCTGTTTATGCGGTTCGACAAGGCGCATCACGAACGGATTCTGACAAGGTTGGTCATGTCCAATAAGGCTGTCGAAAAGTCTGTCCTGAACCTGCAGAAGGGTTCCCATTGTACATTCATGAGTGGTCTCTTCCTCAGCCATCACAGCAGCGACACGGCATGGCCGAGCAAATGGAGGTCGCCTGGTATACCTGCATCACGCATCAGAGCCTCTCTATTTCAAGCTGAAGATTGGGATACCGACGGGTCCGGATCGATAGGAGGAATAGTGTTCGAAGTTACGAGAGTGTCGAGCAAGGATCGCCCTCTGGAGCCACATTTCTCTGGCAGCATGTATCGGGAGTAGTCCGTCCCCCGCGTTGACTGCTCCCAAGACACAGTGCTAGAGTTTGGCCGCTTTTCGGATTCGCTTCCGGTCGGGCGATTAGCTCAGTGGTAGAGCGCTTCCTTCACACGGAAGAGGCCACAGGTTCGATACCTGTATCGCCCACCATCGCTTTCTTCTTGATTCCCTTAAGGGGACTCTGCCAGCCAAAGCTCTCGATTCCTGGACAGAAACCGGGTTGTCGGCTAGACTTCAGGTTGTCTTTTGTGGCGTGTCTGGTTCGAGATTCCAGTACTAGGCGTCGAAACAAGCGAGGTCATGCTATGAGAGGAACTGTGATGGGTATCGGAGTCCTCACGCTGCTGTTGATGGCAACGGGTTGCAGTACGACACACCAACAGAGTGCCGGGACGAATGATCGGGAATACGTTCCCCCGACGAGTATCTATAACATCCTGGACAGTACCGCCTTGGTCTATTCTTCCCCCACGGCAGGATCGGCCATCAATGACCATCCGCTTCGATGGTTGGGCTTCCTTGCGCATCCGCTTGGACACGCGTTCGATTACGGACTCAATCGTCCGATCTATCGTGTTGGCGGTAGCTCTCCCTATCTCCATGGGTACACTGCGGAAGATAGTATGTTGGATGCCCAACGCCAGTAGTTGAACGAGTCTGTTCGCTAAAAAGTGAGGCCCGCTCTTCATCTCGAAGGGCGGGCTTTTTTGTTTCCGCGTCGCTCGAATCCGGTCAAATCGTGCTATTGTTGTCGCCCGATGGGTCCCTTCCTGAGATCGATCCAATACTGGTTCTCCGCCGGCCTGCTCATGCCAATGGGGCTCGCTCTGGGATGCGCGGGATCAGATGCCCCTGTGCGGCCTCCGCTCCCTCCTTCCAAGAGCGATCTTGTACTCTTGGCTTCGACAGCCCTCTGTGAGCGCAAGGCGGACTTCTTGCTCAAACATCCCTCTGCAGCGCAGCTCTCGAGAGACTGGGGCAGCGGTCAGGAACTCACCACTATTGGAGCGCGCAGTACCTCGCACGGAGACGAATCCTATTTTTTCGATGAGGACGGTGTGCTGGTTGGGGCGCTCTTTTCGTTTCCCAAAGGGCTCGATTTGGCCCCCTATCCGATGCTGCGTGATACGCTTTCCCGTCTGAAGCCCTCTCTGGAGTTCTATTTGAACGTGGCTCAATTGGAGACACGAGCGAATATGGAGAGCAGTTCGCTTTTGGAGACTGGTGATGAAAAAAGCACCACGCAATATCTCGTGACCGGATTACGCGACCGTCCGATCCTGCTCCAGGTCTCCTTTACCATCGACCCCTATGTGCGACTCTTTTCTCCCTACCGGCGTGAATTTCTTGACCGACTTCGTCAGCCGGCTGGGGGTATGGGAGGCCAGACTATGGAGAGTCAGGGGACCGAGGATAAGGAACCGTTCCCCTCGTTGCAGCAATTCGCACGGGGGCAAACGGCGCAGCTCGCCTATTGTGGTGAGAAGAACTATGACATCGCCATGGATGCCTACCAGCGAGCCATTAGGAGCGGATTCACGAACAAGGTCTGGCTGGCCGAAGCCCGGCATAAACTTGGTGTAGCCTTACTGGTCAAGGGGCAGGTGGAGCAGGCGAAAGCGGAATTGCTCCAGTCGCTCACGCTCCGGCCAAATGTTCCTGAGGTGTTGAATAACCTGGGTACGGTCCAGGTCAAGCTTGGCGACAAGGCTGCTGGTTTGAGTTCGTTTGAGCGAGCGATCGTCCTACGCCCCAACTATGCCTTGGCTCGATACAACTTGGCCGAGGCTTCTGAAGCAACGAATCCCAAACGTGCACTCTCGGAATACGAAACCTATGTCGCGATCGTGGAAGGCATCCCGGAGGAAGCGGACCGGATTGTTCATGCCAAAGAGCGTATCAAGGCCTTGAAGCAATAGGGGGTTGTTTTCTACGAGCAGGGAGAAGACCCCGAGATCAGCTTCGAGCTTGTTCTTCCTGCTCTTGAAGAGTTTTGCACTCAATGCACAAGGTGGTGACCGGACGAGCTTTGAGCCGCTTGTACGGAATCTCTCCGCCACACCCTTCGCAAATCCCATAAGTCTCGGTATTCATCCGGTCGAGCGCCTCGTCGATCTTCTTCAACAACTTCCGTTCTCGGTCTCGAATGCGCATGGAGAAGCCCTGATCAACTTCGGCAGAGGCTTGATCGCTGACATCGGGAAATGTTTCGGGGTTTTCTCGGTGTGTCAGAACCTCACCCGTCTCACTGAGAATTGCCGCACGTTGGCGCTCAAGGTCCTGACGGATGTCGGGATACTTCGCACTCGCAGAACTAGCTGCTTGATGCGTGACCGAAGCAGGTTGCTTCTTAGCGGGAGGTGTTTTCATGACTAGGGCTCGCTGTCGGATAAGTTGGATATATTGATGTATACGGAGAATATATCAACCTCAATGAGAGGGGGTCAACGCGGGCTTGTTAGGTACCAAAAGGCTATAAATCTCGGCGCCCCTCGATCGATTTGAGGAGGGTCACTTCGTCCGCGTACTCGATATCCATACCGACGGGAATGCCATAGGCGATACGAGACACGCGGATGCCGAACGGCTTGAGCATTCGAGTGAGATAGATGGCTGTGGCCTCTCCTTCGATGGTGGGATTTGTTGCCAGGATGACTTCTTCGACCCCGCCAAGTTTAACCCGCTCAATGAGTTCTTCGGCCCGGATGTCTCCGGGGCCTACCCCATCCAACGGAGAGAGGGCACCTAATAAGACATGATAGAGCCCACGATAGGCCCCGGCTCGTTCAACGGCATAGAGGGTACTGGGTTCCTCAACCACGAAAATCTTGCTGTGATCGCGTTTCGGGTCACGGCAAAACTCACACAGCTCCCCTTCTGCGATATTCCGGCATTGACTGCAAAACGCCAACCCATCCTTGACCGCTCGTATGGCATCGGCAAGCCGTAAGGCGTCTTCCCGCTCCATCTTCATGAGGTGAAAGGCCAGCCGTTGTGCGCTCTTATGACCGATTCCGGGGAGTCGGACCAGTTCTTTGATGAGTCGTGCGAGTAGGCCCTGCTGATCCACGGCCATTGCTAGAACAGACCTGGGATTTTCATCCCGCCCGTCAAGGCTTTCATCTCACCTTCCATCAATTCCTTGGCTCTACGGAGTGCCTCGTTCGTGGCGGCCACGACCAGATCCTGGAGCATGTCGACATCGCCGCCCTTGACGACCTCCGGGTCTATTGCCACGCTGACGATCTGCATGGCCCCATTTGCCGTGACGGTAACGATCCCGCCGCCTGCTGTCCCACTGGTGGTTTTGGATGCGGCCTGCTCTTGGATTTTGGCCATCTGCTCTTGCATGGCCTGAGCTTGCTTGAGAATGTTGTTCATATTGCCGAAGGGGTTCTTCATTCGCTTGCCTCCTGTTGGGCGATGCTGCGGACTTCTGCTAACTCCACGCCGAATATCTCGAGCGCCTGCTTCACCGTTGGATTTGTCTTTGCCTGTTGAAACAACGCCGCCCGATGTTCCTGTTCCTTGGCTGCCCGTGCCTGGGCCATCGTCGGTCCTTGAGGGTGGGTCTCCGTTAACTCGATAATTCTGACGCGGATAGGCGGTCCCACTTGCCGTTCACATAACTGCGAGATCACTCTGGTATTTTCTTCCTTCTCAAGTCGAGCTCTGGCCACTGTAGCCTGTTTGGCAAATCCGATCGTGACAACGCCGCCTTCTAATCCAACGAAGCGACCAGCCTCGAGGAACGGGGCGATGTTTGGAAACGACGCCGCAATCTCTTCTTGGACCAATTCCCACCGCAATGTTGATGGTTGAGGAGAAATCAGAGCGGACTCGGTGGCTGGGGTGGTAGCCGTTGAATCGACTATGGGTTTCGGAGAAGGATCGGGCGAGGGGACCGGTCGCTCAACCTTTCCCGCCTTAGACGCAGGGGGAGGCTGGTTGGTCGGCTTCCAGGTTGGTGAAGCGGACGGCGTGTTTTTGTGTCCTTCTGATGCAGCCAAGGGTTTATGGCTTGGGGACGGGGATATCTGTTGTGGAGAAAGGGAGTCACTCGGGCGCGGGCGCAGCAGTCGTGTCGCCCGCACGGCTGCGGTCTCCATCACAAAACGGGGGTGAGCGCTGAATCGCAATGAATCTTCCGCCTGAATGAAGATGGCCAGTAGTTCTTGGATTTGTTCAGGCGTCACCGTCTTGGCATCCGACGAAAGCTGATTGAGATCTTCTTCCGAAGTCTCAATCAAACTTTTGAGCTCGGTCGTGCTGGGAACGACAGCTGCCATGAGCAGATTACGTATATGTTCCACGACGTCTGCACAGAATGCCCGCAAGTCATGTCCTCTATCCAGGAGGCTGGCCAGGCTGGCGAGAGCCGCAGGGCTGTCTTGGGTCAAAATGGCTTGAATGAGTTCCTGTACCAGTTCTTGAGGGACGGCTCCCAGCAGCAGCTCGAGATCCGCGTGGCTGATGGCCTTGCCGCTGTAGGCAATCGCTTGATCCAGCAAGCTCAAGGCATCGCGCATACTGCCTTCACTGGCACGGGCCAGGGCCAGGAAGCTTCGTTCCTCCAGTGTCAACTGATCTTGAGCTGCCACGTGTTGAAGTCGTTGGACGATTTCGGACCTGGCAATCCGGCGGAAGTTGTAGTGCTGGCACCGTGAGAGGATCGTCACGGGAATCTTATGGATTTCTGTTGTCGCAAAAACGAATACTGCGTGAGTCGGTGGTTCCTCGAGCGTCTTCAATAGGGCATTGAAGGCAGAATTAGAGAGCATATGGACTTCATCGATAATATAGACTCGGAACTGACCACGAAACGGCGCGAACTTGACGTTCTCGCGGATCTCTCGGACATCGTCCACGCTGGTGTTGGATGCGCCGTCGATCTCGATGACATCCACCGAATTTCCCAGCGCGATTTCACGACAATTCTCGCAGATGTCACAGGGGTGGCTGGTGGGTCCTTGTGCACAATTGAGGGCTTTGGCAAAGATTCGGGCCACGGTCGTTTTTCCAACGCCTCGCGTACCGGAAAATAGATACGCATGCGCCACCCGTTTGGTGGAAACCGCATTCATGAGGGTCTGAACAACGTGAGGCTGCCCGATCACATCATCAAAAGTGCCGGGTCGATATTTTCGCGCGGAGACTTGGTAGTCCATGTTGCGTCGTTCGTTACGCGTGAAGCGTATCTCGTCTATAGTCCAAACGCTTCACGAATGACACTTCACGAGATACAGCATCAAAAGAGTGGGGCCAGGTGATCCTGCGGCACACAGAACTGGCTGCTTACCGTTGCTTCCTTCCGGATCTAGCGGGGTTCACAGGGTTCTATTGCACAGGGCCCAGCCCCTGTTCTCGAATCTGAATCCACTTCAAACAGTCCGCACTCGAAGTATGCCCGTTCGCCCTTACGAATGACCCTACGTAGTAAGGAACGGCCGGTACACACGAAGTGCGGGATGGCGGAGAGGGTGGGATTCGAACCCACGGTCCCGTTGCCGAGACGCATGCTTTCCAAGCATGTCGATTCGTCCACTCTCGCACCTCTCCGCATCGAGAAGTGCAAAGATCGGCATCTTAGCATGCGTGTACAACAGCAGCAAGGCGACCGAAGTTGATTGGGCAAGGGCCTTGTGTGTGAGAACCGTTTACGGTTTGTAGCAGCGGTGAACCATAGGTGCGCTATTGAGGGAAGACAGCAAAGGCAATGGATAGGGCATCATTATTACCGGATCGGGCCATTCATACTAGGTATGGAATACCCTCGGTCGTATGGGTTGACACTTGTATGGGTCCGACGGTACAACGCTATACAACATCGCGTGTTTAGGCTGTCGTGATTACTAGATAGAAACAGCTCCTCGGCATCCTCCACTGTGCGAGAGTGGCGGAACTGGCAGACGCGCGAGACTTAGGATCTCGTGGGTAACCGTGGGGGTTCAAGTCCCCCCTCTCGCACCACTATTCCGAATCCCCTTAAGCTGGATGGGAGCCAGATTTTGACGATGAAGATGGAAGTCACTGAGTTAGGACCGATGAAACGTGCCTTGAAAATCGAGGTGCCAGCCGCCGAGGTCACCCAACAATTTTCGCGGGCATATGTGGAGCTGAATCGTCAGGTTCACGTTCCTGGTTTTCGACCGGGAAAGGCCCCATTGGCAATCTTGGAAAAGCGGTATGCCAAGACTGTCGAAGAAGATGTCATTCGAAAACTGGTTCCTGATTTTTATGATCGAGCGATCAAAGAAGCGGGAATTCATCCGGTCGTGGTGGATATACCTCCTCTGGATCGCGTCAAGATTAAAAAAGATTCCCCGTTTACGTTTACCGCGACGGTTGAAATCAAGCCGACCATCGAACTTCGTGACTATAAGTCCCCCAGTCCTATGTCGCTGCAAGCCGACAAGCGTACAGTCGCCGAAGAACAAGTGGACCGTGCCCTCGAGGTATTCCGAGAACAACAGGCCCGATTGGATGCAGCTCCAGCTGGTACAGCGTTGGCTGATGGAGAGTATGCCGTTGTCGATCTGGAGGGATTTTTGGACGGAGTGGCTCTCGAGGGGACGAAAAAAGAAGGCCAACTGCATCGCGTGGGTTCGAAGGCCTCCCTGCTGGGGATTGAAATAGACGCGCACTTGCTGGGAAGGCAAGAAGGTGAGGTGGTGGATATTCCGCAAACCTATCCAGTAAGCCACCCGGATCACCGAGTTGCGGGAAAGGTGGTTCAATTCCGCCTCGACATCAAGGGCGTCAAGCGCAAGACGCTTCCAGCTCTTGACGATGAGTTTGCGAAAGACTGTGGACCGTACGCCTCCATCCAAGACTTACGAGAAAAACTGCGCGGTGAAATGGAAAAGGCGCTCAAGAAAGATATCGAAGAATCCTACAAAGACACCCTTCTCAAACGCCTCGTTGAGACCCATCATTTTGATCTTCCCGACACACTTGTAGAGCGAGAGCTCACCACGATCGTACGGCAGCAACTGCAGGCACGGCAGCGTGGAAAAGTCACCGACTCCATTCCTGAACCGGCTGCGGAAGAACTGAAGGCGATCCGTGAAGAGCATCGTGAAGAAGCAAATCGTCGTGTCAAAGCGGGACTGATTCTCGAAGCCATTGCCGAGAAAGAAAACTTGTCAGTGAGTCAGGATGATCTAGACCACGAAGTCACTCGATTAGCCAAGGAACTTCGGGTGCCGATAGCCGATCTTGTCAAAATGATTCAGGCGGGCGGTCAGGATTCCGTTGAGGAATTGCGTGCACGGATCTTGGTCGACAAGGCACTGGATCTTGTCTATCGTCAAGCAGTCATTCAGGGATAGGTTGGCGCTCGATCATCTTGTGTGTTTCGCGCCGACACTCTTTGAGGAAAGGAAGCGAACGACATGTTGGTTCCGATCGTAGTCGAGCAAACTAATCGAGGCGAACGCGCCTATGACATCTATTCTCGTCTCCTCAAGGATCGTATCATTTTCCTTGGGGCCCCCATTGATGATGTGTTTGCCAATCTGGTAATCGCGCAGTTGCTCTTCCTTGAAGCTGAAGATCCTGAAAAGGACATTAATCTCTATGTAAATTCGCCGGGAGGAAGTGTGACAGCCGGATTGGGCATCTATGACACGATGCAATACGTGAAACCACCGATTAACACGATTTGCCTCGGTCAGGCGGCGAGCATGGGAGCGCTGTTACTTACCGCTGGAACAAAAGGAAAGCGGTTTGCCCTACCCAATGCCCGGGTGATGATTCATCAACCCCTAGGTGGGTTTCAAGGACAAGCGACAGAAATCGATATTCACGCAAGGGAAATTCTAAAGATTCGTGAACGTCTCAACGAGATTATGGCCAAGCACACCGGGCAACCGATAGAAAAGATCGCCCATGACACCGAGCGAGATTATTTCATGTCAGGTGAAGAGGCGAAACGCTATGGCCTCATTGATGAGGTCATTACAAGGCCACCCAAGTTTCTGAAGGTGGGTGAGTCCGGAGACGGGGCAAAGGGTAAGTAACACAGGAGGGCACATGGCTAAGCAGGAAAAGATGGACCGACATTTGCGGTGTTCTTTTTGTGGCAAGAGCCGTGATGAGGTCCGGAAGCTGATTGCCGGGCCGACGGTCTATATCTGTGATGAATGTGTCAACCTCTGCAATGACATCATCGCCGAGGATTGGGAAGAAGCCAAAGAAGAAATCTCCTCGAAGCTGAAGAAGCCTGCCGAAATCAAACATCACCTTGATCAGTATGTTATTGGCCAGGAACGTGCCAAACGTATCCTCTCTGTCGCCGTGCACAACCACTATAAGCGTATCTCCTCGAAGGAAAAAGGGGTGGATGATATCGAGCTTCAAAAGGGCAATATTCTCATGGTGGGCCCAACCGGAACGGGGAAAACCCTGTTGGCCCAGACATTGGCAAAGTTTCTCGATGTTCCCTTCACACTTGCGGATGCCACAACCCTAACTGAAGCCGGTTATGTAGGGGAAGACGTTGAGAACATCATTCTGAAACTCTTGCAGGCTGCTGATTACGATGTGGAACGGGCCGAACGTGGGATTGTGTACATCGATGAAATCGATAAGATCAGTCGGAAGAGCGACAGTCCGTCTATTACGCGGGATGTATCAGGTGAAGGGGTTCAGCAGGCGTTGCTGAAACTGATCGAGGGGACCGTTGCGAACGTTCCGCCCCAGGGAGGGAGAAAGCACCCGCATCAAGAATTTATTCAAGTGAATACGAGCAATATCCTATTCATCTGCGGTGGAGCATTCGTGGGTTTGGAGCAGATCATCGAACAGCGTCTGAATCAAAAGTCAATGGGTTTCGGCGCTGAAATCCGTGGAAAGAGTGACGTGCGATTAGGTGATCTACTGGCCAAAGTCCAACCTGAGGATTTCTTGAAGTACGGCCTGATCCCAGAGTTTGTCGGGCGGTTGCCCGTCGTGGCTACATTAGAGGAGCTGGATGAACGAGCTCTTATTCGTATCCTGACCGAACCACGCAATGCTCTCACGAAGCAATATGAGAAGTTGCTGTCGTTCGAGAAGGTCAAGCTCCGATTTACGGAAGGAGCCCTGGGTGCTGCTGCACGAAAAGCCTACTCTCAACGGACAGGGGCTCGAGGTCTCCGAGCAATTCTGGAAGAGGTGATGTTGGATGTCATGTATGATGCCCCTTCTCAAAAAGACATCATGGAAGTGGTGATTACAGAAGATGCGATTGTGGGGAAGAACCCACCGATACGTATCTTTGAACAGGAACAAGACGCAAAGACAGCGTAAGTGTTTGATAAATAAAGCGAGCGTGTTGCCGGAAAAGGCTGAAAGACTGATTGTAAACCGAGGCTATTCGAAGCCTTTTCCGGCTGGCTCAGTTATCTCTATCCTCATCCGACACGCCTCTCCTTCCTCGACAAGTAGAAACGCCGAGCTATACTTAACACGTGTGACCCACTGAAGGGAGAACGTGTGAAGTATTCTGTACTGACAAGCCTTCGCCACAAAGGCAAAGTGCTCCAGGTTGATGTGGAACGGGAAATGGTGACGCTATTGGGCGGAAACGGGGATGTTATTGGGAGTTTGTCGTGGGATGTTGTGATCGATCAAGTTCTTGCCTATCGCAAGGTACCAGTTCAGAAAGAAGTTCGGGTAGAGCCGAGGATCTCCCTCACATTTAGGGTGCGTTACAACACGCCAGAAGGGCAGCAATTCGAGAGTCGTGCTGGTGGTATTGGCGGCGGCGGACTATTTATTGAAAGCCACAGTCCCCTTCCCGTCGGAACTAAATTGGCCATGGAATTTTCGCTTCCTCAAAAACCAGATCACTGGCTTCCGGCCAAGGGAACTATCGCTTGGGTGTGTCCAAAGGCTGATCAATACACCTTCAGTCCAGGAATGGGAGTACGATTTACCGAAGTAGAGGAGAGAGTACGTGATCAAATTCATGAAGTTGTGAAAGCAACCCAGGTGACGAGTCAAGCAGCCTAACTCCCCGTACGAATCGAGCCATCAGGACAACATCGTCTCTATATGAAGCTTCCTGTTGTTTCTACTACAGGTCATCGTGGTAAGTCGTTGATCATTGATGCTCAGCAAGAAACGATTCATGTGCAGGACACGTTGGGTCAATTGCTTGGCAATGTATCGTGGGGTTCAGTCATTGAGCGAGTACTGGCGACTAACGAGGATGCCCGGTTCGCTCATTGCCGCACACAACCACGAGCTCCTCTCGCCCTGAAGGTCCGCTATACCACTCCAGAGGGAAAGCAATTCGATAGTTTGACGGGAGGAATTGGAGGGGGCGGGCTCTTTATCGAGAGCGGTGCTCCGCTAAGTCCTGGTACCGAACTCACGGTTGAGTTTGCACTCCCGGATCGACCCACGGAGAAACTTAAAGCCAAGGCGAAGGTTGCCTGGGCTCGTCATAAGCCGGAACGATACCTTCTCTTTCCCGGTATGGGCATTCAGTTCATGGATATAGATGAGAAGATACAGGAGGATCTAGTTAGACTTGTCGAGGCATTGAATCGAAGTCGAACCCCATCCTGAAAGTATTCGACGGGATATCTCTGACTGTTGAGATCGCGCCGATTTTTCCCCCGCACCCATCTTTCCTGCCAGGTTTTCCAGGTTCAAGACATGACATTGAGAAGGCGTGGGGTTCAAATTGATCGGATAATTCTGGTGTCTGTTTCTCTGAGTGAGAACAGGAGCGAGAAGCGAAATGTATGCGATTAGACTCAGCTTGATTTCGGGGAACTGTCTTGTATCGTTGGAAGCTCTTTTGTGGCTTCGATTGATTGCTGAATTTCTTTTTGGGCGGCGTCTACCTCAGCTTGGATCGTGCGCATCTGGGGGTCAACATTGCTCCGGATGTCAGTCACGGCTTGACGGAATGTGCGTACGACCTCTCCTAGACCCTCACCGAGATTCTGCAGATCATTCGGTGATACACCAACGGTTGAAGGCGCAGTCTTCGACTTGAGCGCGGCTTGTTGCGCCTGCACGCGGGCAACTGCTTCCTGATTGACGATCGCTGAAGGGCGTTTTGTTGCCGGTTTGGTCTGAGCTCCTGCAGGCAGAGGTGGGTACGACGCTTGAGCTATTGGAACGGGATTCGCTTCCCGCTCTTCCATCGAGACGACCTGACTGGGCGGTGATGTTGCGGGTGGTTGTGAAGGAGCTGCTGACGTGCGAGGGGCTTGAGAACTTGTATTGTAAAGAAACGAGGCTGTAGTTCCAGGGGTCAGCTCTGGACCGGGAATGTAAGGGGTATTTACCCTGGTTGTTCCCGCCGAAGTTTCGGTGGGTGTAACGACCGGAGTTGTGGAGGCCATGGGCGAAATCCGAGCTGGTTGTTGGGGAGGTGCTTCCTGGGGAGCCTGATCAGCGCTGGGCTGAGGAACGTCGTTCACCTCCTTTCGAAACCCTTTTAACGCTTTGCCGACTCCCTCGCCGATTTGCGGCAAGCGGCCTGCCCCAAATATGATGAACACGATCACAAGAATGATGATGAGCTCGGAAAACCCCATCGTGCCAAACAAGTGATGACCTCGCGATGAGCATAGGAAGAGTCGTTACTGAAAGACTGTAGCTGTCTTTTTGATGGACTGTCAAGAAAGCGTCAAGCCAATTACCCGCCGCGTTGTGTTTAGAGAAGGGAGACAATCTCGGTTTGAAGAGGCAAGCCATGTACGATGGCTTCTTGATCTGTTACATACACATCGATCTCGCTCCGTATCCCGAACTCGCCAGGGAGATAGATGCCCGGCTCTATCGAAAAGCAGGTGTGGGGGAGGATCTGACGCCCATCATGTGTTTCAAGGTTGTCAATGTTGGCTCCATTGCCATGAACCTCTTCACCGATTGAATGGCCGGTACGATGAATGAAAAACTCGCCGTATCCTGCCTCACCGATCTTCTCCCGGCAGACATCATCGACTTCCCAGCCAAAGGGAAATCGTCCTGCTGCCAGTTGTGCCTGGATGAACGATAAGGCTCCATCGCGCCCTTGTCGGACATGCTCAAAAACTACGCGATGTTTTGGTGGTACCTGTTGTCCCGTATAGCCGGTCCAGGTAATGTCTCCATAGACGGAGCCTGGTGCAGTTCGCTTTGCCCAAAGATCAATCAAAACGAGACTGTCCCGGGTAATCGGAGATGAGGCGGATTCACCTGGTGAGTAGTGGGGATCGGCGCTATGGGCATCGACGGCTGCGATTGGCGCACTGGAGGTCGTCATTCCCGTAGCGTGAATTCGAGAGAGAATGAATTGTTGCAGGCCGTACTCCGTTAAGGGACGTTGATGCGTGAGGCACGAGGCTACATGGGTGAAGGCCTCATCGACAATGCGTCTGAGAGTTGTAACGGCATACCGATGTGATTCCAGTTGTTCTTCCGTCCAGACAGCCTCAAACCGTTGGACAAGATCGGCCGAGGTCACAACATCCACGCCAATGCTTCGAACAAGCTCGATCGTACCGGCATCGACTCTAGAGAGATAGGGCACAGCATTGAGGGGCGAGTACTGCATGGCAATGCGCCGTTGACCTCGTAAAAGGGAATCCAATGCTGCCCGTTGCTGTTCCCATGACACATAGAGATGGGAAGAGCCAGGCAACTCATCCAGTACATGCGGTTCGATCCGATGGAGGAGTTTCACCGGTTTTCCGGTCCTGGGGATCCAGTAGTACCACCGGCGGGTGACATGCTGTGAGGGGTCAAGGAGCAACACCCGATAGGCCAGGGGGTCTGAACCACGAAAATCATAGAAAAGCCATCCGTCGACTGTCTCCTGATCGCGAATCGCATTCTGAATCGCACGGATTCTCGTATGATGGGCAGTCAGGCTCATAAGAGTTGCATCATATCTTCGGGGTGACAGGGCGTCAATCAGCCATCAGGTTCATCCATGCTTCATGCTACAATGACGATCAATGACCGCCGCGCCTACTCATGCTATCTCGACCTATCGAGTGAGCTTCTTCTTTGGCCCAGAACACGTTGCAGGAAAACCGGACGTGCTGGCTTGTCTGTTTAATGTGAAGAAACGGAGTTGGAAGTCCGGCATTCAGGTTGCTGTGGAGGTAAGCACTGGTCAGCTCTCGGCGATTGAGCAAAGGATTCATTTGGGCGATCAACTTGCGAAGAGCTTAGTGGTTGTGGAGCCTCACGAACAGGCTGATTATCAGGAACGCAGTGGTGATATTTTTGTCCAAGCCGTGTGTCGGAGGAAATTGGATCTCCAGCTGCTGCCTGGACTGACCCAGAATAATCAGCGGATTCCCGCTGAGGAATTGATGGTTGAATTGGAGGAAGCGATCAGTAAGGAGCCTCAACAGCTGATCTCCTACGTCTTGGATGAACTGGGTCTCGCCACCTGATCAGTCGTGCTTCTCCGTGTTGTCTCTCGGAACGGGGCAACAAAGGGGGTTGCATTCAGCTTCGAATTTGTTATAACGCATAACAGTATTCGTGTATGATTGAGCACTGGGGTTATCCGATTGAGTTCTTGAAGAGGAAGGAGGAGCCGCACGTGAGACTCCCGATGGTCATTGTTCTGGTTGTTATCGCATACGGTTCGATGCTTGTGGCGCCGGCCTGGAGCCAATCCACATCGACTGATTCTCTACAAGGGACGGCCTCAGGAGCCGGCATGGGTGCTGCTTCTGCCGCCGCCACCATCTTGTACTTCCCGTTCAAAGCTGCGTTTGCCATAGGCGGAGGTGTTGTCGGCGGCTTGGCCTATGTCTTTTCAGGATTTAGTGAGTCAACGGCAAAGAATATTTGGGTTCCCAGTGTATATGGAACCTATGTCATTACCCCAGAGCATCTCAGCGGCGATCGCCCGGTTCGTTTCCTGGGCGTGGCGGCTGAAAACGAGGGATTCGCTCCTGCCCCTACTTTGGCACCCGAACCTGCACAGTGAATTATGAAACCTGTCATCGGCGTGACTCCTGACTTTAATGCCGGTGACAGGAAGGATATGGGCGGGTCCGAGCCTACGTACTTCCTCCGGGCTCGCTACATTCGAGCCATTGAAGAGCTCGGGGGTATTCCCTTAGTCTTGCCTTTAGTGTCTGCAGCAGCCGATCGACGGCGACTTCTTGACAGTGTTGATGGGCTGCTTCTTACCGGTAGCGGCCCCGATCTTCCGCCACTCCTGTATGGAGAGAAGCAGCGCTACAAATTTTCACTGGTCAGTGAGCGGCGTGCTGACTTCGAGCTGGAGATGGTGCGTCAAGCGAGGCGACGGGACCTTCCGCTCTTAGGGATTTGTGGAGGGATGCAGACCGTAAATGTGGCCTGTGGAGGCAGCCTTTTTCAGGATATCCCCGCGCAGCTTCCACGCGCAATGGATCATCGCCAGAAGACGAAGGCGGTCTCTGTCTCCCATGCGGTGACCGTGCTACCGAAGAGCCTCCTGAAGCAGATTGTCGGAAAAGAAACGCTGATGGTGAATAGCTCACATCATCAGTCCGTGAAAACCGTTGCTCCATCACTCATCGCTAGTGCGGTAGCTTCCGATGGCATTATTGAGGCCATTGAGTCCCCTAACCATCGATTTCTCCTTGCCATTCAATGGCATCCTGAGTTTCTATTCGACCGACATATGGCTCACCGTCGGCTCTTTGAGGCTCTGTTACGCGCCGCGCGGCGGACCAGGGCATGAGCTTTCTGGGCGGGTCGGAAATGCCGAACCATTCTCAGTCGGTAGTCCCCTCGTGTAGGCGTGAAGGTCAAGCGAGCTTTTTGCTGGTGATTTCTTCGGGCCAAAGCATTGCCCCTGAAGCCGGAGACTAGCTGTGAGCAATCCCTTCTTCCGGACGAAACCCATCGATCAAATTCTGGCCGATGCGGAGCGGCCGGAGCATCGCCTCAAGAAAACACTGACGGCGTGGGATCTGACGGCGCTGGGGATCGGCGCGATTATTGGGACCGGGATCTTTGTCCTGATCGGGACTGCCATTGTGGGCGATGCTCATCGCCCTGGGGCAGGGCCGGGGATTGTCCTCTCTTTTGTTCTTTCAGGTGTGACCTGTGCGCTGGCCGCCCTCTGCTATGCAGAGTTCTCCGCGATGATTCCGGTGGCGGGGTCTGCGTATACCTTTTCATACGCCACCTTGGGAGAGTTTCTCGCCTGGCTGACCGGATGGAATCTGATCCTGGAATATGGCGTCGCCTGCGTCGCCGTCGCCATTGGTTGGTCGGGATACTTCAATAAACTGCTCAAGCTCGCAGGTATCGAATTGCCCTACTGGGCTACCAATCCACCGCAGTGGGCTGGTGGGCCGGAAGGGAGCATTGCGAATTTCCCCGCTGCCATCATCGTTTTACTTGTCACGATGATCCTTGTAATTGGGATAAAGGAGAGTGCAAGGGCTGCTGGCATGATCGTGCTTCTGAAACTGGCGGTGATTCTTTTCTTCATCGCTGTTGGAGCTCCAGCTGTGAATAGCGACAATTGGGCACCGTTCATGCCAAACGGGTTCGAGGGCGTCCGAGCCGCTGCTGCCATCATCTTTTTTGCCTATATTGGGTTTGATGCCGTCTCTACGGCGGCAGAAGAGGCAAAGAATCCACAGCGCGATGTTCCGTTCGGGATCCTAGGATCGTTGAGTGTCTGTACGGTCTTGTACATTTCCGTCGCGATCGTACTGACGGGGCTGGTTCCGGTCGGCCAAATCGATATTCATGCACCGGTCGCTGAAGCGCTCACGCTGGTTGGGTTCAAATGGGGTGCCGCGATCGTCGCGATCGGAGCTGTCGCGGGAATCACCAGCGTACTGGTTGTCATGATGTTGGGGCAAATCCGCGTCTTCTTTGCCATGTCACGAGATCAACTGTTGAGTCCCGGCTTATCCACGGTTCACGCACGATTTGGAACCCCGCATCGAGCGACCATTCTCACTGGCGTCGTTGTGGCAATTCTTTCGGCGTTCTTCCAGATCGGGGAGGCGGCCGACATGACCAATATCGGAACATTTTTTGCGTTTGTTTTGGTCAGTTTCGGGGTCATGCTGTTGCGATACACAAAGCCCAATCAGCCACGCCCATTTCGTCTTCCGTTTATGCCCCTTGTGCCGCTCTTGAGCATTGCTGCCTGCCTCTACCTCATGGCTGGGCTGCCATGGGCCACGTGGATCCGCTTTGGAGTGTGGACTGCTGTGGGTATTGTGGTCTACCTCGGCTATGGTATGAAATACAGCAAACTCTCCAGGCGAGACACCCAGAACTGTTGAGGGCTTCGACGAGGCAGACGGGGAATGCTGATTTGCGCGATATCGATTACGTGGAGGGTGATATTGTCGATACAGGAGCTGCGGTAGGAGGGACGTCCGTCGGGGCTGAAGCTGCTCCAGGCGTAGCCTGACTCGGAACAGGTGGCGCAGGAGCGGGTGGAGGAGTAGCGGCCTTTGGTGGTGCAGCAGGTTTTAGTGGCGCCGGCTTTTCAGGCTTAATGCCTCCCTCCCAGGATGGACCAGAATACATATCCGCAGTTAAGCCCTTGGTTTTCCATTTCTCCTCAAAGTCTGCGGCGGCTTTGTTCGGCGTTTCCCCAACACCGGTGACATCATTCCAGGGATACACTTTCGGACCGATCTGGCAGCCTGATTCTGTTCGTCGCAAATACAACGCGATGGGATTACCGCGGTAGGGCCCAAGAAAAATATGAACAGATCCGACGTACTCGAGCAATGAGGCCATAAGGCCCTCCCAGAAATGCTCATGATGCCACAAGAGGTGAGAACGGAGCAAGACTAGCTTTGAGTGGCACCTGACGGACTCAGCGACCGCCTACCGAAAGGGGCGCTCCATAGGTCGTCTTCCAAAGAGAACCAATCCTCAAAAAGGCTCATGCCTCAGCTTTCACGACCCGCTCTCGAGTTTGGTGAATGGACCGCAAGAGCGCTCGATGGCTGCGGCAACCCACCGCCAATCTCGCATCAGAGATCGTGACGGGTCGATAGGGAAGGAGGTACCGGTCCTTCAGACGGCGGATGCGGGCAAGGGATTGAGCCAGCCGTTGTGGAGAGATATCTGAGCCGGTAACAGCCTTGGTAACGGCTTGCATGGCGGTGATCACTCTATTCCGATCCTTGCAGATCAGGGGCATGTCGCAACCCGCTTGGATGGCCAGCACCGCCGCGTCTCCGACACCGTAGTGATCGATGATCGCGTGCATTTCAAGGTCATCCGTCAGGACAACTCCGTCGTAGTACAACTCTTGGCGAAGCAATTTTGAGATGATGGCCGGCGACAAGGTCGCCGGCCTCTGCGCATCCAATGCCTGATACTGGACATGGGCTGTCATCATCGTGGCGACCCCGCTGTCAATGGCGCGACGGAACGGAGGGAACTCAATGCGCTCGAGGCGATCGCGAGAGGCCGTCACGACGGGCAATTCTTTGTGAGAGTCAGACGTAGTATCGCCATGCCCTGGAAAGTGCTTCCCACAGGCGACCACCCGATTGTCTTGGAGGCCACCCACCGTGGCCAAGCCCAATTCAGACACAAGGTCGGGCGTTGCGCCGAATGCTCGGTCGCCGATGACGGGGTTTGATGGATTACTATTGACGTCCAGCACGGGGGACATATTCATGTTGATCCCGACAGCCGCCAGTTCTTTTGCGGTCGTTGCGGCTGCGGCATAAGCCAGTTCTGAGGAGTGACATTGCCCGAGGACGTCACATGGTGGGAAAATCGTAAATTCTTTCGGCAACCGTGAGACACGTCCACCTTCTTGATCAATGGAAATCAGGAGAGGGGAATGCGGACTACAGCGTTGAAGGTTGTTCGTCAGGTCAACGATCTGCTCGGTCGACTCCAGATTCCTTGCAAAGAGGATGATCCCGCCGGGCTGGCATTCTTTGATGAACGACGCAAGATCCGCCGACACGGTTGTACCGTCAAAGCCGATCATGAAGAGCTGTCCGATGTGATCCTGAGCGATCGTCATGCCTGTGTGCTCTCAGGCTTCAGCGAGCGATTGATCAGGAACTGGATCAACAGCCTTGTGCCGATACCAGTCGGGCCCTTGGGAATGTAGGCTCGTTCTCGCTCGCTCCAATCGGTGCTGGCGATATCGAGGTGTACCCAAGGATAGTCGCCCACGAACTTGCTCAGGAACAGAGCGGCGGTGATCATGCCGCCGCCACGCCCTCCGATATTTCGCATATCGGCAACATCGCTTCGTAGTTGTTCGAAGTATTCCTCCCACAACGGCATTTCCCATACCCGCTCTCCGGCTCGGAGACCGGCGCCTGTGATTGCAGCCTTCAACGTTGTATCGGTGCCGAACATACCGATGGCGAATTGTCCGAGAGCGACAACGCAGGCCCCTGTCAGCGTTGCGATGTCGATGAGTGCGGCCGGTTTAAAACGGGTCGCATAGGCCAGGCCGTCCGATAAAATCAACCGACCTTCGGCATCGGTGTTTTGGACTTCCACAGTTTTTCCTGAGAGGGTGGTGACCACGTCCCCTGGACGCATCGCGCGACCACCGGGCATGTTTTCTGCCACCGGAAGGATGCCGATGAGGTTGAGGGGTAATTTCAGCCGGGCCGCAGCCCGTACGGTAGCCAGAACCTCGGCGCCTCCGGTCATGTCGGCTTTCATTTGCTCCATGTTCTCGGCTGGTTTGAGCGAAATCCCTCCAGTATCGAAGGTGATAGTCTTCCCGACGAGAACGACCGGAGAATCGTCTTTCTTCTTGGCTCCATGGTACTGGAGAATAATGAATTTCGGCGGTTCGTGGCTGCCTTTCGCGACACCAAGCAACGCCCCCATCCCAAGCCGCTCCATTTCCTTCTGCTCCAAGATCTTGAGGTTTACACCGGTGTCTTTCGCTATGGCCTTGGCCTCACTCGCGATCTTGGTCGGGGTCATCACATTGGAAGGATGGTTGCAGAGATCACGAACGAAAACGGTGGCTTCGGCGGTTGCGATTCCACGGCGGATGCCCTCAGAAATGGGGTTCAGATGGCTTTTCTGCGAGACCAGGATGGTCATGGTAGCCACGCCCTTGCCGACCGGAGCCTCGCTGCGATAGGCCGTGAACTGATAGCTTCCCAGGATCGCTCCTTCAGTCAGGGTCTGCGACAGGTCGCTCACTGAAGCCCCGGGTGGTACGGCGCTTGGCAGCATAACGGTGAAAGAACCGGCTTTTGCTTGGCGAACCCGTTTGACGGCATACCCCATGGCTTGGCGAATCTGATCCAGGCCTAGTTGGGGTCGCTTCCCCAGACCAGCTAAAATCAGGCGCTTTGCTGGAAGTTTTCCATGCGTGTGAAGCAGCATGACCTCGTGCAGCTTCCCTTCGAACTCCCGTGATCGCTGGAGCTCCCGAAGTGCTCCACCAAGGGCTCGATCCAACACAGCGCCCTCGGATGTCGCCAGACTATCGTCTTCGCACAGCAGGATGACCAGCGCTTCAGTCCGGTCGGTGTCGACGCGTCCTTGTTTGGCGTGAACCCGCATGATATTCATTGGTTTCTCCTTATGTGACTATGACGATCAACCGCGATCAGCCCTTGTTTGTAGGTTCGTGGGTGCAACAGGTCTGGCATTCTTGATGGTCCAGGAGACTCCTCACACACCGCGCATATCGGGTGCCCAAATATGTTTGTGCAGTTGGAGTTGAAGACGCGCACCGAGGCGGTCTTCCAGCAGCCACTCTGCCAACTGGCGAGGATCGAGTGTCCCGAACACCGGACTGAAGAGGACGGGGCAGCGATCGGTCAAATGGAATTGTCGGAGAATGCCTTTTGTCCATTCATAATCGATGCGATCCTGAATGACGAATTTGATTTCATCTCGCGGTCTGAGCCGTTCCACATTGGGCCAGTGCATGCGGTCCGTCATACCGCTCCCTGGGCATTTCACATCCAGAACGATGCGAACGGATGGATCGACGGTGCTGGTGTCGATGGCACCGCTCGTTTCAAGAAGGACCGTGAAACCGTCCTGACACAATCGATGCAACAGGGTGGTCGTTTCCGCTTGTGCCAAGGGTTCGCCTCCCGTCACCTCGACCAAGGGACACCCGTACGAACGGACCTTCCCGAGAATGTCTTCGAGGGATTGTTCTGTCCCTCCAAGGAATGCGTACTCTGTGTCGCACCAGGTGCAGCGAAGAGGGCAGCCGGTGAGGCGCACAAACACGCAGGGTAATCCGGCAAAGGTTGACTCCCCTTGAATGCTATGAAAGATTTCGGTAACGCGCATGAACACTGTGTGGGCTAACTCATGATGGACGTGGTGATTCGCCGAAGAGGGATACTTCCGGTCATCAGCATTGGTTCAGGGCCACTTGACAACCGGCCAGTTGAGACGACGGGCTATAGCATCCATTCCCCGAATCGGATTGACCACCGTTGGATGTCCTACGGCGCGGAGAAGGTCTACATCTCCCGGACTATCGCCATACGCATAGCATTGGGATAAATCCAATGTGAGGTCCTGGGTCAACCGATCGATCAGTTGACGTTTTCCCGCTCCATATGGGAGTGGGGGCACCAGCAAACCCGTATAGAGACCTTGTTGCTGCTCCAACCGGGTGGCAAAACACCGATCCACTCGAAGTGCGTCAGCAACCGGGGCGATCAGAAAGTCGAGCGATCCGGTCACGAAAATGATGGCGTGGCCTGCCCGGCGATGTTCATCGAGCTTGCGCATGGCAAGCGCCGAGACGCGAGGACAGAGCTCTTCCCGACAAAATTCTTCACCCAGTGGTTCAATCACCTGCGAAGGTTTCCCGGCCAAGTACAGCTTTCGTTGGCGGAGAGGATGAAGCGACAAGGGAGGAACATGCCGCAAAAGCCACGCCACGCTGTCTCGAGCTTCAGGCCAACCGACAACTCCCCGACGCCACAGCCAACGGAAAAATCTCAACTCACTGGCTTCGCCGGGTAAGATTGTATTGTCGACATCGAAAAATGCAGCAACCGTAGAAGTAAGGTCTCGTTGATCAGTCTGTATCATGCGAGCGCAATGGAGATGTGAATTGAGAGGGCAATTCTACCGGACGATTCGTTCATTGACAAGAATTTTAGGCTACTTCTATAATGCGGCTTCCTTTCCCCTCATATGCTGGCTTGGGGGCTTTCAACGCAGAGTTCGTGATACAAACCTGCGAGAAGGCCGGGGAGAGCGAAATCCGATGACGCGTGTTTCAGACCGTCACGGTGTTGAGCCTCCCAAGAACAGGATGGCAGGCTTGGTTGTATATCCTGCTGAGTGCCGAAGTGGTGGAATGGCAGACACGCACGTTTGAGGGGCGTGTGGCGCAAGCCGTGCGGGTTCAAGTCCCGCCTTCGGCACCATAGTGTTCCTCTGTTGTAGTCTCCAGGCACTCACCTAACTGCCAACGGTGGTTTCCGTGGGTAATACCTCGCCGACAGGGCTTAGGCTATCTGTCTAGAATAGAGAACGATTGACCGAGTCGCTGACTAACTCACGGTTTCTCCTCATCTGATTGTTGCTTCGAAAGCATCGGACGACATCGTATTTCCATAACAACGGTTCACCTACCTCATCCAAGTGTGGCTCCTTTGCATGGAGTGACCGGCGTCCTCCAGGGTAGACATGAACGGTGCTGTCTGCCAGCGGGTAATTCTTGCCGGTAGGGCGCCATTAGGACCTAGACTTTCGACTCCACATAGTAGGACACTACGGCCCATTTGGGCCTAGTCCTGGTGGGTGTATGGTCGTCACGGGGGTGTGTCGTCAACCTCCCTCTTTCACCACCTCACCTACTATTTGGCTATTCCCGTCACGAGGCTAAGGAGCTTCACATGAACACCACCCTTTCTCTTGTCGATGTCCTGCGTCAACAAGTCGCTCATCTCGTGCATGAGTTGGCTGAGCGAGACAGTGTGCTGCATGAGCGAACTCGGCATCTCCGTGTGGCGCAAGCTCTCGCACATCTGGGTAGCTGGGAGTGGGAAATCGAGGGCGGAGCTGTTCGGTGTTCGTCTGAGTTGTATCGGATCTTCGGCCGCGAATCTGAGGCAGACCTGCTGACCTTTGATGGGTTTGTCGCGGCAGTGTTCCCGGAAGATCGTGAGCTGGTCATGGCTTCCATCAATCATGCCTTGGGTGGACGGGCGTCGTACGATGTGGAGTATCGGATCGTGCGTGCGAACGGTGAGGTGCGGACCATTCATTCCTGCGCGGAGGTCCTGCGTGACGATAAGGGAAAGCCTTGTCGCATGTCCGGGTCCGTTCTGGACGTCACCGAGCGGACACGCATAGCAGAAACATTGCGTTCCTCGCAGGAAAAACTGAGGCAGGCGCTCCAAGCATCGGGTATTGGACTGTGGGACTGGAATACTCATACCAACGAGATGGTCCTGTCTGAGGAATGGAAGCGTCAGCTTGGGTACGAGAAGACGGAGCTTTCGGACTCATGCGAGACGTGGGAAGGTCTGTTGCATCCGGAGGACCATGATCGTGTCATGGTGTGCTTGCAGGATGCGGTGTGTACACGTCATGGAGAATATCGGCAGGAATATCGGCTGAGGCACAAGGATGGGACGTATCGATGGATTGAGTCTCGAGCCGCGTTGGTGACTGAAGCTGATGGTCGTCGGATCCGCTTCCTCGGTTCACATATGGACATCACGGATCGCAAACGCATGGAGCAATCGGTACGAGAGAGTGAAGACCGGTACCGAACGTTGGTCGACCTGTCACCATCCGGAGTCTTTGTCTTTTGTGAAGGGCGGGCCGTGTATGTCAACCACAGAGGTGCGCTTCTCCTAGGGGCGACAGATCCTCAGGAGCTTCTCGGTCGATCGATGTTCGACTTTCTCCACCCAGACTACCACGAGGATGTCCGTGAAAATGCCCGTCGGGTGCTCGCTGGAAACGTGTCGGTCCATAGCGCGGAACGGATTTATCTCAGGAACGATGGAATATCGATTCCCGTTCAAATGGAGGTCGCCAGGATTGTGTGGAACGGCACTCCCGCCATCATCGTGCTGATCTCCGATGTCACTGAGCGCAAGCAGGCGGAAGAAGCGTTACGGGCGAGCGAGGAGCGGTTTGCCAAAGCGTTCAAGACCAGTCCCCATCCCATTCTCATCAGTGAGCTCGAAACCGGACGACTGGTAGAGGTCAATGATGCAGCCAGCCAGCTGTTGGGTCATCGCACGGAGGAAAGTGAAGGCCAGATTCTTTCAGAACTCCAGGTTTGGGGGTCGGCTGAGGAGCAAGTCCGGTTTCGCGAGAGATTGAAACAGGTTGGTCCGGTCCGCGATCTGGAAGTGAACCTTCGGGCCAGGAACGGCGATGTACGCCGCTTCCTCCTGTCGTCGGAACTCATTGAGTTGAACGGGAGGCCTTGCCGGGTGACGGTCGCGGATGATGTCACCGATCGGAAGCGGGCCGAGGATGAGTTGCGCCGATCACATGCCTTGTTGCGGCAGGTCATCGACGGCTCGCCGAATTTCATCTTTGCCAAGGATCGCGAAGGACGTTTTACGATGGCTAATAAAGCGATCGCCGATTGTTATGGCACAACGGTAGACGATCTGATCGGACAGACAGACGCTGATTTTAATCCCCATTGGGATGAAGTGGAGTTTTCTCGCGAGAAGGATCTCCAAGTCATGACATCTCTTCAGGAATGCTTCATTGCTGAGGAAAAGTTCACGGATTGGTCTGGAAAGACGCGCTGGTTGCAGACCATCAAGCGGCCGATCGTTGATGACCAGGGGCGGTTTCATATGGTGCTTGGAGCGGCGACAGACATCACCGAGCGGAAGCGGATGGAAGAGATGCTGCTGCAACACGAACAAGATCTGAATGCCGCGCTTCAAGAGCGGGAACGGATCAGCCAGGACCTGCACGACGATGTGCTTCAATCAGTCTACGCGGCTGGGCTTGGGTTAGAAGCCTGTAAGTCGATGATGAAGCGGCAGCCGGAGTTGACCGCAGATCATCTCATGGCGACATTGGAACAGGCCATTAGGCAACTCAATCAGGTCATCGAGAAGATCAGAAATTTCATCTCAGGGCTGGAGTCTTGCGCTATACAAGGCGTTGATTTTATAGCGGACTTACGAGCCATGATCCAGGCGATGTGCGAGGCATCGTCCATTCAATGCAGGGTGCGGATCGATGACAGGGTCGGGCAGTATTTCTCACCGGAACTGGCACTCGACCTCATCAATATTGTGCGGGAAGCGTTGAGTAATGCCCTCCGTCATAGCCATGCGACACATATTACCGTGTCACTGCGTCAGCTGCTTGGATCGGTCCGGCTGACGGTGACGGACAATGGTATCGGATTCAATCCAAAGTCGGTTCAGGCTGGTGGTCATGGCTTAGAAAATATGGCGACACGAGCGCACAAGGCCGGCGGGGTATTTGCCGTACGGTCGGAGTCTCGCCGCGGAACCAGGGTTCTCCTTGATCTTCCAATAGATTCAACGGACTATTCCAAATAATCCAATCAGTTAGAGCATCATGTCACAGTGGCCACATGGGTTGGAGTCCAGATCTGGTTCCATGCGATCCGCATGGTTCCTGCCCGGGTTCCTTCAAAAGCTTCAGGCCATTTGGATCTAGACTTTCACCCGTGGCCGTAGGAGACTAGCTCCCGCTTGGTTCCTGGTGATTAGGAACCAATAGCCTTGGGCTGAGAGCCGTCGGTTTTTCCGGTACATGCGCCATTGTGCCCCAGTATTGCGCCGTGAAGTAGTTGCCGGAACAAGTCGAACGGGACTTGCGAAAGAGTGCTGAGGGAGGAGTCCCATCATGAATTCGACCAGTCACCTGGCTGAATTGGATTTGCTGCGCAGGCAAGTTGCCGACCTTTCACGGGAGCTGACGGAGCGGGATCAGGCCCTCCAGGATTTCACACGACAGCGAGACGACGAATTACAAGATTTGCGCGAGCGCTCGGACATGCTGCGCGCGATCGTTGCCGGAACGGCTGCGGAGACCGGAGAAGACTTCTTCTCAACCCTCGTCTGTCATCTGAGTTCAGTATTGGGTGTGCAGTACGCCGTCGTTGGGGAGATCCAACACGGTCCGGTCAAGAAAATCCGTACCCTTGCCGTCTCAGCCGACGGCAATCTCGTCGACAACTTCGAATATCCACTGGTGAATACTCCTTGCGAGATAGCGCTTGGTGAGTCCTTTGCCTGTTTTGAACGGGACGTCAGGACGGTGTTCCCACTCTTTGGGCGTTTGGCCCAGTTGGGCGTTGACGGATACTGTGGAGTCCCACTCAGGGCAAAAGGCGGAGCGGTGATGGGGCTCCTCGTTCTGATGGATACCAAGCCGTTGCGCAACACCGATCGACTGCGATCGCTGATGGCGGTGTTTGCCTCGCGGGCAGGCGCTGAGCTCCAACGGCGGTACGCCGAAACAAAAATCCAGCAACAGCAGCGTCAGCTCTTGGAAGCTCAAGCACGTGCGCACCTGGGTAGCTGGGACTGGGATTTCGATAGTGGAACGGTGCGCTGGTCGGAGGAGCAATTTCTGATCTTTGGCTATGAGCCCGACCACATGGTTGTCAGCTATGACACATTTGTGGCTTCCCTTCACCACCTGGATCGGGCGCGTGTGCAGAGCGCAATCGATGCTGCACTGAAGGGCGGCACAACCTACGACGTCGAATGCCGCATCGTCCGTCCTGACCGTACGATTCGTGCAATCCATTGCCGTGGAGAAGTCTGTCGGGATGGCGATGGCCGTCCTGTCTCCATGTCGAACAGCGTGTTGGATATCACGGATCATCGACATATTGAGGAGGAACTCCGGCTTTCCCGAGAACGACTCCACCAAGCTCTTCGGGCATCTGGCACCGGGTTATGGAACTGGAACACTGAAACGAATGCAGTGATCTTTTCCGAGGAGTGGAAGCGACTGGTAGGTTATAGCGGGATAGAACTTCCGGATGCATGGGAGACGTGGACGAGCCTGTTGCATCCTGACGATCGTGAGAGTGCCGTCGCCTATGCTATGCAGTATCGAGCCAGACCCGACGGAGACTATCGACAGGAGTTTCGCCTGCGGCACAAGGATGGCACGTATCGATGGATTGAGGCGCGTGCCTCCTTTGTGACAGAGGCCAATGGTCGGAGGATCCATCTCCTCGGATCCCATATCGACATAACCGATCGCAAACGGATGGAGGAGTCCGTACGGGAGAGCGAGGAACGGTACCGGATGTTGATCGAGCTTTCCCCATCCGGTGTCTTTGTGTTTTGTGACGGGCGAATAGTCTACCTGAATCGAACCGGTGCTCTCCTCATGGGTGCGCAGGATCCACAGGACATTCTTGACCGGCCGACGTTTGAGTTCATCCACCCAGATTATCATCAAGAGGTTCGTGACAGTGTTACACGATTGCTCGGAGGAGGTGTATCCGTCCATAGCGCCGAGCGAATGTATGTGCGGTTGGATGGCACGACGATCCCGGTTCAAGTCGAAGCTGGGCGGATCATGTGGAACGGTAAGCAGGCGATTCTTGGAATGTTCTCCGATATCACGGAACGGAAGCACGCAGAAGAAGCGCTGGCTAATCTTAATGCAACTTTAGAACGCCAGGTGAACGATCGGACAGAGGCGCTGCGCCGGAGCGAAGAACGTTTCCGGCAATTTTTCGATCATGCGCCGAATGTGACCTGCCTGAAAAGTCATGATGGGCGGTATTTGTATACCAACCGGCAGTTCGATGAGGTATTCGGGTTTGCGTCCGGTATGGCCTTGGGGAGAACCGATGATGAATTGTTTTCTTCGGAACAAGCTGCTCAGTTTCAAACACATGATCGAGAGGTGTTGGCCAGCGGCCGGGGACAGGAGTTCGAGGAGGTTACACAACAGCGGGATGGACTGCGTACCAGCATTGTTGCGAAATTCCCAGTGATCGATGTTTCAGGGCAGCTCTCGGCCATCGGTGTCATCGCCACGGATATCACCGAGCGAAAACGAATCCAAGAGCAACTGAGACTCTACAAAGAGATCTTTGCCCATTCGATCGATGGCATTGCAGTTATTGATCTTCAAGGGCGGTATCTACAACAAAACAGTACACACGAACGGATTCTTGGTTATTCCACAGACGACCTGGAAGGGAAGACTCCCGCTATTCATTTAGGTGAAGACTCGTTTGCATCCATCGGGCGAGCCCTTGCTGTTACTGGGAGCTATCGCGGGGAAGTGAAAAGCCGAACACGGGAGGGCACGTCGCTCACGCTGGATCTCACGGCATTTACCGTGAAGGACACTTTGGGTCAACCGGTTTGCTATGTCGGAATCAAACGCGATGTGACCGAGCGCAATCATGCACAAGAAGCCTTGAGGGAAAGTGAGGCTCGGTGGCAGCAGTTTGCTGAGTCGGTGGGGGCAGCATTCTGGATCGCGGACGTGACGCCGGATGAGCGGCAGGTGGTGTACGTCAATGCGGCGTTTACTTTTATCTGGGGCATCGAGCGCGAAGAACTCTATCAAGACTGGTCGCTGTGGCTCGATTCAATCCACCCAGATGACCGTCTGCGGGTAAAAACAAGCCATGACCGATTTATCGGTGGCGGGATGACCGCAGTGTTCCACTGTGAGTACCGGATCGTGGGGCGAGATGGTCATATCCGGTGGATTTCCGATCGCCGCGTTCGAATGGCTGGGAAGGAAAATCGCGTTGCGGGGATTGCAGAAGATATCACCCACCACAAGCAGCAGTTGGCGTTGATGGCCCAAACAGAGGCGATCGGGAAAATCGGGGGGTGGCAGTTTGATTTTCTCACAGGCCGGTTGTGGTGGAGCGATGAGACGTACCGACTACACGAAACCACGTCAGAGTTATTCAGCCCGACGGTTGAAACGGCGTTGAATTTCTACACGCCCGACAGCCGTCCCATCATGGCCGAGGCATGGAGAAAAGGGGTGGAACAGGGGCTGTCCTGGGATCTCGAGCTGGAACTCATTTCGGTGAAGGGACGACGAATTGCAGTGCGGGCAACCGGCCAGGTGGATGCCCTGGAAGGACGGGCAGTTCGAGCCTACGGTACATTCCAAGACATCACAGAGCACAAACTGGCGGAAGAAGCACTTCGGCGAGCACATGATGACTTAGAACGTAAAGTCGTCGAGCGCACTGAGGAATTGCAGGCGAGTCAAGAGCGCTATGCACGCGCCACCGCGATCGGCAAGGTGGGGGTGTGGGAATTGGATGTCCTCAACGGGCAGTACCATGCAGATACCAATCTGAAGGAGCTGTTTGGCTATGGCGCCAACGAACTCTCCACGGATCCCTTTGCCTGGTTGAGGCTGGTCCATCCTGAGGACCAGCCGATCGCGATGAGGAACTGGGAATTGGTCCAGAGCGGAGCTGTTGAGGCCTCTCATTACGAGTTACGCCACATCAGGAAAGACGGCTCGATCGTCTGGGGTGACATCCGAGCGCGTGCCGTCCGAGATCCGAAGGGACGATTGACACACTTGATCGGGGCCACCGTCGATATTACTGAACGCAAGCATGCGGAACAAACATTGTCCGAAAGCGAGACACGGTTCCGCACGCTGGTTGCGAATATTCCAGGAGCGATCTATCGCTGCGCCGTGGACAGGGAGTGGACGATGTCCTATCTCAGTGATGCGATTGAGAGCATCGTTGGGTATCCGGCCTCGGAGTTCATCGCCAACCACACCCGCTCCTACGCCAGTGTGATTCACCCAGATGATCGCCAGCTAGTGGAGGAGGTGACCTGGAGGAGCTTGCAGGAGCACCGTCCCTATGTCATCGAGTACCGTCTCATCCATGCGAATGGCACTGTTCGGTGGGTGTATGAAAAAGGGCAAGGGGTGTTCAGCTCGAATGGCGAGGTGCGTTGCCTCGATGGCGCGATCTTCGATGTCACGGAGCGGAAGCAAGCGGAACAAGCGTTACGTGAAAGCGAAGAACGATTTTCCAAAGCCTTCCGTACGAGCCCTCATCCAATAGGGATTACGGAGGTCGTAACGGGTCGTTGCGTCGAGGTGAACGATGCTTGTCTGGAGGCGTTCGGTTTTCGTCGGGAGGAGGTGATCGGAAATACCACATTCCTGTTAGGTATCTGGCCAAAGCTCGAGGATAGAGCGCGGGTCATCGAGCGGTTAAAAGCTGGACAGCCGATGCGCAACATGGAGTTTGCGTTAAAGACCAAATCGGGTGCGTTGCGCTATTTTCTGGCCTCCGCTGATCTCGCGGAGCTGAACGGAGTGCTCTGCGTGGTGACTGTCGCGAACGACATCACGGACCGCAGGTTAGCCGAGGAAGCACTGCGCCTCAGCGAAGAACGTTTTGCCAAGGCGTTCCAAGCCAGCCCTCATCCGGTCGTTATCAGCGAGCTGGATTCTGGTCTGGTTGTAGACGCGAATGAAGCTGCGTGGCAGCTCTTCGGATATCGGAAAGATGAAGTTGTGGGACTGACGACGTTGCAGATCGGGCTCTGGCCTTCCGCCGAGGAACGGGCTCGTTATCTCGACTTGTTGAAGCGCCAAGGATGCATCCGAAATATGGAAGTGCAACTCCGGAGCAAGAGCGGCGATGTCCATCAGTGTCTCTTGTCGTCGGAGCTGATCGAGTTGAACGGCAAGCAATGTAGTGTGACCGTTGGTGACGATATTACAGAGAGTCGACGCTTGGAAAAGGCGCTGCGGTTGACTCAGTTCTCTGTGGATCAGGCCGTAGAGGCCATTCTGTGGTTAGACCCGCAGGCTCAAATGTTCAATGTGAATGAGACGGCATGCCGAATGCTGCAGTATTCGCGAGAGGAACTGCTGGGTATGACGGTCCACGACATTGACCCCAATTTCCCCGTGGAACGGTGGACGAATCATTGGAGCTACTTAAAGGAACGGAGATCGCTGACCTTCGAGGCAAGGTTTTGGTCTAGAAGCGGAGCCGTCCTGGAGACGGATGTGAGTGTCAATTATTTGCTACACGAAGGCAAGGAATACGCCTGCATGATCTTGCGGGATATTGGGGAGCGTAAGCGGGCAGAGGCTGAACTCCGCCGCTCTCATATGTTTCTTCGACAGGTTATTGATACCGATCCGAACTTCATCTTTGCCAAGGACCATGCCGGATATTACACGATGGCGAACAAAGCGGTCGCTGACTGTTATGGCACCACGGTGGAGAGCCTGATCGGCAAATCGGATGCTGATTTCAATAGGAACGTGGAGGAGGTGGAGTTCTTTCGCGAGAAGGATCTTGAAGTATTGGATTCTCTGGAGGAGCGTTTTATTCCGGAAGAAAAAATCACGGATGCGGCGGGAAACACACGTTGGTTACAGACTGTCAAGCGGCCGATTTTCGATGACGAGGGGCAGGTCCATATGGTGCTGGGAGCGGCAACCGATATCACGGAGCGCAAGCGGATGGAGGAGATGCTGCTCCAACGAGAACGAGATCTGCACGCAGCGCTTCAAGAGCGGGAACGGATCAGCCAGGATCTACACGATGGTATTCTCCAGTCATTGTATGCGGTAGGGCTTGGGTTAGAGGCGTGCAAACCGATGATTCGGCAACAGCCTGATCAGAATGCGGGCAAACTCACGTCGATGCTCAACCAGGGGATCGGCCAGCTCAACCACGTGATGGGAGAGGTCAGAAACTTCATTGCGGGATTGGAGTCTCACGTCATCCAAGGTGGAGATTTTCCGACGGCTCTTCGAAACATGATCCGAACCATGTGCAGTTCAGCAGCGGCCAAGTGTGTGGTTCGAATCGAAGGCATGGCCGCCCGACAACTGTCCACGGAACAGGCGCTCCATATCATCAACATCGTCCGCGAAGGATTGAGTAATACGCTGCGTCACAGCGGCGCCAGCCAGATCACGGTGTCGCTCTATTCGCTCCGTCGTTGTGTGCGGCTTGCTATTCAGGATGATGGGGTCGGATTTGACGCCAGCTTGATACAGGGAGTCGGTCATGGATTGGGCAATATGGCTGCACGGGCTAGGAAGGTCCGCGGCCAGTTTGCCCTTCACTCGAAGCCAAACGAAGGTACGAGAATTGTTCTCGATTTGCCAAAGGACACGACCTATGCTCATGACTAAGACACAAACCATCCGAGTGTTGCTCGTCGACGATCACGAAGTGATTCGTGTAGGGCTCAGGACGGTACTGGGCCAGAACCAAGGCGTCAGCGTTATCGGAGAAGCCGGTACCATGGGAGACGCGATTCTGCAGTCCCAGAAGTTGAAGCCCGACATCATTTTGATGGATGTCCGCCTTCCCGACGGGTCCGGTGTCGATGCTTGTCGTGAAATTCTTGGGATGCTTCCCAGCACCAGAGTCATTTTCCTGACCTCGTACGCTGACGATGATTCTGTACTGGCAGCCGTCCTTGCTGGCGCACAGGGCTATGTGCTCAAGGAAATCGATTCAGGGGCTTTGCTCGAGGCCATCCGGTCGGTTGCAAGAGGTCAATCAATCCTGGATTCGACGGTCACCGAGCGGGCGCTACGATGGCTGAGAGGGCTGCACGACCTCCCGGCCACGCCGGGTACGGATCAACTGTCATCTCAAGAAGAACGAGTGGTGGCGCTGGTCGCCGAAGGCAAGACCAATAAGGAAATTGCCGTGGCCCTCGGACTCAGCGACAAAACGGTGAAGAACTATCTGGCGAACGTCTTTCAGAAACTTCGTATCACGCGACGTGCGCAGGCTGCGGCCTTTTTTGTGAAACGGCAAGGATAGACTCCTCACATTCGGCTCTAGCTCAGTAGAGGCAAAATTTGTCTCCCGCAACCCCATCGTCCTTTAGTGTTCATCAGTCAATTTCTGTACGATTACCCTGCTGTATTCGGATTCATAACTAAAAAGGGGCGTCGAGACTCCAGTGTATGTTGGGGAAGGGGTCTCATCGCCGTTTCTTGTTGTGGTCCCCAGTTCTTTCCGAGTGTGCGGACGGCAATAGCGGCTTGCTAGACACTGCTGTGTTGTTCTGGCCTACCGGGAGGTGGTCTTCTGATGGCAGCCGGTCTTTTCCTGGGAATCTTGCTTCTCCTGAGTCTCTCCCTCTGGCGTGTTCTTCGACTCCAGCGTGAGAATCGCCTGAAAGCCCAGGTCATTGAGGCGACGACGTGTGGTGTCCTCGTAACCGATGCCACGCTCCCGCATCATCCTATCCGCCAGGTGAATGGAGCCTTCCTTGCATTGACCGGCTATGCGGAACATGAAGTCCTGGGTCAAACCACTACGATTCTAAGTGGACCCGATACCGATCGTGCATCCATGGAAAAGCTCGAGTTGGCCCTTCAGGATGGGTGGGCTTGCCGAGCCTGTGTCCGCCATCATCGAAAGGACGGCACGTCATTTTGGAATGAGGTGACGCTTTCTCCGATCAAGGACCGGGCTGGGCGACTGATCACGGTCATTTGGATCATGCGAGATATCTCACATGTTCGAGCGTTGGAAACCGATCGTAGCGGGAGACCGTCACCCACCGTGTTGTGCGAGTCTGTCTCGGAAGGAATGGTGGTGACGACGGACGGAGATGTTGTGTACGTGAACATGGCTGGGTTAAGAATCCTCGGAGCGAGTTCCGAATATCAAGTGCTCGGCCATACATTCTTGGACTTCGTTCATCGGGATTTCCAAGAACGTGTTCGAGAACAGCTCACCCAAACATCACCTGATTCAGAGCATCGATGGGAAACCAGAGTCCTGCATCGAGATGGACGTACCGTTGCTATCGAAGTATCGACGACTCCGATCGTGTGGGAGGCGCAGGAATCGCTTCTGATCTGTTTTTCAGACCGGTTGTATGCGAATCGCACGGGAGACAATATCGCCCAAGGTTTCCATGATCTCCGCCCTTCAGAGCCCATGATGGATATGAACAGTTGGGCCTGGGACGTCTCGCACGATACAGAACTATGGTCGGCCGAACAGTACCGGATTTTGGGATACGAGCCAGGGTCAGTGCCGCCCACCTATGAGACCTTCAAAAAAGCGGTTCATCCGGGGGATCGTGATCGCGTTCTCACCTTGTTCGAAGAGACGTTTACCTCCGACCGGCCATACGATATCGACTGTCGGATCATTCAACCGTCCGGCGTGGTACGGTTTGTCCGTTGCCGGGGCGTCCTCATGCGTGGACTCCAGGATCAGCCGATTCGGATGTCAGGAACCATCGAAGACATTACCGATTACAAGCTCATGGCGACGTTGGCGGAGGAACGAGTGCTTCAGCTCAAGGTGGTTTTGGATGCCTCTACCATTGGGATGGTCCTGGTGAGTCGGGAAGGAACGATCTCTCTTGCCAATGGGAAGATTGAACAGATGTTCGGGTATGTGTACGGGGAACTGGTCGGCCGTCCTGTTGATTCCCTATTTCAGATCCCCGATCGTGCACAGTATGCTTGTGAATCTCGGGATATCTTGTCGACTTCGGCAGACGGCCTTTCACGAACCGATGTGGAATTGTCTAGTTTGAGGAAGGATGGTTCTGTATTCCCCTCCAAGATCAGCTTGTACCCGATTGCCCTCTCCTCGGGGCCGTCACTCCTGGTTACCATTGTGGACATCACGACTTCCCGTCACGCTGATCAAACGTTCCGGGATGATCAGATGCGTTTGGATCTTGCCGTACAGGCTGGACATATCGGGATCTTTGAATATGACCATAAAGGAGATACTGTCTGGTGGTCTCCGATCCTACGGACCATCCATGGCATCGGGATGGAAGAACCGGTTTCTCTGGAGAGGTATCTGCAGCTGGTCCATCCCTCTGATCGAGAGATGGTAAAGGTGATGGCCCGATCCATCAAAAACGCCCGTGAGGATCGGATCTTCGAGGTGACCTATCGCATTGTTCGGCCAGATGAAGCCATTCGCACGATCAGTCTCTGTTACATGACCTGGTTTGACCATGAACATCTATCAGCTCAACCTCGCCAGACCGTCGGGATGCTCGTCGATGTCACGGATCGGACGGCTCCTCTGACTCATACGGCACCTCTCTCCACGATGGAATCACCTCGGTCCATCCCTCGTAGCGTCTTGCATGAGTTCAACAACCGTCTTACCGCAGTGCTTGGTTTCAGTGAGCTGGCTCTTTCGCTGATTCCCACAGACAGCAAGGCCCATCGCCATCTTCAGCAAGTGATTGCAGCCGGTCGAAACGCTCGTGAGCTGGCTCAAACCATTCGCCGCGCGTCGGATCACGCCGCTTCCTATCAAGAACCCATTCCGCCTCCACAGTCCGGATCGGATCCATCGGCCTCACAGACTGAGGTGCCGGATGTTGTTGGTCCTCATCGTTGACGATCAAGTCCAAATCGGTCAGTTGATACGTGACGCCTTGGAGGGGGCGGGGTATCATGTCGAAAGGCTCGTGACGGAAAAGCGGGACTTGAGCGCGACCGCGAACCATCCGCCGACCTTGTCCATATGGCTATCCTTATGCCGGATCAGGACGGATTGGGGCCATTATGGCGTTCCGGCGTGAGTTTCCAGATTCTCGGATCATTGCCATGACCGGAGGAATCGATGGAATCGGCGTTCCTAATTTTTGGATGTTGCAGCCATGTTAGGAGCAAGGCAGACACTTCAAAAGCCCTTTGAACTTCAGGCTCTCTTCGACGCCGTCGCTGTCGAAGTGATGAGCTAAGCAGCCCTTCAGTGCGCTCTTTTTCTTTACATTGACATCTTCCGGCAATCCCGTCAGACTCTGGCCCCGTCCCGTGTGTGGTTCATATCCATGAGACTACTGAATTGCCTTTTGGGGATCCTCGTAGCCGTTGTCGGATTCTGGCTGATCTGGGGAACCCTTGCTCCGGTCGTTGTTCTCGGGTGGGCCTTCGTTGTGGGGATCTTCCTTTGGCTGAAGCCAGAGTCGATTACCGAGATTTGGGCATGGGCGACGTTGTTGCTCGGGCTGGAAAGCTTTGCATGGCCGGTGGTGTTGATGATTCAGCTCAAGGGCCCGTCGGAATCGCTCCCTGAGGCCGAGATGGGAACAATCCTTTCAGCGGTTGTGCTGGGTCTGTTCGCTTCCGTATTTTGGATTTCGTTTTCTTATGGTCTGTTCAAACGGGCGTGGCGAACAGACCAGCCCTTGTCCGACGATGAGCCAACCAGGACGTCTATATCTCCCTCGAGGAACAGCTAAGTCGTGTAACGTTATCCGCTCTCGACCGGGTCCATATCGACGACGAATTTGATTTGCTTCTGTCGGTATTGCCTTTCCATACTCTCAACCGAATCCCGGAGACGACGTGTGAGGATATCGGGATCGGTTCCCTTTACCAGGAGACGACGGCGATGCTGGCCTCGTGGTTGTCTTCCCAGTGATGGTACGGGTCCAAGTACCACAATATTATGATGTTCTTCGGCGGATGGTGGTTGCTGAAGGGTTGCGCCCCAGCGAATGGCAGCCTCTTCGACAAGGGCCGTATTGTGTCCGGCGACAGTGAGATCAGCTAGGTGGCACAGCGGTGGATAATTGAGAAGCCGCCGCGCAGTCAATTCCTCCTCGTAGAACTGATGGGGATCTCCGAATAAGAGAGCTTGTACGGCGTGGTGGGACGGGAGGCGAGTCTGTAGGATGACTCGCCCTCCAGTGGATGCGGGGTACGCCGAGCTTGCTGCATCAACAAGGAGTTGGTATGTCCGCTCCGCAGCTCGAAAATCCGAGACATGCAAACCGGAATCTGCCTGAAGGATCCCAACCAGATGGTGCTGTGGGAGTGGCTCACGGGTGAACAGTGCTTGGGTCCCTATCAGAATGTCGTAAGATTTTGATCTGGCACGCTCCCACAGTGATCGGGCGGTGGCTGGATGGCGCAGCGTGTCACTGTCCAGGCGTACAATCGTGGTATGAGGAAACAAGCGATGCGTTTCAGTTTCGACCTGTTCGGTGCCCTCACCAACGAGGCTCATGTGGGTTGCGTGACAGAGGGGACAGTCGTCAGGCAATTGCTCTGTAACTCCGCAGTACCGACAAGTCAGACTGCCGACGTCTCGATAGTAGGGGAGTGCGACCATACAGGAAGGACAACGAGGTACCCAGCCACAGTCTCGACAGATCAGCGTTCGGGCGTACCCTCTCCTATTGAGAAATAACAGAATCTTTCCCTTGCACTCGAGTACTTCACGCATGGCAGAACGAAGGTTCTGACTCAGTAGGGTTCCTCTCCGTTCCTTAGTGAGATCAACCAGCTCGATCTTGGGCTGAAGATTCACGTCCTGCTGGATGCGTTGAATATCGGCTTCGGGATCGAAATTCGATTCCATCGATGGGTGTTCCGAAGCAAGTATTACGACGGCGCGATCTTGTTCCGCTCGTAGGCAGGCCGCGTCTCTGGCGTGATACCGAGGCTCTTTGGGTTCCTTGAGGGCTGAGTCCTCTTCTCCTTCAACCCAGATGAGCCCGACTGCATCGAGCTGAGCAAAGACAGCTGAACGGGTTCCTACGATTACAGTCGGAGTCGAGCCTTGATGATGCTTACATCGTTGAGGAGAGCTGGGCGGCTGGATGAAGACGATCTGTAGTCCGGTGAGTGGTGCGAGCACGTGTGTCAGCCAACGTGCTTTGGCCGTCTCCCCGCATACCACAATCGTTGATTTGTTGCGTGCATGCGCCTGACGAATGGCCTCCGCAAGTCGTGCGATGCGGTGTTGCCATGGAGCGTGAAGAACGATTTTCTTCGTGTGGTCGGCCTGAAAGCACTGGTGAAGATGAGTGCGCCAGGCAGGGTCTATCTCGGGGAGCTGGTCGGCGTCGATCACTGCGTGATGCAATGTCTGTTGCCCATCTGGCTCAGTCAGGGGAGTGCGCCGTCGCTTGCGAGCCGGGATACGGGTGATCCAGGAGCGTTCGATGAGGGTGTCAATCACCTGCGAGGCATGATTACGTGGGGTTGGGTGGAGCGTGGATGACAAGATTCCGGAAACCCGGTGGGCAATTCGTTGAAGAATTGGCCGCAGGGAGTCCGGGCAAGTACCCATTTCCAATGCCATACGGCCGAGTTGAGTGGCTTTCAGGCGTGTGGAGGAAGCAGGTGTTGGAGGATAGAGCAATCGAAGGCATTGGCCCCAGGGGGCCACATAGTACTGTGCAATTTTGTGAGAGAGTTTAAGCAGAGTGGGGGAGATTGTCGAACTGTGCTCATTTTCAACCAGAGCAAGAATAGTCTTTAGGGACGTAGACATCATCTCGGGTGCCAGGTGGGAGTTGATGGAAACCACGACCCCCTCCAGGACGGATCGGCCGAATGGCACCTTGACGAGGCTGCCAGTCTGAAGACGTTGCGTGATGGAGGCGGGAATGAGATAGGTGAACGTCTTGGTGATATGACGTGGAATCAGTACATCCGCAAACAGAGCCTCTGTTTGCGGCGGCGAGACCGAGACACCCTGGAGAGCCATACGGCATTCTAACAGTATGGAATCATGAAGGACACCGGATGTGTCGCCTATTGAGAGGAAGATGGGTTAGCAGCAGGGATTCGCATATCAAGAGTTATCGGGAGTCTCTCTTTTTCGCGGGATCCTATTCCGTCGAAGTTCCGTTTGCTGGTTGTTGCTGAGGAGCATCTGGTTTGTTCGGCTCTATCTGCATGGAAGGACCTCCGGTAGTGGGAGTATCAATACGGCTGCTGGTTTCAGCCTGGGAAGTCTGCAAAGAATCTTCGACAGGCAAAGTTCCAGGGGCAATTGGGCTTCTTGTATCCGAAGTAGGGAGAGTGGTGCTCGGTTGACCGGCAGTTCCATGTGTACTCAAATTGGAAGCATTCGTGTTCAAGGTGTGTCCATGAGGGGGCTCTTCAGAAACCTCGGTCTCGGCAGGATACATCACGATCTCCACTCGGCGATTCTTCTTGCGGTCCTCTTCCACCTCATTCGACGCGGTTGGCTTGCTGTCCCCGAGGGCGATGGCTGTGAGTCTGGCTGGGTCAACACCGCCTTTCTCAACAAGATAGCGAAGAACACCGTTTGCACGGACCTTGGATAATTCCCAATTGCTCGGATAACGAGCCTTAAGGGAAGGACCGATTTCGACGTTATCGGTATGACCTTCAATGCGAATCAATCGGGTATCGCCGCTGGTGCGGAGATATTCAATGAACTGATCGAGTACGGGATAATTCTCAGGCTTGATCGCGGCATCTCCTGATTCATAACGCAAGAACTTGGCCAACTCGCCTAGGTTCAGGCGGCTTTGTCCGGAGGCGTCGTGTACTTTCAGCTTGCTGGTAACCACATCGGCAGTTGGTCCAACCGGCGATGAATTGCTCTGGTCCACCGATGCATGTGTGAGTGCGACAACAGGATGAGTGGAGGTCTCAGGAATTCCGACGAATTTGAACCGATCTCCCTTGATCACACGGGTATTTGCCCTCAGAACTTTGGCAACGGCTGTGCTCGCCTCCGTGGAGAGCACTTTAAGCTGCCCGATTTTGCGGGGCGGTAGCCCAACACTATGACGGTGAATATCGAGGAGATCCCCTGTTTTCAGTCCATCCTCTCTTCCACGATCGATGTAGACAACATTGGATTGTGAAACCAATGTCATCGTGCGGTCGGCCTGAAGCTCAATAATCATCCCTTCAAGGTCGGCCACGTTCGTGGCCGTACTGGTATTAGTATCCAGGGCTGGATCTCTAAATCGCGCGACAGGATCTCCGGGGGAAACCGGTCCATAATTTACCACGATTTCCGCCGTTGTGAGGGCGTGGTCGGCAGCCGTCACCCTCACGACTGCTGAACGGTTCACCACAAACCCAAGGTATTCTCGAGTGACCGGGTGAAATACCTTTCGCACCCGTCGGTACACGGTAAAGAGATCTCCGGATGCCACATCCGCAGGGTTATCCAGTTTGAGATAAAGAGAGTCTCCCTTTCCTAAGAGCATTCGATTCCCTGATGATTGATTGTCACCGGTGATTAAATTCACGGTTCCATCGATTGGGGAGGTTTTCTCGATCATTCCACTGGCGAAAGCAAGCCCTCCGTCTAGTATTCGTACAGAATCGAGGTTTGAGACCTGGGCGAAAGCTTGATGAGAGGAGAGACTCATTCCCGAACACAGAACGAGGAAGAGGGAGATCGTGATTTTCATAAATGGAGTCCTTAATTAAGGCAAAGATCGCTTAAAAGACCATAGCAAACAACGCTCTCTTGTCAAGAATTTGAACTGAATGTGTAAGGGGGTTTGACCGACATTTCTTTCAGATGGTAACCTATTGCGCATGCGAGGTCCGTACACTCTCTCAAGTCGTTTAGTGCGTAGCAGCATGGAGTCCGAGAAGGCGGCCGACGGGTATCTCCTCATCCTTGATGAGCTTCCTACGAAGGTCCGAATCGAAACCCAAATTCATCGGCGACGAACCGTTAAGGCGTTTTCTCCCCTGACTCTAGAATGGGAGCAGGCGAGGCCTGCTCATACTGCGCAGCGCACAACTCAGAACGGTTGTAGGTGACTAATTTGTCCCATCATGGTGGTGCGCATAAATTTCTAACCTCTCAATAGTCAATCGATTTTTCACCATCCTCCTCCTCACTTAAGAGTTTGTAGGGCTTTCGGGTGATCGGGACTTAGGTCCTTTGTTCTCTTGCTATCCCAAATAATGGCGAACTAATATTTCACCCTTTGCGCCTGGAATAGTCTTTCAGGTCAATGCTTTGTAAGAGAAAATCGTATGAGCGGATCAGAGGCTCTTCTTGTATATCTGACCAAGTATTTCCCGATTTTTCTCTTTATTTTTACGGGGTTAATCTTGGGAATGCTGACGCTCTTGGTCAGCTACTTTGTACAACCCAGATACCCTGAGCCTGAAAAGTTATCGACTTATGAATGTGGAGCCGAGCCTTTCTCGGACGCCCGTATGCCGTTCCCTGTCAGGTATTACATTTTTGCGATGTTGTTCGTTATCTTCGACATCGAGGTCATTTTTCTCTATCCATGGGCGGTTGTATTTACCAAAATCGGGATAGTCGGATTGATCGAGATGCTGATCTTTATCGGGTTGTTTGTCGTGGCCTACGTGTATGCCTGGCGCAAAGGCGCTCTGGAGTGGGATTGAGGAATCTATGGGACTGATCCAGCTGGGACGTCACGATAAAGATGGGGCTCCGGACGTCATTACCGGATCTCTTGAAAAGGCCGTAAACTGGGCCAGAAAAGGCTCACTATGGCCGATGACCTTTGGGCTTGCCTGCTGTGCCATCGAAATGATGGCCGCTGTCTCCTCACGCTACGATATGGATCGCTTTGGAGCTGGAGTGTTTCGGGGGTCGCCACGGCAATCAGACTTGATGATTGTGGCAGGAACGGTTTGCCGTCGGATGGCACCGGTCATCCGAAAAATCTACGATCAAATGCCGGAGCCGAAGTACGTGATTGCGATGGGCTCTTGTGCAACGTCTGGGAATATCTACGATAGCTATTCTGTCGTACAGGGTGTCGACCGCTTTATCCCGGTTGATATTTATGTGCCTGGTTGTCCCCCAACCCCAGAAGCTCTCTTGGACGGTATCCTCAAGCTGCAGGAGCGCATCATGCAAAAACGGGTGTTTGTAGCTCAGCCTGATCAGGTGAAAGCAAATTTGAAGGTCTGACGCACGGTCATGCATCTTCTCTTACTGCGGATTCAGCATACGTTTTCGGTTGGTGTCACCAACGTCAGTGAATGGCGTGGTGATGTGTCTGTGACGGTTACTCGTGACAAGCTTCGCGAGGTCGCCCAATTCCTCCGCGATGATCCTGGGATGGATTTTGACTATATCGTCCATGTGAGCTCTGTGGATTGGCCTGATGACGAAGAGCGATTTGAGGTGGTCTGGGAGTTCTATTCGATTCGAAAACGTCAGCGGATTAGGCTGAAGACGCGGGTGCCTGAGAGTGACTGCGTGGTGGATTCTTTGACGGATCTCTGGAAGGGGGCGGACTTCATGGAGCGCGAAGTCTACGATATGATGGGGATCCGTTTCCGGAACCATCCTGATCTCCGCCGCATTCTCATGCCGGATGACTATACCGAGGGGTATCCCCTGAGAAAAGATTTTCCGTTGCGTGGCAAAGGCTGGCGAGACACATTCGATTTTTTGGATGAAGTCCCTCGATAGGATGTTCGACCGGTATGGCATTCGAAGATCAGAGAACCACGGTTTATAAGGTCAACCCGGAACACCCGGAGAGTGAGACGCTTCCGACTCTACGGACCGAGGAGCTTCTGCTCAATATGGGACCCCAGCACCCCAGTACGCACGGTGTGCTTAAGGTGATCTTGGAGTTGGAGGGGGAACGGCTGGTCAAGTCGACTCCGGTGATGGGGTATCTCCATCGTGGCGTTGAAAAGCTTGCGGAAGATGGGACCTACCATCAGTTCATTCCCCATACCGACCGACTGGACTATGTCTGTGCGATGTACAACAATTTTGCTTATTGCCGCGCCGTTGAAAAGCTCCTGAACTTACAAGTGCCGGAACGGGCGGAATACTTGCGGACGATTGTTGCTGAGGTTCAGCGTATCATCGGTCACCAATTTTGGCTGAGTGCTCAGGCGCTCGACATTGGTGCTATGACCGTCTTCTTCTATTGTTTTCGAGATCGTGAAATCTTGCTGGACTGGTTTGATGAACTGTGCGGAGCCCGTCTCACGACCAGCTGGTATCGGATCGGCGGGGTCGAGCGAGACTTGACGCCTGCGTTAATCGACAAGCTCAAGCAGTTTCTCGATTACTTCCCACCGAAGATCGATGAATACCAGGTGTTTCTTGAAAGAAATCGTATTTGGCTGGGACGCACCAAGGGAGTCGCCGTCATTTCTGCGGAAGACGCCGTTAATTTTGGATTGAGCGGACCTGTTTTGCGTGGATCCGGCGTGGACTATGACCTGCGCAAGTATGAACCCTATAGCGCGTATCCGAAGTGTGAGTTCAGCGTGCCGGTTGGGAAAAACGGCGATACCTATGACCGGTATTGGATCCGGGTGATGGAGCTGTACGAGAGCGTCAAGATCATCCGGCAATGTCTGGAACAGATGCAGGAAGGGCCCATCATGGCGGATGCTCCGAGTGTCACGTTGCCCCCGAAGGAACGGGTGTTCACGAACTTGGAAGCAATGATCCAGCAATTCAAGCTGTTCTCCCAGGGGTTCGATGCCCCGCCTGGAGAAATCTATTGCGGCACAGAAGCCCACAAAGGGGAGCTGGGTTTCCATATCGTCAGTACGGGTGGGGGTAAGCCGTATCGGTTGAAGATTCGTGCTCCGTCCTTCATCCATATGGGTGCGTTCGATCATATGGCCAGAGGCTACATGATCTCCGACGCCTGCACGATTTTTGGGACTTACGATATTGTGATGGGTGAATGCGACCGATAGCGAGCAGAGAGTGCTGAGTTGTGAGTGCTGAGTTTCAGCTCAACGCTAATAACTAAAGACTCAAAACTGGACGACACATGGGACTAAAGCCAGCGACCAATCCCGACGTTGAAGCCACAAGCATTGAACTGAGCATTGACGGTAAAACCGTCACGGCAAAGGATGGGGTGTCACTCTACGACGTCATCTCCATGACCGGGAAGATCATTCCGGCGATGTGTTATCACTACACATTCGACCCGTTCGGCTCCTGTGGGATGTGCCTCGTAATGCAGGAAGGGAAAAAAGCTCCTGTTCGCTCTTGCACGGCGAAGGCAGCGGCGGGAATGGTGATTCGTACCGAAGGAGAGGATCTTTTCCTCGCTCGCAAGAAGGCTGTTGAGAAACACCTATCCGTGCATCCTCTTGATTGTCCGGTGTGCGACGCTGACGGCCATTGTGAACTTCAAGATATGGCTTTTCAGCACGGGGTGACGAATCTCGCCAATGCCAAACAAAAGTTCATCCCCGAGGATACGCGAAGCCCGGTTCTCGACTTCAATATGAATCGGTGCATCGCGTGTGCGGAATGCATCAACGTCTGCAAGGATGTCTTGATGATCGACGCCTTGCAATTCATGAAGAAGGGGGGATTCAATCAGGTCGTTCCCAAAGGGGATCTTCCCCTCAATTGCGAATTCTGCGGGGATTGCTTGGCGGTCTGTCCTGTCGGTGCGATCACAAACAAGTTTTCCAAGTATCTGTATAAGCCCTGGCAGATGAAAAAAACGACCACCACCTGCAATTACTGCGGGGATGGCTGTCAGATGTATTTGGAAACTAAAGACGAAGAAGTCGTCCGGGTCACATCGCCACTGTCCTGGAAAAATAAGTGGGGTGATCGATCCGATACGGCCAAAGGCCACGGTGGGCTGTGTGTGCGGGGACGGTTTGGTTTTGAGTCGCTGGATAGTCAAAATCGGCTTGTGCACCCATTGGTTCGTGAAAGCGGACGCTTAGTTGAAAAGCCGTGGCTGGAGGCCATGCACGGGCTTGTTGATCGCTTTGTTGCAATCAAAGAGAAGTATGGTCCCGACGCTATTGCCGGCCTCGTGACTGCCCGATGCACCAATGAAGAGTTGTATCTGTTTCAAAAGCTCATGCGCACGGCGTTTGGGACTAACCAGCTTGATAGTAGCGCGCGCTACGGCCATATGAACTTTGTGTTGGCCTCTAAGCATGCCATCGGTGTGGGGAGAGCCTCTAATGATTGGGAGGACCTCACGAAAGCGAAGGCGATTATCGTGATTGGGTCCAACATCACGGAGACGAACCCGCTCACGGCGGTTCGTATTAAGGAAGCGGTGCGTGTCTACAGGGCCCAGGTGGTGACGTTCGATAGTGCCATTACGAATATGAGCAAGCTCGCCTCACATCCGTTCTTGATCAAGCCTGGGACAGAAGGGGCGGTGATCGATGGGCTGGTGAAAGCGGCGATCGACTTAGATGTGGTGGATGAAGCGGCTGTGGGAAAGCATCCACAAGCCTTTGAGGCGCTTAAAAAGGCGGTGGCAAGTCTGTCGATGGAACAATTGACGGCTCAGACTGGACTGTCCAGTGAGGCCTTCAGCGAAATTGCCAGACTGTTTGCCGAAGCACCGCGATCGATCGTTCTGTGTGCGGAAGGAATTGTCCGGCGACCCAACGGCTATCAGAACGTGCTCAAGTTGATGGATCTCGCCTGGATTACCGGAAAGCTCGGACAGCCGGGGTGTGGGGTCACTACGGTGACGGAAGAGCCCAATGAGCAAGGGGCTGTCGATATGGGTACGGCTTCTGAGTTCCTCCCTGGCCAGGGTCGGTATGGTGATCCAGAGGTGCGAGATCGGTTTGCCAAGGCTTGGGACGCGGTGCTTCCGTCTTCGAGCTCTGGTGCTCACCTGGTTGAAATCTTGAAGCGATGTCGGAGTGGACAGATCAAGGCCTTGTATATCCTGGGAGAAAATCCCCTAGCCACCCTTCCGGCCTCCATGGAAGTGCGGGCCGGACTAGAACGGCTTGAATTATTGGTTGTCCAAGATCCATTCTTGACGGACACGGCGAAGCTTGCACATTTTGTGTTGCCGGCCTGTACCTATGCAGAAAAGGACGGCACCTTTACAAATTTTGAAGGGCGGGTCCTTCGTGTTCGCCAAGCCATGGATCCGCGTGGAGAGAGCTTGCCCGATTGGCACATTATGACCGCTCTGGCGAATGCTATGGGATGCCAATGGGATTATCAGTCTGCAAATGATATCCAAAGCGAGATCATGAAGCTGCTCCCCGGGTATTACAATCTTGGTCAACCCCGCAAAACAGCGCCGACACTCGACACATACTTGTCCAAGGGATATACGACCAAGGTCGGCGAGCGGTATCAGGTGACTCCGGAAATCCATGCATCGACTCGCCCGTTTGCCCTATTGATGGGACAACTCCTGATGCATTCCGGGAAGCTCTCTGTTCAAGCGCCCGGTCTGATCACGATCGCTCCGAACACCGCAAAGTTGAGAATGAATGCGCGGGATCTGGAACATCTCGGTCTGCAAGAGGGTGCGAAGGTGCGCCTGACGTCGGACCGTGGTTCTCTCCAGATTGCCGTGCAGACGGATCAGTCGGTTGCCCCTGGCACCTGCTTTTTCCCCGAGCATTTTAACGAGCCCCCGGTAAAGGATTTGATGACGGTGACTGTTGACCCCACGACAGGCGTCCCGTCATTCAAGCAGATGTGGGTCAATGTTGAACCGGTCTGATTGTGACGAAAATGTCCGCCTGCTCATGACCAGGAGCTCATGATGAGCATTACTGCCTTGACGAAAAAGATCCTTCATGCGGCCCTGTTCTATGAAATCTGGGACGCGATGAAAGTGACGTTTCGGCACATGCTCCATCGACCGATGACCTTTCAGTATCCACGGGAGCACCGCACGATTCCTGACGCGCATCGAGGGGCCCTTGGGTTGTTGCGGTACGATGATGGACGAGAGCGGTGTGTCGGCTGCGATTTGTGTGAAGTCGCCTGCCCGTCGCATTGTATCAAGGTGATCAGTGCCGAAGATGTCACACGACCGCTTCAACGGTATGCCAGTGAATTCTACATTGACATTACCAAATGTGTGTTCTGTGGCTACTGTGTCGAAGCCTGTCCCGTGAATGCGTTGGCCATGACCAAGATGTATGAGTACTCAACTCATGACAAGCGGAGCCTCCTGTTCGATAAAAAGCGCCTGTACGAGATTGGCGAGCGGCATCTCGATGATGGGAAGAAATACTTGTATGCGCACAATCAAGAAAAGAACCTTGAAGAGAGCCGCGAGTATCGATACTACTTCCCGCAGTCAGTTGCGAAAGCGACACAGACACCTCCGAAGCATCTGAGTTGAACGGATAATATGATCTTGGCATTTTTCTCGTACTTTGCATTGGTGAGCATTGCCGCTGGGGTGCTTACGGTCACCCTGCGCAACCCGGTTCACTGTGCATTATCCCTGCTTGCCCTACTCATGCACGTCTCCGGTCTGTTCATCCTGTTGAATGCCGAGTTTCTATGGGCTGTCCAGGTCATTGTCTATGTCGGGGCTATCTTGGTTCTCTACCTCTTTGTACTGATGCTGATGAATCTCAAAACTGACGAGCGGTATTTTCACGCGTCGGCGCCGTACTTCGCCGGGCTGTCGTCGTTAGGGGCTCTCTATATACTCTTTCTCCTCCTCCGATCGCCGTTTGACGGGGCGAAAGGAAACGCGCCTACTGGAGCGGTATTGCAAGAGGGAGATACCTACGCGGTCGGCATCAAGATGTTCAGTGACCATCTTTTGCAGTTTGAAATCGTGGGGATCTTTCTCCTTGGGGCGATCATAGGTGCCATCGTGTTGGCGAAGACACCGAAGGCCTTGGAGGCCGAACAGGACCATCGATGATACCGCTGTCAGCCTATGTCGCTGTGAGTGCTGTTCTGTTTATGACGGGATTGCTGGGCGTACTGATTCGTCGGAACTTTATCATTGTGCTTATGTCCGTCGAAGTGATGTTGAATGCGGCGAATATCAATCTGGTCGCATTCTCGCACTACCTAGAATCGATGGCTGGACAACTTGTGGCCTTGTTTATCATCGCGATTGCCGCCGGGGAAGCGGCGATTGGACTGGCCATCATCATTGTGGTTTTTCGAAGCAAAATTTCTACGAATGTGGATGAGATGAACCTTTTGAAGTGGTAGCAGGATGTTGAGAGTGGCATCGTGTTCTGTCTTCGGTGCTCCATGCCCTCATAACTACCTCCAGCGGATGCAGTAGGACCCGGCTTCATCGGCCTTCTCGCTTAGCTGAGCATCCTGAGAAAAACGTAGGACTCTGTGTCTGACACAATCGATCTGCTGATCAAATTGATTCCCCTGTTTCCGCTGATGGCGGTCATTGCCAACGGCGTCTTTGGTCATCGATATTCACATGAGCTGGCGCATCGTTTGGCCTGGGGGTCTGTCGGTTTGTCCTTTTTGTGTACGCTCGTGGTGTTTGCAGATGTCTTGCGGACCGGCGCATCGCATGAAGTCGTCGTGTATCGATGGATTTTCGGCGGAGCGTTGACGATCAACTTCGCGTACCTGGTTGATTCGCTGACCTGTGCTTGGTTGTTGGTCGTGACGGGCGTAGGTTTTCTGATTCATGTCTATTCCGTTGGGTATATGCATGGTGAGGAGGGGTTCACCCGCTTCTTCACCTACATGAATCTTTTCATGGTCTCCATGCTGCTACTCGTCATGGGGAACAATTATCTAGTGTTGTTTATCGGCTGGGAGGGTGTAGGGCTCTGTTCCTACCTCCTCATCGGGTATTACTACGATAAGGTTTCTGCCGCTAAGGCCGCATCCAAAGCCTTCGTGGTCAATCGAATCGGTGATGCCGGCTTTCTCCTCGCCATCTTTCTCGTATTTGTCAACTTCAAGACGCTGGATTACACAAGAGTCTTTGCTCATGTTGGACAGTTGTCTCCGGAGATGGCCACGGCCATTGCGCTGTGCCTGCTCGTCGGTGCGGTCGGCAAATCTGCTCAATTGCCGCTCCATACCTGGTTGCCTGATGCCATGGAGGGACCGACACCGGTCAGCGCGCTCATTCATGCCGCGACGATGGTCACCGCAGGCGTCTACATGATCGTACGAAATCATGTCATTTTTGATCTCTCTCCGTTCGCTATGGCGGTCGTGGCAGTCGTGGGTGGAGGGACTGCCCTGTTCGCGGCAACGATCGGACTGGTGCAGACCGACATCAAACGTGTCTTGGCCTATTCAACAGTGAGCCAGCTTGGGTACATGTTTCTGGGCTGCGGGATCGGTGCCTACACGGCTTCGGTGTTTCATGTCATGACACACGCCTTCTTCAAAGCCCTCTTGTTTTTGTCCGCCGGGTCGGTCATCCATGCCCTGTCAGGGGAGCAGGATATTCAAAAAATGGGTGGATTGAGTAAGCGCATCCCGTGGACCTATCGTCTCTTTCTGATCGGCACCATTGCCATTGCAGGCCTTCCTCCGCTGGCTGGGTTCTGGAGTAAAGACGAAATCATGGCCCACGCATTCAACACGCATCACTATCTGCTCTATAGCCTGGCGGCAGCCGGTGCACTGATGACGTCTTTCTATATGTTTCGGCTGACGTATTTGACGTTCTATGGATCCTCCAGGATGGATCATCATACCGAGGAACACGTGCATGAATCTCCGATGGTGATGATCGCACCCTTGATGGTTCTTGCGTTTCTCTCAGGGGTCGGCGGGTTGGTATTGGGATTCCCTCCTGAACAGGGGTGGTTGCACGGGTTTTTAGCTCCGGTTGTTGGAACTGGGGTGGAACATGAAGCCACAGGGGGTATGACCATTCTCCTGATGGGCGTGGCCATTGCCATTGCCTTGATGGGATGGGGAATTGCGCACTTCCTCTATGCAGTGAGCCCCGTGACGGCAGACGGATGGGTTGAGAAGTTTTCCGGTTTGTATCGATTGCTTTTGAATAAATACTATATCGATGAAGTGTACGACTTCCTCGTCGTCGAGCCTCTCAAGCGCCTCGGTATGATCCTAGACTGGTTTGATCGGACGATCATCGATGGTGTGGTGCGAGGAGTGGGTCATCTCGCAGATTGGGGTGCGTCTGGATCGACTTGGGTCGAAAAGTACATCGTCTACGCGGGACTGAATGTCATCGGATATGGGAATCACCTCGCTGCTCGAGAGGGGCGAAAAATGCAAAGCGGCATGGTGCATCATTATGCTGCGATTATTGTTGCAGGGCTCTTTCTTTTGGCCCTGGTTGTTCAACTTGTGGTTCAGATGTAGGTCATAGTCGAAACTGACGGTCATCATGCTCGAAGAGCTTACTGCTGTTTTCCCAATTCTATCTTGTATCCTTTTTCTGCCCGTGGTCGGCGCCATCGTGCTCTGGTTTGTGGACGATGAAGACACGGTCCGAAGCTCTACCCTCACGATTGCGCTGGTGGAGCTTGCTCTGTCGGTTTTTGTCCTCCTCCGATTTATCCCCGAGTCGGCCGCCATGCAATTCGCCGAGCGGGTACAATGGATCCCCGCATTGGGGATCAGTTATCACCTGGCGGTCGATGGGATCAGTGTATTATTCGTTGGCCTGACGGCATTTCTGACCGTCCTGGTCGTGGTCTATTCGTGGGACACGATCCGACATCAAGTCAAACTCTACATGATGTGCCTCCTGGCGCTTGAAACGACGACCATGGGGGTATTTTTGTCGTTGGACTTGATCCTGTTCTTTGTGTTCTGGGAGCTAATGCTGATTCCCAGCTATTTTATGATCAAGCTGTGGGGTGGGGGAGCCGAACGCCATTACGCCGCACTGAAGTTCGTCATTTATACGCTCTTAGGCAGTGTGTTTATGCTCGTGGGAATCGCGCTGCTGGACATCAATTACCACCAATGGGCGTCTCTCCATCACAGTGATCATGCGTACTCGTTCGATCTGCTTGAGTTACTCACGGTCCCGATTCCCATCAGTCAACAGATCCTTATCTTTTGGTTGATGTTTCTCGGATTTGCGTTCAAGGCGCCGGTATTTCCATTCCACACCTGGCTGCCTGATGCGCTCTTAGAGGGCCCCATCGGGATGGCGGTTGTCTTGGCGGGTCTCAAGCTCGGGACCTTTGGCTTCATCCGTTTCAGCATTCCGCTGCTGCCGGATGCATCGAAGAGTGACACTGTTGTGATGGTTGTCGTCGTATTAGGGCTCTGCGCGATTCTCTATGGCGCGTGGATGGCGTTGGTTCAGGCTGATTTCAGACGCCTACTTGCCTACAGCAGCGTCAGCCATCTCGGTTTCGTCGTGGTGGGGTTATTTGCTTTGAATTATCAAGGCTTGCAAGGCAGTTTGCTGACGATGATCAATCTAGGGTTCAGCACTGCCGGCCTCTTCTTCATTGCAGGATTTCTGTATTCCCGTCAACAGACGACCCAATTGGCGGCGTTCGGAGGAATGGCAAGACAAGTGCCGCTGCTTGCGACCTTCTTTTTGATTATCGGGCTGGCGTCGATTGGACTGCCCGGCACCAACGGGTTCGTCGGCGAGTTTCTCATTCTGTTAGGTGCGTTTGAGGCCAAATGGTGGGTTGGATCGATCGCCGTACTCGGGGTGATTTTTGGTGCGGCCTATTTTCTCTGGTATTACGAACGATCGATGCTCGGTCCACTCGGTAGTGCTGTGAAGAGCACGATGAGTGATTTGCAACTGCGAGAGATGGTTATTGCGGTGTCTCTGTCTATCATGATTCTGTGGATTGGACTCTATCCCTCCCCCTTCTTGAGGATCATGAACGGATCAGTTCAAGCCCTGGTCGATCGCCTGCACCAGGAGAAGACCGCCGCACTCGATAATAGTGTGACAGAAGGAAGGTAGTAGGTTCCGTAATGGGAGAATACGCACTCCTCTATATTCTCTTTGCTCCGTTCGTGGGGGCGCTCGCGTTAATTTTTGTGTCCAATCGGCAACCGACGCTGGTGCGGGGGATTGCTGCGAGTGCAGCGTTTGTCTCGCTGGTCGCCTCGCTCTACATTTTCTATGGGTACGATCCGGTCCAAGGCGGCTTTCAGTTCGTCCAAAAGTTTGCCTGGTCGAAGGAATTGGGTATTGCGTTGTACCTGGGGGTGGACGGGATCGGGACCCCGTTGGTGTTGGCTTCGTCCATCCTCCTGTTCGCCGGGATCTTCGTGTCCTGGCACATCAAGGATCGGGCGAAGGAGTTCTATATCTGGCTGCTGATCTTGGCGGCCGCCACCATCGGCGTGTTCATGTCACTCGACCTCTTTTTCCTCTATTTTTTCTACGAAATGTCCGTCATTCCGATGTATTTGCTCTTGGGTATGTGGGGAAGTCATACCAAGAAATATTTGGAAATGACCGACCCTGAGGGGTTGAAGCAGAGAGACTCGGTCGGCTTTATTTTTAATTTCGGGTCGAACAGCAAAGAGTACGCCGCGATGAAGCTGGTCCTGTTCCTCTCCGCCTTTGCCGTGGCCGCGCTCATGGGGATCTTGCTGATTTATAAGTTTTCCGGACTGAACACCTTCGATATCTTGGTGCTTCGAGAGCAAGCCAACCTCATGAATATCCCGGTGCTCGGGACGACGCTCGACAAGATTATCTGGATCCTGGTGTTTTTTGGATTTGCATCGATTGCCCCTATCTGGCCGTTGCACTCGTGGTCACCGGTCGGCCATGCGGCGGCCCCTGCCGCAACGAGCATGCTGCATGCCGGTGTGCTGATGAAGCTCGGACACTTTTCGATTATTCGGGTGGCCTTTGAAATTCTTCCTGAGACCACCAGGGAGCTGATGCCGATCGCCGCGGTGTTGTGCATGTTCAGCATTATCTACGGCGGTTTCGTGGCGTTTTATGCAAAAGATACGAAGTATGTGATCGGATATTCGAGCTCAAGCCACATGGGGTATGTGTTCCTCGGGATGGCGGCCTTGAATTACATTAGCCTGAGCGGAGCCGTCATCTATATGTTTGCGCATGCGATGGCCACCGGGATGCTGTTCGCAATGGCCGGATGGGTCTATGACCAAACGCATACTCGTGACATTCCGTCGCTCGGAGGGCTCTCCAATAAGATGCCGTTCATTTCCGGCTGCTTTATTGTGGGGTGTATGGCGTCGATCGGCATGCCCGGTACCGTCAATTTCGTGGCGGAAATCATGATCGTCGTCGGAAGTTGGAACAAGTACCCCCTTCAAGTGATCGTGGCCATGCTGGGTATTGTGTTGACCCTTGCCTACCTCTTTAAAATGATGCGAGGGTTGTTCTATGGGCCGATGAATCAAAAATACAGCCATGCGCATGACGCGGTCGGGACGGTGGATCGATTGCCGCTCCTGATGATGATCACCATCAGCATCGGATTTGGTATTTTCCCCATGCACCTGTACGAGGTTGTCCGGTCTGGTGTGGACCCTCTGATTGCACGGATTACACACGTGGTCCCTGTCGCTGAAAGCGATGAAGGGTCAAGAAACGTGAAGGCTGCGGCCGAAATCGCGCAACCGCCTGCTATTCCAATGGTCTCACACAAGCCTATTGCGCAAGTGTCGGAAGCTTCTCGAGGAGGGCAAGAATGAATTTTGTGCTGAACCTGTCCTTCTCTGATTTGCTTCTCTTATTGCCGGAAATCTTCCTGACTTGCTGGCTTTGTGTGGTCATCACGGTGGACTTTGTGTCACCTCGACTACCCAAAGAACGGCTGGCCTATCTGAGCGTCGGTGGGCTGCTGGCGACTCTTGGTTGTTTGGCGTGGTTTGACGTGAATCAGGTGTCCGGGACGCTGTTCGGCAACATGTTTGTGCTCGACCGGATGGCGATCTTTTTCAAGATATTCATCCTCGGCTCCACGATCCTCGTCATTCTAGCGTCGATTGAGTATGTCGACCGGTTTACGCTGTTCCGTGGGGAATATTATGCGCTGGTCGTGATGTCGGCGCTTGGTATGATGTTCATGGCCTCAGCCAACGATCTGCTGTCGGTCTTCGTCAGTTTGGAGTTCTCCACGCTCGGATTTTATATCTTGGTGTCGTACCTACGGGATGATCTGGCTTCGAATGAGGCCGGTCTAAAGTTTTTTATCCTCGGTGTGTTTGCAGCCGGCCTCTTTGCCTATGGTATCAGTTTGGTGTACGGGGAAACCGGGAAACTTGTGTTTTCAGACATGGCTTCTGCTCCGGCCACACCCGGGTTGATCATCGGATTTCTGCTGATCTTTGCGGCACTGGGCTTTAAGATCGGCGCTGTCCCCTTCCATTCTTGGATTCCGGATACCTACCACGGTGCTCCGACGCCGGTCACGGCGTTCTTGTCCATTGCTCCGAAGGGTGCGGCTCTGGCCATCTTGCTCAGGATTTTCATCGTGGCCTTAGGAACGTTCAAGCCGACCTGGATCTACCTGCTCGTTGCCGTGTCCATTGTGTCCATGACCTATGGCAATATCGTGGCCATTGCACAACGAAATATCAAACGGCTCCTGGCCTATTCCGGCATTGCACAGATCGGCAATGTCCTCATCGGTCTTGCCGCCGGAACAAAAATGGGAAATGACGCGATTCTCTTCTATCTCCTGGCGTACCTCTTCGCAAATATCGGGGCGTTTGCCGTGGTCATTGCCGTGAGTCAGGCCATTGGAAGGGATGAGATCGAAGACTACCGAGGCTTAGGGCGCCGTTCGCCATTCCTTGCTTTTTCAATGTTATTGTTTCTCCTCTCCCTTGCCGGGGTCCCCCCGCTTGCCGGGTTTATCGGGAAACTCTACATCTTTATTGCGGCCATCAAAGAAGGGCTCTATACGTTGATCACCGTCGGGCTGATCAATATCGTCATTTCGATGTACTATTACCTCATCGTGGTGAAGCAAATGTACATCAATGAGCCCATTGATCCGTCTCCCATTTCGATTAGAGGACCTATGAAGGCGGTGATTTATGTCGGTCTCGCCGGGACTCTGGTGATTGGAATCTATCCTCAACCGTTTACGGATTGGGTGGTTGCGGCAACACTGATGTTCGCGAATTTTGTGACTCCTGCTGCCACAATCACACCCCCGAACCTTTTGATCGGCAGTTAGGTTTCTGCTTTTCCATCTACACAGTTCTGCTACAATTCAGCTTGAGAAACGAATCGTCTCGTCTCTCCGCAGGTGACTCTCGCGTGATCAGTGTGTCTGGTGCGGGTTGTCCAGCTCTATGGAATCAGCCACAAACCATCAGGCCCAAGCTCCCCCTCTGCATGATGACGTGGGTAAACTTCCAAGCGGTTCGACTCCAGCGATAACCGCTCCTTCTCAGCGTATCATCCGGTGGTTGCAGACGCTGACGATTGAACAACGAGTTCTGACAGGATTCAGCCTCGTCTTTGTGGGAATTCTCATCATTAGTTCGATCTCGTATCATAATACCAACGGTTTGCTGAGAAACAGTGGGCTCGACGGTCGAAGTCATGCGTTGATCCAACTGCTTGGCAGCATTGACGTTGCGATGGGTGAGGCTGAAGGTACGCATCGACGGTATCTTGTGACGGGTGAACCGGCCTATCTTGAGGCCTATAAGCGGGTGATCGCTCAGAAACCCACCTTTACGACCTATCTCAATGAATTGACCCAGGATTCGCCCGAGCAACAGCGGCGTGCCGGAGAGCTCAATCGATTGATGGAACGTCAGGCAAGCGCTGAGTCAAAGGCGATCACGCATGTTCAGGAACGCGGCATCCAATCCGTCAGGAAAATGGCATTGGAGGGAGCTGGCAGGCGCGAACTCGACGGGATTCATCAGATTATCAGTGAGATGGATGCGTATGAACGACAAGCACTGAAACGGCGGGTCATCGAATCCGCCGCAAGTACACGCCATACGATCATGTTGTTAGCCGTCGGTGCCGGTTTACAACTGGTACTGCTCGCATCGGTCTACTACCTGATTCGCCATGATATCACTGAGCGCCGCCGTGTGGCCGGTGAGCTACAACGCCGAGGAGAACTCCTTGAGGCTGCCAATAAGGAATTGGAGGCATTCAGCTATTCGGTGTCTCATGATCTTCGCGCGCCATTGCGACACATTGACGGCTATGCCGCCCTCCTGCGCAAAACCGTGGATCAATCGCTGAATGAGAAAGCCGCCCGCTACTTACAGACGATTTCCGATGCCGCAAAGCAGATGGGCCAGCTGATCGATGATCTGCTGGTGTTCTCTCGCATGGGTCGCCAAGACATGCTGCAGACGACTGTGAACATGGATCAGCTGATCAAGGGCATTCTGTCGGATCTGCGCCTTGACTTGCACGGGCGTCAGATATCATGGACAATCGCGTCACTACCTGAGGTGAAGGGCGATCCTTCCATGCTTCGACAGGTGTTCATGAATTTACTCACTAATGCACTGAAGTTTACGAGTACCAAGCCGATGGCCTCCATTGAGATTGGAGTGGGACCTCCCAGTTCTGATGAGGTGGTTGTCTATGTCCGTGACAACGGTGTGGGGTTCGATATGCAGTATGCTCCAAAATTGTTTGGGGTGTTTCAGCGGCTGCACCGGGCTGACGAATTTGAAGGAACAGGGATCGGGCTTGCCAATGTTCGTCGCATCGTTCATCGTCATGGAGGTCGGACATGGGCCGATGGGATCCCTGATAAGGGAGCCACCTTTTATGTTGCACTACCCAGAGGGGGGATCAAAGGATGACGATTGCCAAGCCGATTGTGCTCGCTGAAGATAATCCCCGTGATGCAGAACTTGCGCTGGCTGCAATGGAGGAAGAGCATATATCCGATAAAGTTGTCCTGTGTCACGACGGCGCCGAAGTGTTGGACTATTTGTACTGTCGAGGACACTTCAAGACACGCTTGAAAGGGAATCCCGCGGTGGTGTTTCTTGACCTGAAGATGCCAAAAGTTAATGGGCTGGAGGTCTTGCGCACCATCAAAGCGGACACCAACTTGCGAGCCATCCCCGTCGTGATGTTGACGTCGTCTCGAGAGGAGAGAGATTTGGCCGAGAGTTATACGCTTGGCGCCAACGCGTATGTCGTGAAGCCTGTGGAGTTTCAGCAGTTTCTATCAGCGGTCAAGGAGCTAGGGGTATTTTGGGGTGTGATCAACGAGCCTCCTCCCGAAAGAGCCTGCTCCCATCAGTAATCTTTCCATGAAGACTCCGCTACGAATAGTCCATCTTGAATCCTGTGGTGATGACGGTGAACGTATCGGCACGATATTGACGGATGGTGGGATCGCTTGTGCCATCCACCGTGTGGAGACGCAACTGTCATTTACTGCAGCTCTTACTGAAGATCAGCCGGATCTTATCCTAGCTGAATTTCATACGCCTGGCTGCGACGGGGACAGCGCGTTCACCTTGGCGCAGAAAGCGGATTCTCGCGTACCATTCATCTTTGTGTCGACATGCCTTCACGAACCGCTGATTACTGAACTATTGAATCGGGGGGTGACTGATATCATCCCCAAAGATGCATTGGGACGTTTGATTCCTGCGGTACGGCGGATCTTGAAAGAGCAACAAGAGCGGGACGCACGACGAGAAGCGGAGGAAACCCTCCGCGAGCATCAAGTGCAACTGCGCCACATTCAGAAGTTGGAAGCCGTCGGTCGTCTTGCCGGGGGACTGGCCCACGATTTTAACAATCTGCTGACTGTGATTCTTGGGCATAGCCAGGCGGTGCTCAACGAGCTTGATGTGGCTCACCCATTGAGAATGCAAATCCAAGAAATGCAACATGCTGGCGAGCGAGCGAGGGTGCTCATTCGTCAATTGCTCATGTTCAGTCGAAATCGACCGTCAGAGGCAAAGGTCATCAGCCTCAACACCCTCCTGGATGATTTTGAATCCATGCTTCGTCGAGTAATCGGTGAGGATATCCAATTGACTCTGAGATTGTGTCAGGATGATCTTCGTATCAAAATGGATTCCGCGTTGGTCGAGCAGATCGTGATGAATCTTGCCGTAAACGCGAGAGATGCCATGCCGAATGGAGGCAGGCTGACACTCGAATTACAGTCGACACACCTTGGCCGATCTCCACGGTATCACCTGATGGACTTGTCGTCCGGTGAGTATGTGAAACTGTCCGTGTCCGATACGGGTTGTGGGATGTCCCCTGAGGTGCAAGCGCAGATGTTCCAGCCGTTCTTTACGACGAAGGATGAGGAGAAGGGAACAGGATTGGGACTCTCAACCGTTTTTGATATCGTGACTCAGGGTAGCGGTGGATTGGACGTGACCACGACGATTGGTGAAGGGACATGCTTCGACGTGTACTTTCCCCGTATTATGACAGAGATTGACGCCTCAACCGACGCGATTAGGGGTACGACGCCGCTGAGAGGGCATGAAACCATTCTCTTGGTTGAGGATGATGACGCAGTGCGACTACTGATTCGGGACGAACTGCGCAAACTGGGATATCGAATCGTTGAGGCAAGAAATGGTATCGAAGCGTGCCTGGTCGCCACCCCGTATATGGGGAAGCTCCAACTGCTGCTGACGGACCTTGTGATGCCAGGCATGAGCGGGACGGAACTGGTCCGACATCTTCGTGTCATCAAACCGGAATTGAACGTTCTCTTTATTTCAGGATATGAGGACGATCTGGGAGTCGCGGCTGGCGGTACAGCCATGGCCTATCTACAGAAGCCGTTCACAACTGAGGCGTTGGCTGGGGCGATTCGGCAACTCCTTGACCGAACACCGAGGGCGCAGATACGCGCAGGATGCGGCGCCGGGGGATCGGAACAACCCCAGACGTTCAGTCCATCATGATGCATAAGTGGTACACCCGCTTCTGGTCACGGTCGCTGATGTGGTGGGCTCATGAACCGCAGCTGTCAGTGGCGATATAGTATCGTGCAATGGGTCGGACTCGCCGTTTCGGTCGTGCTGCTCCTGCCTGGCTTCTGTTTTGCCCAGCATATTTCCTGGGAACGCCTTTCCGATGGTCTCATGGTGTCCGTCTGGAAACCGATGGACTCCTGTCCCACCTTGCCAACCATGTTGGTCGTGGACCTCGATCCCGAGCGCACGAGGTTCTCCGTTCACCATTATGCTCAGGATGGGTTCACGCAGCCGCCAAAAATCTGGGAGTGGCAACAGCGAACGGGCCATCAGCTCGTGTTTAATGCAGGGTTATTTCGTGATGACTTCGCGTACCTTGGTCTGCTGTACCAAGGTGGTCGTTCAGTGGGAAGCCGACGCCACAATGTATGGCAAGGGTTGTTTGTGGCAGAGCCGGCTGTTCCTGGCCTAAAGAAGGCGCGGGTATTCGATTTGGCCTCTGACCGGTTCGATGAAGCTCAGCCCGTCTATGCAGAAGCGGCACAGGCCCTGATGTTGCTCGACCAATCTGGTAAGATCCGTGTCCGCGATTCAGGAAAGCATGCCTACCAAACGATTGTGGCTGAGACCGATAAGGGGCATATTTTGATCTTTAAGAGTCTTGGCGTGGTGCCGCTCTACGACATTGGCCGCTGCTTCAAGGAGACGCTCCCCACTGTGCGTCGGGCCATGGCGATGGATGGAGGGTCCTCCTCTGATCTGCGCATCGTGGAATCGCTGTGGGAAAGAGATCTGCATAGTCAGGAAGGAGATTCATGGAAGAGTCTGTTCAGCGGCAGCACGAATTTTCATATCCCGCTGCCGACCGTGATTGGGGTGAGTCCCAGATGATCAACTCTTGGTTAATCGCCGTTGGCACGATGGTTGCTCTCCTACTGGGAGGCTGTGCCGATGGAGCCAAGATTGTGCAGGAACATGACATGGGTGGGGTCGTCATCTATCCGTTCAAGGAAGGGCAGGGACCCATGCTCTCGGCGTTCCGAAAAGAGGGGTTAGACCTCATGAACGAGAAATGTAAAGGCAGGTCGTACTCCATCGTGCGCGAAGGGGAAGCAAAAGGCCGAACCAGGGTGGTGAGCCCCCTGGATGGAGCCCAAGAACTGGTCGAAGAGCATCGCTGGGGTATTCAGTTTGAGTGCAAATGAACCGGTGACATCGCACGTTGGCTGAGTTTAAGAGGGTTTCCTCGTTACGTCCATCAGATCCTGAATGGTTAAGAGACTCCTCAGGTGAATCCTTTCCTTCTCAATACGGGCTTTCCCGTCCTGCTCTTGGCGATCGACTATTACCAAAGCGTGATCCACTTGAAGTCCCGCATCCCGTGCCGCCCCTACCGCTTTCAGTAGTGACCCGCCACTGGTGAGGACATCATCCACGATTACGACTCGGTCGCCAGGGCGAATGCTTCCCTCGATCAACTTTCCTAACCCATGATCTTTAGCTTGTTTGCGGACGACGAACGTCCTCCATAGTTTAGGTCGGGAAGCTGCACAGGCGAAATCAGAAATGGTCACGGCGATGGGGATCGCTCCGATCTCAAGACCACCTAAACAGTCGAACTCGACTCCGACGAGGGCGTCATAGGCCAGTTGGGCAACCAGTCGACGAGCTTCCGGATGGGCCATGAGAGCCCGACAATCGACGTAGAACGGGCTGATTTCACCTGAGGCCAGCTTGAACCCATTGGTATGATCCCACTTAAAGGATCCGGTATCGTGGAAGGCTTTGGCCAGTTGTTCTCGAAGAGTCACGAGAAGGTCTCCCCATAAAAAATGTGATCGACGGCGGCATTCTACACTGACTGGCCAACCGCATATAGACCTTTTATGTCGTCCATGGAACGGGGGAGAATCGTTGTGGCTGGTTGGCTAAGATCTTCACGATGAGCGTCACAGGTTTTCTGTCCATCAAGATCAAGAGACAGGGGATGCGAGCGGGCCGCGAACGCACCAGACGGGGTAGGTATAGATCTGAAGAAAGCTGAGCACGTTCCCGAGGAAGGCATCAACGTATTTGGCGTAGGATGGCTGGTTCGCCTCGGAAACGACCGTCCAATACGATGTTGGCTGGATGTTCAGAAACGGATGGCCTGGTGGAATATTGGGGATCGGAGAGTCCACAGCAGGTCCCACCAAGCTGCGCATTTCGGCTGGTGCCGGCAACCGCCACCCTCTTTGGCCGCCGGTGACTCTTTTGGCACAGGTGAGGCGGGCTTCGTTCCAGGTGACGCTCGTGGCTTGTGGTGCGATCTCCCATATGAGACTGGTATCTTTGTCCAACACCGCTTCGTCACGGAATTCCGACAAGATCAGGAAGCGTTCCGCTGAGGGATGTGCTTCCTGCCAGTTCTTGATGATATCCGCAATCAGCGCGTCTTTTTGGCTGGTTGGCCCAGTCAGGAACTGGAATCCAGCAATGCCAAGTCCGACGATGAGGATCACCAGTAAGAATCTCGCCGCAGCCTTTGGTAGCTTCACATTCGTCTGAGGAGAAGGAGGATCTCGCAGGGCCATGGGGCACATGTTACGGTATGCCGTTGTACAGGATCAACGATGACGGTTTGTATGCTGATCGCGCATCCATGTCTGGCTGAACTTTTTGAGGTTACAGGAAAAAAGAAATGAAATCCGATTAGCGAACAAGGAAGTCCGAACTGGTAAGGAGGGACTGCTATTGACAGGGCGTGAGATTCGCTGTGTCTCAAGTCGAAAGGGGAGATGGCGACTAACTGATTGATAGTAATGATACAATTAGACGTCTGCGATGCCGGTGACAGTATTGAAATGATATCTTCTATGAGTGTAAAATCTGACTCTAGAAGAGGAGCGTAAGGGAGAGGTGTTACTACCTATACGACGTGGTAGCGGTTCGTAATGGTCGGGTGAGAATTTATTTTGCGGAAGGAGGAACATATTATGGCAGCATCAAGTGAGCGGGGCTATGACGTCTCGCAGTGGTACGATTCGAAGCCGGTGAAGATCGGCTGGTTTGCGATGTTGGCGATCGGGGTGTTTTGGGTGGTGTATCAGCGGACCTTCGGGTATTCGCACGGGTTGGATTCGATGACCCCGGAGTTTGAGTCGGTGTGGATGGGGCTGTGGCGGTTTAACATTGTGGCCAACGCCATCTTCTTTGCCGTCTCGATCGGGTGGATCTGGGTGACGCGGGATCGGAACCTGGCGAACCTGGACCCGAAGCTGGAGCTGAAGCGGTACTTTTACTGGATGGGGTGGTTGGTGTGCTACATCTGGGGCGTGTACTACGCGGGGAGCTACACGTTGGAGCAGGATGCGGCGTGGCACCAAGTGATCATCCGGGACACGAGCTTTACGGCGAGCCACATTGTGGCGTTCTACGGGACGTTCCCGCTGTACATTACGTGCGGCGTGTCGAGCTACCTGTATGCGCAGACGCGGTTGCCGCTGTATAGCCAGGCGACGTCGTTCCCGTTGGTGGCGGCGGTGGTGGGGCCGATGTTCATTCTGCCGAACGTGGGGCTCAACGAGTGGGGCCATGCGTTCTGGTTTGTGGATGAGCTGTTTGCGGCGCCGTTGCACTGGGGCTTTGTGACGTTGGGCTGGTGTGGATTGTTCGGGGCGGCAGGTGGCGTCGCGGCGCAGATCGTGAGCCGGATGTCGAATCTGGCGGACGTGATCTGGAACAACGCGCCGAAGAGCATCCTGGATCCGTTCCCGGCCCAGGTGCAGGGCGCCAAGAGCGTGTACTAAGTAGGTCGAGTAGCAGTGAGATCGAGCGGCCCGGAACTCCCCAAGGGGTTCCGGGCCGTGTCGTTTCTTGGTACGAGGAGGCTAAGGTATGACGTCGCATGCTTCTGTTAGAGGGGTGGGTATTTCTACGGGAGTTGGAGACTATATGGTTGGTTGTGGGGCGCGGAATAGATTTGTGTCGAGAGAGGAGAGGGCTGATGTCTATTGATCGAATTTGTCCGAGCTGTAGTGCTGAGAAGGTTCAACGAGTCGGTGACATTATCCGAACCGCTACGTCGAATAAGGCCATCAATGATATCCCCAAAGCATACTACCCTCCGAGAGCCCCTTGGGCCTATCTCCAGGGGTTTCTGCTTGGGATTCCAGCAAATGCCGCCGTCATGCTCAGCATGGGTCCCGCACAAGGATCAGAATCGCAGATGGCTGTAGCGGAACTTGCCTCATCGCTTGCTTTTTTAGGCGTCTGGGTGGGTTACGGGCGATTGAAGACGAAGAATTATAGTAAGAAGCTCGATGATTGGAAGGAAACAGTCGCCTCTAAATTTCTTTGTCATAAATGTAGTCATGCGTTTGAGGGATAGGCTTCTTTTCGACTGTGTTGCCGAAGGCGACCTGTTTCTCCGACCAGATTACGCCCCCTACAATGAGGCTCACTTGTAAAGAGCTGCAAGGTGCTCTGAATCCCGATATTGTGTCAGTCCAGGCGATCTCACAGTGTCTTGAGGAAGAGGTTGTTGGGTAGGTTCTGGTTTTCCGATTCCAATGAAAGGTGAATGGAACCAGCAGAATCAATCAGGCATACCTGGGAGTCAGAGGTTATTATCGGGAGCAAGTGGTGTTCCCAGTGTCGACGCTGGCCAGTGTTGTGATCCCGTTTTCCGGATGAATTCCGGCCCGCGCCGCATAATGCGATCAAGGAGCAGATTCGGAACGGTCTGGGCCGGAGATTCTTTTTGCGTTTCGATCAGCGCGAGCCGTTTACCAGCGATCGCGCTTTCCACCACGACCACCGCCGCCACCGAAACCACCACCACCAGAACGCTCCATTGGCTTCGCTTCATTGACGGTTAACGTGCGGCCACCCATGTCTGAGCCATGGAGCGCCGTGATCGCGGCTTGCGCCTCAGCGTCTGAGGACATCTCCACGAAGCCAAATCCACGCGACTGTCCCGTGAACTTATCCGCAATGATCTTTGCAGAGGCCACCGTGCCATGCGCCCCAAATGTTTCAGTCAATTGCTGCTCGGTCACCGAATACGGCAACCCACCGACGTAAAGCTTTGAACCCATCGTGGGGTCCTCCTGTAATGATGACATTGTCCATGACGCGAGAGGACTTCGCAAAAGGAAGGCGCGACCCAAGGCTGGTACTGCGTAACGGGGCTCAGGTTAGACTTCCGATCACAATCTCGGCAGGCACAACATCGGTAATAGGCCGTCTTGCGCTCGTTTCATGCGTGGCCTGACGCGATGAAACAGGTATAGTGTATCAAGATACGACAGCAATAGATAGTGTTCCTTGCTGCTCAGGCGTTCAGTCATTTGTTTTGTGGACAGCAGATCACTCAGCTTGACAGTAAATTTGGAGTGGAAGCTGCCCCTGAAGGAGTTTCCAGAGGTTTGGCTTGCATCGGCTGAAAAGGCTGGTGTCCCAAGCTAGCACGGATTGGAACCGTATGTGTGCATGGTTGAAACAACTGGAATCGCTTCAGCAATTAGTTGGTAGTACCCCTGAATCGAACAAATTCGGCCTAGAAACAAGGCATTCTGAGTGTCAGGGGGCTATGCTCGTGTAATCCCTTTAGTGATTAGAATCCTTCGGGTGAGTAAAGAGACAGCTTCTTATGGATGACTCGAATAGAGTTAAATAGAATGCCATTCTGGAAAGGCAGGCTCGAGACTGGTGGACGGCAATGCGGCTCACCGAACATAGCGAGCCCAAAGCTCGGGCGGTTCTGTCGAGAGACGCAGGAGACAGGGGAATTTCAGCATAATGGCCTCCGTACTTTCTAACACTCCGTCTAGAGGGTATGATCCTATCCTGTGTGATTTCTGTGAGATTTGTGTGCTTTAGTTTATGATTGAGTTCATTGGGCTGATTCTTCCTGTCATTTTTGTTGTTGCCGCCATCCGCTACTATAGGCGTCGTGGGTATCGCGGACCCCAGATAAACGACGCAGTACCTCCGCAACAATCGTCTGTATATCAGACTGTTCGATCTGCTGAACCATCTTCCGAGTCCTCCCCGTCAGTACCGGATACAGGGGCTGTGAGAGGGATCGGAGAAACCGGATGGTGGTTACTCAACCCCAACAGTGATGCTCCCATGACGGTTGCCGGATTGGACAAAGAACAGGCTGAGCAGCTTAAGCATCTCTTGGATCAGGGATACCTAGAGGCACCATATCAGCATACGAAGGAAGTCCTGGCATTTTTGCTCCGCACGAATGCTAGGTGGGGAGAATTAGAGGACTATATCGAAAAGGCGAAGGCGCTCTATCAGCGAGTAATTGCGGATCAGCAACAAGCATCGGCAGAGTGGAAAACAGCTGGCAACCGGGATCGGGACGATCTACTGGCTGAATTCCGACGAACGGCGATCAATTCGCTGGAGGTACGGCCATATGCCGACTTAACGGTGTTACTTGAGGATGTACCTGGCGATACGACGATTGATGACCTGCTGTTGGAGCAGTATGGGTTAGAGGCGCTCCAACTGTATCTTCGCTATGTCCGACCCCTGAATCGGGTACGTTTAGTGTCGGTGGATTCTCGAGAACGATCGGGTTTTGAACAATTGGTGAAACTGGGTCTTGCCCGGCGGGGAACCGAGATTCCCGTACAAGACATCTTGGAGATCTGCACACTCAAGCAGCTGGCCGACCTAGTGACCGATCTTTCGGCACCTCCATTTCGACGCAAGCGCACTGCCATCGACTACTTGACTACCCTCCCGGACATTGAGGCGCGTCTCGGACGGTTGGTGGCCTTTCGGGAAGTCTTTCAACTGCTAGCGTTGCCGGAGCGATTTGCGCATATCAATTTAGAGGAGCTGGCGCAGACATGGCGACACACGCACGAGGTTGCGAATCTGATGCATCGGACCTATGTTCTCGGTGGGTCGTCTGCTCAACGTCGGACGACTTTTTTGGCCATGACTAAGGGAGATCCTGTCTACTGGACCTTGCTTGCTGGGAAAGATGATATGACTTGTCCATGCTGTCAGCGAGCGGCTGAGGTCGGTTATCGACGGGAGGCCGCACCGAGACTGCCGTTACATGTAGGTTGTCGATGCTCCGTCCTTCCTATAGTCGGGACCCCGCCAAATTCTTTGAAAATGTCCAGCACTCCGCCTCAATGCAAATTACCGGCGGTCACGAAGTCTTTCTCTAGCATTGCTCCGGCTCGTACAACCACGCTACTGATTGATTGCCAGACCGAAACAATCCAGGCGCGGAAGTTGTCTCAACATGGGAAGGCACGGTTTGCTCTGCCAGATGGTTTTGAAGGGACGGTGGAAGAGGTCGCGTTACATCATTATAGGCAAACTGGATGGCATGGTGTATGGGGGGAGAATCATCTCTGGTGGATGATAATGGCACTGTTATTCTGGGATGTTTATTTTGCCGATGTGCCAGACGCGTGGGACCCGCTCATGAAGAAGTCCGGATTGCAATTAGATATGCCACGAGATTTATTCACCCCAAAGTTTTATGAGCGTCGCAAGCATTTAATCGCAGACCGGATTATTGCATTGAAGCAACTCGATGTATGTAGTGAATTGACAAGAACGTATTCTGCACATGTAGGCACCCCCTGCCGACCAATTGAACAGTGGGACAAGTTCTCGCTCAAGATACTCCAAGAAATCGTATCCCAGGTACCCAGAGAAGTGTTCCTGTCTGTACTCCAACGGTTGCTGGAAAACTTTAACCGTAACCGCGCAGGGCTACCCGATTTGTTTCTGTGGAAGGATGGTATTCAGGTATGGGCGGAGGTCAAAGGCCCGGGCGATACACTCTCTGTCGTCCAGGAAGAGTGGCTCAGTTTCTTGCATGCCCAGGGAGGTGAAACGAGGATTATTCGCATCGTAGATCAGCACAGCCCGTCACCTAAGTGACCAACACCATATGGCTGTCTATTCAGACAGAGCATTCTATATTAGAATGGAAATGGAATGGGATTTGAGAAGGGTAGACGAAAGACAGGTGGCAGAAAGGTCGGCTCTTTAAACAAAGCGACCTTTGCGATTCAGGAAGCTTGCCGACAGCAGGGACCTATGATGATCAGTCGCCTGATAGACTTAGTGAAAAGCCGAGACGGGCATATATCGATAAAGGCTATGAAGATTCTGCTCAATTATGGGTTTGGGAGGCCATCCGAAAGCATCCAATTGAGTGGAATAGATGCGGCCTCGTCCTCCCCTCATGTTGTGTTTTACTTGCCGTACAACCCGAGGCATAAACCGGCCTAGGTATCTGGACTTCGTTGGGGGTGTCCGAAGGCCCCCAGCTATTGCATGTTAGCGTTTTATCGGTGGTAAGTCCGAATGGGACAAGTAGACATTCCGTACATGATAGAGTATCATGTTGCAATGACAGCAAAGATTAAGCGAATCAATGTTGCCTCAACAGACGATTTTTTTACGGCAGAGGAAGCAGGGGATTTTCTTGAGATACGACCCGCAGTGGTTCGTAACTACTTGGCCGAAGGAAAGTTGACTACATATAAGTTCAAGTCACTGACCCTCGTGAAAATAGAGGAATTGATGGAGTGGAAAAGTACCCGAGGTAGACGGTAAAGGAGGTCCTAGTATGCTGACAATTCAAGAATGCCTCAAGTTTCTTTCTACCGGCTGTTCACTAACTAGTACCGAAGTAGAAATGCTGAGAGATGAACTCTATGCTATCGCGCAGGTGGGCCTACGGGGTCTGCCGCAATGGGGAATCTTTCCCGAGGGTCTCCGTTCGACTTCAATCTAATCGAAGGCTGTTAGGATGGGCATCAGAGTCGTTATTTATACACGAGTTTCTACGAAGGAACAGACTAAGAATCTTAGTCTGCAAACGCAGAAAAAGGCCTGCACCGAATACTGTCTCAATCATGGATATGAGGTTGACCGCATTTTTGTAGACGAAGGAGAGTCTGCGAAGACCACTGCGAGGCCGGAATTTCGAAATCTTATGGAGTATTGTCGAGTGAATAGAGGCAAATTAGAAGCGGTTGTGGTGTACAACCTCAGCCGTTTTTCTCGAAATACCGGTGATCATCTGACAATTAGGGCGCTTTTGACTAGCTATAGAATCACACTGCGTTCAGTAATAGAACCTACCGACGATACTCCGTCCGGAAAAATGATGGAAACCATGATTTCCGCTATTGCCCAATATGAGAACGATGTGAAGGCGGAGCGGACGAAGGCCGGAATGAAGGCCGCGAAAGAATGTGGCCGATGGACCTTCCAGGCACCGATTGGTTACCTGAATGCTTCAGATCCGATGGGAAAACCGACTTTGACCGTTGATCCAGTACGCGGACCGTTAATCAAAAAGGCATTCGAACTGTATGCTACCGGGGCATATTCAAGAAACGAGGTGCTCAGGAAGGTTAGTGATCTCGGACTTCTCACTCGGGGAGGAAAAAGGGTTAGCGCTCAGACCTTTAGCAAGATACTGCGCAATCGTCTGTACGCAGGCTGGATTGAGTTACCTCAGTGGGGCGAAGCCACGCGAGGTAATTTCCCCGTGCTAACGTGCTAATAAGTGAGGAGATGTTCATGCAGGTGGGATTGGTTCTAGATGGCAAGCGACCAACCGTGACACCTCACGTCCGTAATCACCCCGACTTTCCGTTACGTCGGTTCGTAGCCTGCGGTAAGTGTGGGAAGCCCCTTACGGGGTCATGGTCTAAGGGACGAGGTAAGCGTTACCCCTATTATCGCTGCCCCAACACTCGATGCAAGGGTGTAAATGGCCGCAAAGACGATGTAGAGCGGGAATTCCAGCTGCTTCTGAAGAGACTCCAGCCCAAGCCGGAATACTTGCGTCTCTTCAATGCGGTAGTACTCGACGCATGGAATAAAAAGCAGGCCGATACTCTGCTGGAACGAGTGACCGTAGAGAATCAACTAAAGGTGCTAAACGAACGGAAGGAGCAGTTGATTGAAGCGTTTGTGTATAAGGGGGCAATAGACCAACCTACATTTCAGGGGGAACTCGATAAGATAAAGGAAAAAATGGCCCTAGCCGAGATCCATCTAAATGAGGTGAAGCACGAGGAGCTTGATGCGGAATCAGTCCTGAACTTCTCGCAGTACATCCTTATCAATGCGGCCAGGCTTTGGTCCGAGGCATCATTGGATCAGAGGCAACGACTTCAGAGAGTGCTATTTCCGAATGGATTAACGTTTATGGAAGGGAGTTTTGGAACCACCAAAACGTGCTTAGCTTTCAACCTCTTAGAGAGCTTTTCCCCCTCAAATGATAGTGTGGTGTCCCCAACGGGATTTGAACCCGTGTTACTGCCTTGAAAGGGCAATGTCCTAGGCCAGGCTAGACGATGGGGACGTGACCACAAAGGTCAGGAGAGAATGGATACCACATTCCGAGCGGCGCTGTCACTAGGAGACCTAGCCTGGCTGTTATGGAGGTCTGATTCGCGAGAATTGATCTAGTCCGTCTGTTTTTTGAGGTTGCGTAGAGTGTATGCGGAGTTCTATTCAAGTGCGGGGGGTGTAGAACGGTAGCTCTCCCTCCATGGCAGCAAGGGGACGGTGGGCTTGGTCCTTTCGTGAGAGGATCGGTTGAGTCACCGGCCAGGTAATTCCTAAAGCCGGATCGTTCCAAAGGATCCCGCGATCATCCTTGGGGGAATAATAGGCGGTACATTTATAGAGAAAGCAGGCGGTATCGCTGGTAACGCAAAAGCCATGCGCGCATCCAGGGGGAATGTACATTTGCTGCAGGGTTGATCCGGATAAGACGATTCCATACCATTTGCCGAATGTGGGTGATCCTTTCCGGATATCGAGGACCACATCGTATACCGTACCTTCCAGGGCCATCACGAGTTTCCCTTGGGCATTGGGTTGTTGGAAATGCAGACCTCGTACGGTGTTGCGAATAGACCGAGAATAGTTATCCTGAACGAAGTGTTCCGTAATACCCGCGTCACGGTATCGCTGTTCGTGATAGGTTTCTGCAAACGAACCACGATGATCTCCCAAGAGGGAGGGTTCCAGTACGAGGACGCCAGGAATGTTGATAGAAGTTACATGCATGACACTGCCTACTCCGGATCAGGGTTTTGTCCGGGCAGCAGGCCGGTTGAAGGATCAAGGCTTCCTGACGTATCGGGATACAATTGCCCCAAGCGGTCTATTAACGGTAGTGCCTCAGGTGTGGTATTCATCCTAGGGGCACTGACCGGATGATCCCAGACGAGGGTGGAGATATTGGCTTCCTGGAGCAGAGACCGGATCGTAGACGCGCAGGCCTCAAGTGTGAGTTCAGTCCCCGCGCGAAGATCAAGAACGCGATCTTGAAGATTAGTCGGGGGTGGCTCCGTATGAAGGAGTCTCCAGCAGCGATCGAAAATTGTTTGGCGAAGTTCTTTGGATAGGTTGATGGTCGTCAGATCCGCAGTGCACAGTGCCGACACGAATAAGACAAACTGGAGCTCAGGCATTCCTGGATGCTCGACATCGAGAGACGGCATCCGCTCATTATCCGTACGAATCTTCAGGGAGTCAACTGTCGGTTCCGTAAGTGTGCTTTGTTGACCCGGTATAGGAGGGAAGAGAGGAAAAATGGTGACGATTGCTCTGACCGGACAACTCCAAACCATGGATGGGGAGTGTGATCTCGCCTGCGAAATCGATCAGGCGCTGTCCGTTCGACAACTGATTCAGCGGCAGGGTGTTCAATTGCGTCATTTACTGCAGCTATTACGCGAAAAAAAGGTGCTGGTCACGATCAACAAGAGAATTGCGAGCGAAGATTCGCTTGTGCACGATGGGGATGCGATTCGTCTCATCGGCCATGACGGGATGGGTGGGAGCGGGCTTGGCCCTACGCATTTGTAGAAGGAGAAAGCGTAAGTGACGAGGGGGATCGAAACCGAACCTGTTTCGATCCCCCTCATAAAACAAGGCTGTATGCAGCGGATGATCAAACTGGCTGCTGATCAAGCACTGCAGCAACGCCAGGACAGGAGCCTGTATTATTTCTTGCCGAGAATCGCGTCCTTAGCTGCCTTCGCCACCCTGAATTTCACCACGCGCTTTGCGGGGATCTTGATCTCTGCGCCGGTTTGAGGGTTCCGCCCGATCCGTGCCTTGCGGTTGGCCAGCTTGAGTTTACCGATACCGGGTACGGTGAAGACATTTTTCGCCTCACGATACGCTAAGGCCGCCAGATCATCAAGAATCTGGACTGCCCCTTTCTTTGTGATGCCAGCTTTCCCGGCGATGTAATCAGCAATCTGGGACTTGGTCATTGATTTTGCCATTCGTAAACCTCCTTGAGGGTAAGGAATGAAAGAAATTATGGTTCGTGTGACGCGACTCGCACAGAAACATTCCGCCAGAGAGTTGGGAGCGCCCGAATGTCCGCTCGTGCTCGCCTTATGAAAGTCGGCGAGAGTGTAGCCAAGAGTCGAAAGAGTGTCAACGAGAAAAAGCGCGACTGGCGCGAAGAAATGCGTACGCGGCCCTTGCGGATCCTGCAAATGGAAGGGTACAGTAGGGCTAGATGGACTTCAGGGTCAGCGTAAACGGCTCTTGACCGTGGATCAGGTGAGATGGGTAAAGACCTTCCTATAATATCCGTAGGTACATCAAGCTCATCTTCGGAGCAGCCTGATAACTTTCTTTATTCCCGAGTCTTCTGTCAAAAAGAAAACTCACCTCCCCTCGGCCTGTTGCTGGAGTTTCTCAGGTCTCGTGGGCAGGTTCCGGTCCTTCCGAGCAACCTGGAGGAGGGCCTGCTTCAGGAGTGGGCCTGGGTTCAAGTGGCGTTGGGCTATCAGCGGGATCGGAAACCGATCCAGGTCTTTTGTGTACGCGATCGTGGAAGTTACCGAGATGTCTATGACCAGGAGAAGCAGCAATTTCTGGATGTCCTCACGGCCTATGCCGACGTAGAGGCGCAATTGGCGTTGGAGTATGTGAACCGATGCCGATTTATTTTGACGACGCGCATGGTCGAAGACGATGTGACGGATGAAGGCTATGATTTCAATGGCTGGATTCTTGAGTTCTACCAAGAACAGTGCAATGGGATCGTACAGATTGACCGACAGGGGTTCTATTCTCCCAAGGGGGAATTAATCGTCGATCTGTCGAGTTCGTCCGAGAGTTGATGTGACGCAGGCGCCGAGCTGGCAATCTCTCCCGTTATTCGAACAAACGGCACGATGGTTTGAACGGGCACACGCGGCTCTGCTCGGCGAATTGCCATGTCGTCAGGGCTGTTCCCATTGTTGTGTGGGGATTTTCCCCGTCACGGTTCTTGATCAGCAAGTCATCCAGTTGGGGTTGAGTACGCTATCCGACTCTCATCGGAACCGAATCGTGGAGACTGCGGCAGCTCAGATCACCGACCTGACGGCCGCGGTACCCCAGCTGCTCACGAATCGGTTTGTCGATCACTGGTCGGAGCAGGAATGCGAACAGGTGATCGACCAGTGTTCTACCTGGCCCTGTCCTGCGTTAGAAAGTGATGGAGGGTGTGCGATCTATCAGTTTCGGCCGCTCGTGTGTCGATCTATGGGAATTCCTTCGGAGGATGATGACCATGTCAATGGCGCCTGTGCAGTGCAAACGTCGATTCCATTGATTCGACTCTCGAAAGCCCTTCGTGAGGAGGAGGATCGTCTGGCTGTGCTGGAAGCGGACGAACTTGAGGCCTTGCGCCACCAGCAAGGAGAGGAAGGAGAAGAAATGCTCCTCCCCTTTGCCTTCATACTAGAAGCATCGTCGCAGGCAATCTCGGCCTAGACAGCATATTTCTCGCTATGCTAAGGTAACCACCCTTGGTTATGGGAGCGCCTGTAGCTCAGCTGGATAGAGCATCAGCCTCCGGAGCTGAGGGCCACAGGTTCAAATCCTGTCAGGCGCACCAAACCGCTTCTTGTAATCGGCATCGACAATTCAATACCCGGTGGGGCCGTTAGCTCAGTTGGTAGAGCAGCTGACTCTTAATCAGCGGGCCGTAGGTTCGACCCCTACACGGCCCACCATTTCACATCAACTAGCTCTGCATCCGTCTACTGTCTCCTTGGTAGTGGAGGGGAATGCGTTGCATTTTTGGCATTTGCCAGAGATGTTCTCCTGATAGACGGTCCCAATGTTCACGGCGTTTACAGTGAGGCCTTCTCTATCTATTCAATTGTTTTGGCAAGAGTGCCGGCGATAATCTCATTTCCTTCCCGAGTTAAGTGGGCCTGAATGTCGAAGTAATGTTCTTTGGGAATCTTTAAACGTGAAAGATCAACAAAGCAACTGAGATTAGATCCTGCTCGTATAATGTAGGGATATACTTCCGTTATACTTTCAATATCATGCAATGTAGTCTTAGGATTTAATCTCTCGGTAAAGAACGATGAGGGTTGTAAAATACAATAAAAATTGGCGCCTCTGCTCTTTACTAACTGTTCAGCTGCTCTCCAATTATTAATTATAAAATCACTAACTGCTTCAGCCGTCACGTGGTTAGTGCAATCCGAGTGTGAGTCCGACTGATGTACTCGACGTGATTTAATTTGTTCATAGAGCGCGTAGATTGATGTTTCCCTGACAAATGCCGTAAGTCCAAACAAGAGAGAATGTCGCCCGTACGGAGTATATGAAGTAACTGACAAGGCATCATTGATCTGCTGTTCTCGAGCATGTGCCCCTACCATACCTGGATAGCATCCATACACCGCATCGTTGTATCCATCATAAAATACAACTGAATCTCCCTTTTGTATTTCACTTAAATTAGAAATCAGCCTATTTAAAGATTGTCTATTTGTCCATGCGAGCTCCGCATAATTGATAGAATTCAAGCCCGTCCTTTTTGTAAATAACGATGGAATGGCCCCATCATCTCGTACTCCATATCCCCACATGGTGGAGCCACCAAAGAAATGGATTGTGTGTGCGGTATTAGATTTAACTGGGCTCCCTGTAACTCTCAACCCTTTCCCGGTTATATTGATATACCTCCCATGAAACTCCTTTGATTGCCAGCCGACATGCGATTTATAGGGGATATTGGCTGTCCCTTGATATTCAGTAAAAAACTCCAACTGTTCTGGATCAAGGGATGGAAGATCCTTTGGGGTCGAAGATGCCTCCAGTTGTGCCTTGGCTGTAAAAACGTACGCACACAACTCTGCTAGTCCTGCCATCATCATGGTGATTAACAAGATAATTGATACCGTACCTACGTTCTTTTTTATGGTCATAATTGATTTGAGCGATGATTTCCACTGTGGAATAGTTCCATTCACGCGGAGTCCCTCTTTCTTGTAACGGGGAATAATCCCATCAAGGAGTCCTTCTGCTGTCTGCTGCTATTGCTTTGCATGTATCGCCCTTGCTTCATCATATCGGTATACATTGCCCGCGGGCGGATAAAACCTTCTAGTGCGCGTTTGCTTTCCCGCATACTCGGGAGTATGAGCTCGCTCTGTGTGTGGAGCCGACACGGGTGCTCTATGTGCGACGGCCTAGGTGACCAGCACATGCCGAGGCTGAAGAGTCATCTTGATGCCTCCTTTCGGCCGCAAGGTCACCATAAGGTAAGGTTCTACCTTGTCTTGTGCCAATTGCAGATCATAGTGTCGGCCAATCAAGGCTAGCAGGAGTGGTCCTTCAACAGACGCGAAATGAAGTCCTACGCAGGTGCGTGGTCCTGCACCAAACGGCATGTAGGCGTAGCGAGAACCTGGGCGCTTGTCATCCAGCCATCGCTCCGGCCGAAATTGCTCAGGGTCCGTCCAAAAATCTGGATGCCTATGGAGATTGTATGAGCCGACCAAGACGAAGGCGCCTTCCGGCAGGGACAGCCCACCGACCGTCGTATTCACCGCGGCTTTGCGGTGAACCGCCGGTGCCGGTGGATAGAGACGGAGTGATTCCTCGAAGATGGCGCGCGTATAGGGAAGCCGCTCAAGATCCTCGGCGTTGGGGGGGCGTCCCTGGAGCACTCGGTCCACTTCCTCATGAAAACGTGCTTTCGTCTCGGCGTGAGTCGCCAAGAGATACCATGTCCAGGAGAGAGCATTGGCGGTCGTCTCGTGGCCCGCAGCAAAAATGGTCAACGCTTCATCCCGCAGCTCTTGATCGGTCAGGCCCTCACCGGTTTCGTCGTCTCGTGCCTGAAGCAGCAGATCCAGGAGGTCATCATGGTGTGCGCCGCTCCGGCGCCGTTCCGCGAGTAGGCCATACATCAGCCTGTCCATGAACCGCATCACGGAATGAAATTCACGGTTGCGGGCAGTCGGCACCCACAGGGGGAGGGACAGGGGATTACTGAACGAGTCGAAGGCATACTTGATACTGACTTGGAGGGCATGACTGATTCGATCGGTGTGTTGGGTCATGCTGGCGGTGAACATCGTTTGTGAAATGACTTCGAGGGCCAGCTGCATCATTTCCGCAGCAATGTCGATGGTGTCTCCTTCCTGGTCTTTCCACGAAACCAATCGTTGCTCGCCGACCTGGGCCATGCGATCGGCCATCGCGGCCATCCGAGAGCGGTGAAAGATCGGCTGGATGATGCGGCGATGCCGTTTCCACACTTCACCAGAACTGGTTACCAAGCCATTGCCCAGGACTAGGGCAAGGCCATGTGGTTTTCGAGGATTGTAGACCTTCACAAAACGATCCGACTGTTTGACCAGGATTTCTTCGGCGAGGTCAGGATGACTGAACAGATAGAATGTCTTCGGACCAAGCCGGAAGCGGATCGCATCCCCGTGCTGCCGCCACCAGGCCGAGAGGGACTCCAGAGGACGCTGCCTAAACGCACCAAGGTGACCCAGCAACGGTACTGCTCCGGGAACATCGACTAAGGTGAAGGAGGAAACAGAGTCCGACATGAGAGCAGGGACCGTATCACAGTGGGCGAGAGGCATCAAACAGGTATGGATTAACTCGGACCTTTGATCTGGCTGGCCCAAGAACAACTGCTTATGAATTTGTGTGATCTACCGCAAATGCAGTGAGATGGAGTTAAAACCTATTGTGGTCATCACGAGTGTCTGCATTGAATAGCTCATCGTGATGCGATGCCCCAATTGGAATTCGATGATTGAGGGGCAATGTCGCGCACTGCTCGCCTCTCTTGCTGGCAGGTTTTTAACATCCTCACACCACTCCATGTCCCTATTTGGGGGCTGTTCGTCGAGAAAGAGTCAGTTTGGTGCACGCACCAATGCTTTCCAGGCTCATCCGCAGTTCATTTTTAAAGACAGGAAAGTCCTCTGCTACAGAACTCGCCAGTGCTGAGTTTTGCCTTCGGTGAGACGAGTTATGCTACGTACATACTGCCGGGTAGGGTTTGCTCCGAGAAGCCCCAACCGTACGTCAACAATGGATTCGCTTGTAGTCGTCCTATATCGTACGTTACGATGTCGAAATAAGCATCGCTAAATTGAATTGATGATACACGGATAGGAGGATGTCATGAGGCATACGCACATATTGACGGCCTTGGCGATCTTCGCCGTAACCGGAATAGTCAGCCAATCTCCAAACCTTGCCCAGGCGTGGCAGGGGAATGACATTGCGCATCTCAGTGGGATCATGAAGAGTGCTGCTGTTGCAAGTGTTGAGCAGCAGTCGTTGATTCACAAGGTGGGAGCTGACAGCTATTCCGGTGGTTATTCAGGGATGTCAGGAGCCGACATGAAATCTGGCACGGCACCATCGTCTCAAGGGGGCGTATCAGGTACTCAACCCCGTTCGACGGGGGACTATAAGTTCAGTGCACCCGGTAACGACAGTCGATATGGCTCCGGCCCTTCCAACCCCTCAGACAACTACTTTAAGAAGGAATCGTCTGGATCCTCGACTGGACCTTACGGTGGGTCCATCTATGGTGGGCTCCCGTCGACGCCGAGTGCAGATCCGATGATCAAGGATTTGAGTCGGTAAACCGTCAATAACGGCAGAGGGGGATATGGATGGAGGAGCGAGGAGCTTCCTGAGACCTGAGGTCACTCCAGTTTTGCGGGTCCTCTACTTACCCAGATAGGCTTGAGAGCCTCAGCTACTTCTGATGCGGCTGGTAAGGGCGGACCTACTTCTCTCATGATGGTTTTCTTGGCCAGAGCACGTGTAGCGTGCTGAAGGAGATCTTACTCCGCATCCTCCTCGCAGCCTGCTACCTTGGCCGTCATGAATTTGTGTGTCACTCCGTCCGGTAGCTCTTCAGTTACAGTCAGGACCGTGATTTGAACTTGCCGTGTACAGGCCCCTTGGGAAACGCATCTTAGGATGGTATCCTGAGCTCTCGGTGTCTATTCGTCTTCACCCGTTATACCCGCATGATAGGAGTGCCCTGCTCAGGGGAAGCAGTATCTATGGCCGATTCTACACGCACCCCCCCATTTGAAAAGCAGGATCTTTGGGCGAAGGATCTGACAACCATGTCTGGGGTTCGGCGCCTGAGCACTCAAGTGCTCAGGCTGGCTACCGCGGTCGGGATGGAATTCCGTCATCGCTTGCTCGATGCTCGGGCGGCCGGGCTGGTCTATGCGACGTTGTTGTCGTTGGTCCCATTTCTCGCCGTCATGTTCTCGGTGCTCAAGGCCTTTGATGTCCACCACGTCATCGAACCTCTCCTGGCTCAGGTGTTGGAACCGCTGGGCCCAAAGAGTCACGAGATCACGGCCACGCTCGTGGGATTCGTGGATAATATCAAGATCGGTGTGCTCGGCGTCGTCGGCATCGGCGGTCTCTTCTACACGACCTACTCACTTATCGACAAAATTGAACAGGCGTTGAATGCGATCTGGCAGGTGAAGCAGGGGCGTACCTGGGAACGAAAGTTTGCCGACTATTTAAGTGCGGTCCTGGTGGGGCCGGTGCTCGTCATGAGCGCGTTCGGGATGGTGGCGTCGCTTCAGAGTCACAGTCTGGTCCAGCGACTTGTGGGCATGGAACCGTTCGGGACGCTGCTGGTGTGGGCCGGCGAAGTGATTCCTTTATTGATGCTCTGCGTGGTGTTCACGTTCTTTTATAAGGTGATTCCCAATACCCACGTCCATATCCGCTCGGCTGCTGTCGGTGGTGTCTCGGCAGCCACCCTCTGGATCATGGCAGAGGAGATCTTTGCCAAATTTGTTGCAGCCTCAGCCAACTACAGCGCGATCTATTCAAGTTTTGCCGTGCTCATTCTGTTTCTACTGTGGCTGTATACCGGATGGATGATTGTGTTGATCGGGGCGCAGTTCTCCTTTTTTCATCAATTTCCGACGGCTTATTTGTCTCGTCTGCTGTGGGAACAGGGGACCTACGTCTTTCGTGAACAACTGGCTCTCAAAGTTTTACGAGTCCTGGGACATCACTACCTGAAAGGCGATCGTCCGTTGAAACTACCCGAGCTTTCGAGCGAATTGAACATGCCTTTATCGCTGGTTGAGGAGGAGGTCGAACGTCTTGTGGCCAATGGATTCGTGGGTCGTCTTCAGGAGCCGGAAGGGTTCAGCCTTCTTAAAGCACCGGATCTGATTTTCGTGAAAGAGGTGCTCAACTCGGTTCGCAATGGCACTCCGCCATGGATCGTCCCTCACCTGGAGGCCAGTGATCCGGTGTCGGCGCTCTTGCGCCGTCGTGATCAGGCAGTGGAGCGCGCGCTGGCCGGGGAAACGATAGAATCACTCCTACATGATCGCTCGCCGTTTCAGTCGACTGAGTCGTAACGAGCTGCGGAAGAGTCTTCTTCCCTGCGGTGGACTTAAGAAACCGTTCTGTTCCCGGTTGTCAAATCAAGTCTGAAAGGGGATCCTGCGGTCTAGGGCTGGTGCTCAGATACCGCTGTAGCCTTGTGTTGACCGAATGAGCGCACGTAGAGCAGAACCTGCCAGGCTTCCTCTTCGGTCAGGATCAGTGGGATAAATGGCGCCATTGCCGTGCCCTTGCTGCCGTTTTTCAAGATCCAGAGAAGCTCACCATCGGTTCTAGCCGTCTGCCATTCCTTGTCGGTGAAATTGCGAGGCAAAGGACCCTTGAGCGTTCCCGGCTCTATGTCCGCTCCTAGTCCCTTGCCGTCTCTTCCATGGCAGGTGGCACAGAACGCCTTACCCTCAAACAGCCTTTTCCCTTTGTCAATCGTCTCCTCCGTAGCCGGTAGCGGATTCTTCCATGTCCTTACCTGTTGGAGCTGGTCCACTGGCACTCGGGGTTTCAGGATTGCTTCATCAGCCCCAAAGGCGGACATGGCTGGCAAGCCCAGGACCGACAGTAGCGCAAGCAGTAGATATGCATTCATGTCCATTTCTCTCGTTTTCTCATCTGGCAGGATCATCGGCTCAACGATAGGGGTCGGCCCAATCCGCGGAGGATCAAGCCGACCCGCTGGAGATGATGAGTCTATTTATCTGAATATCCAGGGAATTTGTGTCCCAAGGACTGCGGGAAACTCACAGTTCCATCAGGGAATTCCTGCCCATGCTGCCACAGTTGGTACACGATACCGTCTGTCCCTGCAGCTATTTCTACGACCTTGGCGGCCTGGTCAGCAGGCATATCCAGTACTTGAACTCGCCCGGTCGCGACCTCCACCTTATGGTCGTGGAAATGCCGGTGCCATTGAATGGCCGGGAGCTTTCGTGTGAGGTCCTTAGCGATGAAGTACTCGACCGCGACCAGCGGAGCCTTTGGATCGGTGGATTCGAAGAGCAGACATTGGAGGATCTTATCGGAAATACCCTTGCAGTAATGATGGAACGGGCCACCTGGAGTTCCATCTGCCATCATATGAGGCGCCTGGACATGAATGTCGTATCCGACTGCGGGACCGGCTGGTTCCCCGCTCACGGCTTTTTGTGTGGCAAGGCTACTACATCCGATGGCAACCAGTGCAAATGCGGCTAAGAGCCCTTGTCTCATTGGAATACCCCCTCGTCGGTTTGAGGAGCCTTCTCCTAGCCCATCTAGGGAAAGAACAACCTCAGTATTCGATAGGGCATTAGATAGCACATGACTGAAAAGGATTCGAAGAACTTTAGGAAAAAAGAGCTGCCAAACGTGAGGGAAGGTTTGGTGCGAATTACGATGGCAGGACCGGAGAAGAAGGCGAGTTCGATTTGGTTGGAGTAATGAGTTGTTGGGCTTGAGACGGAATCTTTCCCTGGGCATCCATCATCTCAAACATCAAACAACACTTCAGTCTCCCGCAGACGCCGAGCAGGCGTGGATCATCGATCGGCAGGTCCATTTTCTTGGCCTGCTTGGCAGTGACTGGTTTCACGTCGGTGAGAAATGATGCACAACATAAAACCAGACCACAGGTATCGATTCCACCCAGCCGCCGAGCTTCTTCACGGACCCCGACCTGGCGCATTTCAATTCGACCGCCAAACCGCCGTGCGAGGTCACGCACGAGCTCTCGAAAATCGATGCGTTCATCCGCCGTATAGACAAAGGTGAGCTGTCGGCGGTCTATGGCTCCATAGACCTCGACTAGTTTAAGGCGGACGTTCAGATCGGCAGCTTTCGCTTTGCAATAGCCGGCAGCCTCCTCAGAGAGGCGCTCCAGTCGAGCAATCAACTCGGCTTCCTCGGAGTCCGGCTTGCGCAAGATGGATTTCATGGCTCGCATGGGTGGAGTAAACGGGGCTGAGTAGGGCGTCGTGTAGACGATACCGTAGGTCACCTCACCGTCGGCCTCGAGTAAGACGGGATCACCGTGCGAGAAGGGCAGCCCATTGGATCCCAACTTTTTGACTTCGCCACGGTTCCGAATCTTGACGCCAACAAGGGAGACCCATGTCGGCCAGGGAGTCAACACATCATAGTCCACAGGGGATTCCATGCGTTGATCATACACAATTGCCGTGCGTGGGGGAAAGGGTCGACGCTGTGGAGGGGATAAAAGTTCCAACAGCGGCGTTTCCTCTATGGATATCGTAACATATGAATATTATAGAAGAAAAACACCAACACTCGAGCGATCTGCTTGTGGTAGGCTAATCTACCAGTGTGAGGAAGAGGGAGTGGACCATGGGGACCATGTTGAAAGAGCGAAAGAAGATGCTCCGAATTCCCAATCAGGTGGTCTTGCCGTTTGGCTATCGCATCTCGGTTCGGCAGTTATCGGATGCGGAGATGGACAAGCGTGACCCCAACGCCGACGGGATTTGGGACGATGACACGAAGACCATTTATGTACGAAAACGGCTTCCCGTGACCCGCCGCCGCTATATTCTTGCCCACGAGCTCGGTCATGCGTGGTTGGACTGGCAACATCGGTATATGGACGATGGGAAAGCGAGTATCTAAGATCCTCACCCGTCATCTTCCGGCCAGATGCAGAATGTGTTTCCATTCGCCCGACGTGACAGGCTGAACGGAGAGCCGAGAACCTTTCCGCAAGAGAACCATGTCCTTGAGTTGAGGGTCTTTCCGCAACTCGTCCAATGTTAACGGTTTAGGAAAGGTTCTGACATATCTGATGTCGACCATGTCCCATCTTGGTTCGGTGGGTTTGCTTGCCGGGTCGTAGTGCTTGTCCTTCTTATCGAATTGTGTTGAATCCGGATAGGCGGTCCTGACGACTGCTGCAATACCGACGACTGCCGGGGGATCAGCGTTACTATGGTAAAACAGAACGTGATCATCGACCGCCATCATGCGCATAAAATTGCGAGCTTGATAATTACGCACCCCATCCCAACAGGTCCTCTGGCCGGGGGCTTGTGCGAGGTCGTCAATCGAGAACGTCGTGGGCTCGGATTTCATCAGCCAATACCTTCTAGGAACCATTCCTATCGCTCCCTTCACATGAGCCTCTACATGGGTGTGTTCACTCCGGTAGTGCCCTAGACCTGAACTACGGACCGACTCCGTGCCCTGAAGGCTCAATGTTCTTCTCCTGAATTAGTATTGATAAAATCGATCAGCGCACGATAGGTCAGTTCCCTCACGATTGCCTTTCTCGGACTCTGGCCGTCAAGATTGGCCTCCAGCCAGACTCGGTCCGAGATTGGCGAGAGGCCCTCGTTACAGAGATTCCACATGTCGTGGAGAAAGCCATCAGGCAATCCGACTTGAACGCCTTCCGATTCAATGCGGTCGTCCAGCAAGGCCAAGAGGTCAGAAATGGCCTGGTCAGGCCGGTACGGTGCAGTCGTAAAGCCAAACTGTTCTTGTGAGCGTGCTTCTTGAGTCGCCTGATCGACGAGATCCTGCATGTATTCTTTGAGCAGCCCGATGACATGACCGGAAAAAGTTTTCGGCGACTCCATGCGTCATTATCGAGCTTCTATGAAGAAGGAGCAAGCTGATGGACTAGAATCGTGGGGTGAGCGAAGTATGGGCTGAGTAGGATAACTTCATTTGAGGCCGGAAGCAGGGAGTAGTGATTGGGCGGGGGTACACCTCGCTGCCTCGATATGAGCGACGATCTCTCATTGGCTATCTCATGGACGGCAGGGTCAGTGTACCCGCGCATTGTAAACTGTACTCCTTTTCGTCCGGCACGCAAGACCCAAAGATGGCCTTATATGGAAGTCCATTTGGGGTACGGTGTATGAACCGGTAGGATCTGCTGTGCATGATGGGGAAGATCCACTGGTTTTAGATAAGGAGTCTTATGCGCACAATGACCTGATGGACTGCTGAACTCGAGCTCTTGATTCGTCCCACAGACGCATATTACTGTTGATGCCCAAGTAAGCGGAGGAGCGGATCTTCTTTCACATCGGTTGCATCGATGAATTCTCAACTCAGTGAGCGATTCGAGATTGCTCTGAACACATCTGCAGGCCAAATTACCACGGCCGTTGACGTGCCGACCGGGTTCGTTCCTGTTACGTCTATTGTGCCTCTCATGAGACGTCTAGGAGAGGAGGCGCAAGCCCTGGAAGTTGCGCGGGTGGGTGAGGAGGGGAAGGTACCGTCGTGCCAAAAGGGCTGTGCAGCTTGCTGTCGAATGTTGGTACCCCTGTCTGCGCCGGAAGCGTTTTCGGTACGAGAGTGGGTTCGTTCTCGCCCTGTCGAACAACAGTCTCGGATCATGGCCCGCTTTGCTGAGACAAAAGTGCGCTTACTCTCCACGGGGATCTGGCAACAACTCTCGGAGCTGTGCGAGGCGTCTGATCACTGCAGCGACGAAATCATAGATGAAGTGAACCATAGGTATTATGCGCTGAGGCTGGCCTGTCCGTTTTTAGAGGAAGAAGTCTGCACCATCTATGATGAGCGCCCCGCTGCCTGCCGTGAATTGTTGGTGACGTCTCCTGCCGACCGTTGTGAGGATCTACTCGCGAACCCAGTGGACACCATTTTCGCACCGTTGCGGATCAGTACGGTTCTGGGATTATTGTGGCAGGACTTGACCAACACCTCAACCCGGTTGATTCCACTTCCGCTGGTTCTGGATTGGGTAGAAGGACATGCAGGATCGACCGATCGAATGTGGAAGGGTACTCAGCTTTTTGATCAAACATTGGATAAGGTCTGGCGATTCTTGAGCCAGTCATTTTCAGGTGATCGCGGAGCAGGTGGCGGCTGATCCTGTCAGACGTTGGAGCCCTCTGTGAGAGGAGAGAAGGTATGCAGAAGCCCGTTGTCGTGTGTTTAGACTTGGAAGGTGTGCTCGTTCCTGAGATTTGGATCAATGTTGCGGTGAAGACGGGGATTGAGGAGTTGAAGGTGACCACCCGGGAGATGCCAGACTATGACCAACTCATGAAGCAACGATTGGGGATTCTCGATCGGCATGAATTGACAATCCACGACATCCAAGAGGAAATCGCCAAGATGGGTCCGTTAGACGGGGCAATGGATTTTCTGGTCTGGCTGCGTGAACGGGGCCAGGTGATTATTTTGTCCGACACCTTCTATCAGTTTGCCCAACCCCTGATGCGACAGCTTGGGTTTCCAACTCTCTTCTGCAATCAACTGGAAATCGGCCCTAGTGGCCGAATCGTGAACTACCACATGCGGATGCAGAATCCCAAGAAGCACGCAGTCGCCTCCCTGAAGGCTTTGAATTTCTTTACCGTGGCTGCGGGGGATTCATACAACGATCTTGGGATGTTAGGTGAAGCTGACAAAGGGTTTTTCTACAGGCCGCCGGACAATTTGCCAAAAGAATTTCCGGCCTTCCCAGTGACCCAGAGTTACGGTGAACTTCAGGACTGGTTTGTCAGGGTCGGCTGTTTCTCAGCGTGAGGCGTGCCAGCTCAGTGAAGGACGTGGTGCGAGCTGTGGGCTCGACGACAAGGATTTCTCGTATCCTGCCACCGATTGGCGTGCCCGTCGGTCTCGCTTCCTAATGTGTTGGAGCGTCCAATGAGCGTCAGGACGTCTCGTCACTCCATCAGAAGTTGATCCAAAGCTGGGCGTAGGCCCAGTCTTGACCGACTGCGCGTCGTCCGAGATTTTGCGAAATGTATGAACCAGGAAAGAGGTGACCGTACCCCGCCTGAAAGGCCACCATGCCGTGCATGAAGAAGTGTGTCCAGGCAACGTCCACCTCGTCACCGATATGGGTCTTGGTATTGCCCGGTTGCGAAAAGACATAGACGCCTTGACTGGCTCGGTACCAGTTGTCTTTCGCATTGGCGAGATGGAGGTTGGTGTACCATATTTCGATATGATCATCGGGGGACAGACGTGCCTGGAAGTTTCCTGAGAAACTCATCATATTCTTCCATCCCATGACATCCATGTATCCCATATGGATGTGGTTCGTGGGGAAAAAGTTTTCAAAGGTATTCGCTGTCTTACAAGCTCCGTAGGCCCCGTTCGATAACGTGCAATTCGCGCGACCGTCGCCGGACGCATAATCAAAATTAAAAGCGATGCGAGGTTTGCCGGGCAAATTAAAAGCCGTGTATCCGATCCAGTTTCTGGTGGCCCAGGCGTTGATGTGGAGACATTTCCCCTCTCCACCGGGATCGCCACAGAGACTACTGGCACTGTTGGCGGTGTCCCCCAGCTGACCGAATTGGTAGACCACTTCACTCGAGAAATCAAAGTAGCCTTTTTTCATCGCGACTCGGTTTCCGATGACATGGCGGGTTTGATTGCCATGCTTGGGAGTGCCGAGTCCTTGGAAGGAGACATCACCCCCTCCGAGATTGTTTTTGTAATAGATATAGAACGGTTCGATCAGAAAGCCCGGGACAGCCTTGATTTGATTGTAAAAGATAATAAAATCGGCGTCACCGGCTGCATTTCTCGCCTGACCAGTGCCGCCGATATTCGGTCCGCCGCTTCCGAGGGTGGCCCCCTGTAAGAGATCGGTTTCGGCTGTGCGAAACCAGCCGAGGTGCGTATCTATAATGCTGGTTGAATACTGAAGCATCACCCCGTCAAACGACCACCCGGTATTGGCCCAATCAAAGTGACCGAAGAGGCTTTGATCTCCGAAGACAAGGTATTGCCGGCCTGCTTTAAGTCCTAGGCCTTGGACGCCTGCAAAGTTGCGGATCAACATGTACCCGGCTCGGATCCCAAGGGTACAGGCAGGTCGTACATTTGCGGGGGTGGAGCCGACAAGGGTGGAACCGCAGGTATGGATGGCGGGATCTCCGTTATTTCCTGCACCATTCGCACCGACGGGCGTTCCATTCCCGCCCCATGTTCTCGAGTCGATGAACTCAAGGTAGAAATTGACGTCCGGTGAAAGATCATACCCGATACCTAATCGAGTCATTTGCTGGACGAACTGGTCGTTTGCCTTTCCAGGAAGATTGTTGGCAACGAGTCCTGGTGTGTTACATTGGCCAGCGGCTCCAATACCTCCACCAAAGCAGACATTGGTCCGATACTCGGGTCTCACACGCATGTCGGCTCGCATCCAGAGGTTTTTCAGATTGAAATTGCGACCGATCCTTGGATCGAATGGCTCATAGGCCTCTTTTTGGGGAATTCCTCGTCCGATGACGATGGGGTTCGTGATTTTTTCTCCTTCCGGGAGTTGGAAGGCTGCCTGTACTGTAGAGTGACCTGCGATGAGACTGACGACTGTCAGGAATTGGAGAAAAACTTTCTTCCGATGACCGAACTGCTTCGGTGTTCCCATGCCATACAGTATGTCCATCGTGTCTCTAGACAGGCAGATACCATCCGGTGCTCTCATCGTCAGGTGGATTTGGTTGCGGTCTCAAAAGCCCAAGGGAGTTGCATACGAACCCGAGGGGGAGAACAGCTGGGCCAGGGTGTCCAACCATCGTCATGAAGATCTTGATGAGTGCGAAGCTACGAGATGTCGGTGTGGCGGCTGCCTTTCTCCTTTATGTGGGTGATCAGGGGGGGTGTGATCCTATGTTTGTGTCATGCAGGACCGGACTTAGGCAATGATGATGGACCCGCCTCTCCCGACTTGGGTTCCGCTGTGAGTTCTTCTTCGGCTTCTTTGAGAGAGGCTTGAAGGTCTTGCTCTACCATTTTGACTTCCTGCTGTATCAGGTTGAGTTCCGGCTCGACGGATTTGCGAAGGTCATCAGCCGTATCTTTAAAACCCTTGATGGCTTTACCAACTTGGCGACCGACTTCCGGCAGTTCTTTGGGTCCAAACAGGAGAAAGGCGATGATCAAAATGATGAGGATCTCGCCTGCGCCCAGTCCAAACATGATTGGCTATTGCGGTTATCGTCTGACGGCGCCCCGTCATTTATTCATCCACCGAGGGGTGGGTTGTTAGCCTTGTTTCACCTGAGTGGGTTGGGTGGTCGCGGGCCTGGGCGATGGAGTTGGTTCAGCCTGAGTACCGACCTGAGCGGCAGAGCTTGCCTGAGGCTCGCCCTGTGAAGGCTGTTCTCCTGGTGTGATATCGATTGCGTCGGCTTCATGAACCGATTTCTTAAAACCTTTGATGGCTTTGCCAAGGCCTTCCCCTAGTTGGGGCAGTTTCCCTGCACCGAAGATGATCAGCACAATAATCAGGATCAGGAGTAGTTCCATCCAACCAAATGAACCGAACATGATGCCCTCTGACTAATTAAGACCACTGTGTCTGTCGATGACATGACAGAGTGGTACGATTGCACACCCGAACCTCCAGAGGCTATCTGAAGATTCAGGGACAAGTCAAGAAGCACGGCTTCATTTACGATGGTGGGAAGGGTTGGATGATACCGCCACCAAGAACGTCGTCCCCACTATAGAACACTGCCGACTGTCCGGGGCTTAACCCCCGTTGCGGGTGGTGGAACTGGACATGCAGTGCTGACGAGTCTCGCACTGTGAGTGTCGCGAGAGTAGCAGGCGTTGCATAGCGAATCTTCACATGAACGTCGGCACTGTGGGAGGGGAAATCGGGAGCAAACATATTAAGGTCCGCGACGGTGCATTCTGAGTGAAGTCGTTCGCTGTGTCCGAGCACCACTGTATTGGTTGCGGGCTGCACCTGATGAACGTAGAGACGCTGGCCTGTGGCGATACCAAGGCCTCGACGCTGGCCGGGTGTATAGAATGCGATACCGTCATGCTGCCCCAGGGGACGGCCCTCCTGGTCAGTAAACAATCCTTGTTTCCGGGAATGTGGCGCTTCTTGCTCGAGAAAGGTCCGATAATCACCCTGGCTCACGAAGCAGATCTCCTGGCTTTCCTTGAGTTCCTCGACTGGCAGGCTCAGTGCCTCGGCTTCTTTCCAGACGGCGGCCTTCTCCAGACCTCCTAATGGAAAGAGGAGGCGAGGGAGCCATTCAGCTCGGAGACGATAGAGGAAATATGTTTGATCTTTTCGAGGATCGACGGACCGTGAAAGGACGGAGAATCCTCTGTGGTCATGCAATCGCGCATAATGCCCGGTTGCCACATAGTCGACTCTGCGTTGTAGCGCGAGGTCAACGAGGGTATGAATCTTCACCCGTTCATTACAACGCACACAGGGATTGGGTGTCGTGCCGGTGGTATAGCCTTGGATGAAGTCGTCAATGACGGCGTGACGAAAGGTGTGTCGGGTATCAACGACCTCGTGCGGGATGCCGAGAAGCTTCGCGACATGCCGTGCGATCCCAACCTTGCAGCAGCCGCGTTCTTGCCACTTCTTTGATGTGGCGACGGAGTCGTCTTCGTGTTCCCACACCTGAAGAGTGATGCCATGGACGTCATAACCTTGTCGTACGAGCAATGCTGCGGCGACAGAGCTATCAACTCCACCGCTCATACCCAGTAGAACAGACTTCCGAGCCATAGGAACGGTATTGTACCGAGTGTCTAGGGGAAAGGGCTAGTCGCTTTATCGGGGAGTGCTTCGACTCCAATTTGCTCCTGGCCGAGGTGACTGTTTCTGTTGGGCGTCGTCCGGTTGTCGATGATACACAGGGCCATGCGGCTGCCGAACGGTGAAACGGGAAACGAAGACGGGAAAGGCGTATGTGGTTCTTTCCCACGAAAGAGGTACGATGATTCAGGACATGTGTAGCCCACGCAGGTTCGTTACGAAGCGGTTGAATATTGCGGGCTAGAGGCTGGTTGAACGGGTCTTCCCCCGGTAGGTAGTGGTGTCATGAGTGTTCTTGGACGAGGAGTGCTCCTCCACCCATTTATGGGCCCCCATATCGCACATGCCATGAAAGTGAGCGCCATCTTCGATAGAAATGCCCGGTGTACGGATATCGCCAATGAGGATACCTGGTTTCTGGATTTGAATTTTTGCCGTTGCTGAGATTGTGGCATTGACTTTGCCGCTGGTGATAAGAATCCCGGCCGAGATCACCCCTTTCACGACGGCTTGCTCCCCGATGATGAGGGTCCCACTGGTGGTGATTTCTCCTTCCACCCGACCGTCAATTCGTATGGTTCCGTCAAAATTCAGGATGCCCCGAAAATCGACTCCCTTACTGAGAAAGGTAAAGTTGTCGTTGGGAGGGGTGTCGGTTGCCTGTTTTTCTCCGATGGCCCACATGAGCGCTCTCTGCTCCTTGTGACAAGACCAATGTGAAGGGAGTGGTGAACGTGGTACATGGGCCAGGATCCTTTGACCTGGCAGCCGCGTGTCCCTCGCTCACCGCTCCGACACTATTCCGCTAGACGGTCAGCCGGCGCACGGGTGGCTCGGTGCTGGTCCCAACAGAATGAAGCGGTAGATCTTTGTGAACGGGACGGGCTTGTTGTTCCATCTCCAACGTTCCGTTGAATGAGACGCCTTCTTCCATGGAAAGCATTGGAGTTGTGACTCCACCGTTGATCACTGCAGGCGCTCGCAATTTCATCTTTTCTCGCGCAGTGATATCCCCGGTGATCTTGCCCTTACAGACGATAGTTCCGGCCGTGACTTTGGCATTAAGAACGGCGTCTTCGCCTACGAGTAAGATGCCGTCCGTATGAATTTCCCCCTCGAGGGTTCCATCAATACGCACGGTTCCGTTATACGTGATGGTTCCTTTGAAAACGACTCCTTTACCGACGAATGCACTGACGTCATGGCCCGTGTCAGGCCTGGGCGTATCGAGCGCCGAGCTCATGGCATCTAAGTCGTTGTCATCCGTGCGTCTACCATCTTGCTTATCTTTCCACATACGATCCCCTCCTCTCACAATGTGGCTGGCCTCTGACAGAACAAACGGCACGGTGCCGTTATGTTCCATATCGGTCGGTTTGGGGGAGATATTTAGTGGGTGATCAGGGGTGAGCGAAATATTGAGATATAGGAGGGGAGAGGAAGGCTTGGAGGCAAGTATCAACCCAAGAGGGTTTCGACGACCCCGTCTAGTTCGTCCGAGGAGAAGTAGTGGATTACGAGTTTCCCGCCCTGACCGTGGGGGTGGAGGGTCACTTTGGTGCCAAGACGCTTTTGTAATCTGTCTTCAAGATCGCTCCATTGTGTGGTTCGAGGGGGCCGCGCGACGGGCTGTTTCGCGACGATGGATTGTTCGACCAGTTTCTCGGTTTGGCGAACAGACAAATTTCCAGCTGTCACCAGTTTTGCAACCCGCAGCTGGGCCTCCGGGGTGGAGAGGCTGAGAAGGGCTTTGGCGTGACCGGTGGAAAGAGTTCCTCCTTCCACAAGTCCTTGGAGATCCAGGGGGAGATGGGTTAAACGGATAAAGTTGGCCACGGAAGACCGATCCCGGCCTACCTTGGCGGCGACGGCTTCTTGGGTCAGACCGAACTCTTTCATCATTCGAGAATAGGCGCGGGCTGTCTCCATCGGGTTTAAATCTTCACGTTGGAGATTTTCGACCAGAGCAAGGAGTAAGGCTTCCTGATCCGTACAATTCTTGAGCACGGCGGGAATGACGGTAAGTCCGGCCTCTTTTGAGGCCCGCCAGCGTCGTTCTCCAGCAATTAACTCATAGACGCCATCGCCCTTCCGGCGGACTATAATGGGCTGAATAACGCCGCTCTCCTTAATGGATTCCGTCAGTTCAGTAAGCTCTTGCTGCAGGAAAGTCTGCCGCGGTTGATAGCGGTTCGGCACAATCTGGTCGATCGGAATCCGTTGGACATCGGCCGTGTCTTCGGTCCTGCTCAGCCTGACGGGTGGCAATAGCGCGTCGAGCCCTTTACCGAGAGCCTTTTTCTCCATGCGCAATAAACTCCTTAGCTAATGATACGTAAGACTGCGATCCGGATGATGCCATGTTGTAGAGGATTCCCGGCCGACCGTAACTAGGTGCTTCTGCAAGTGCAACATTACGAGGGATCACGGACTGGTATACCTTGTGTGTAAAATGAGACCGTACTTGGTCTGCTACCTGCCGAGAAAGACTGATTCGCGAATCAAACATCGTGAGAGCAATACCCTCAATCTCTAGGCCCGGATTGTACGATTGACGGACAAGCTCGATGCTTCCAACGAGTCTGGTCAGGCCTTCCATCGCGTAGTATTCGCATTGAACAGGTATGAGCACAGAGTTGGCTGCCGTGAGCGCATTAATGGTCAGAATGCCAAGTGCCGGTGGGCAATCAAGAAGGATAAAATCGTATTGGTCTCGTATTTCAGCAATCAGTGATCGAAGATGGCCTTCACGGCCTTCGATATTTGCGAGTTCCACCTCAGCACCCGCGAGATCGGCATTAGCCGGTAAGAGGTTGAGTCCAGAAATAGTTGTTTCTATTATGGATTCGTGAATCGTACTGTTTTTGACGAGACAGCTGTAGGTGCTCCTTTTCAAGGTTCTCTGGTCTATGCCAAGGCCACTTGTTGCATTTCCTTGTGGATCTATATCAATCAACAATACAGCTTTTCCCTCAAGGGCAACCGCTGTTGAAAGATTAATGGCAGTGGTTGTTTTTCCTACCCCGCCTTTCTGATTGGCAACAGCTATAACTCTTCCCACCAAAAGACTCCTAGGCAAAATTATGTTCCACGTGGAACAACGTGAGGGGACAACTCGTCACGATATGAAAATATGGTGATAGTTCGAGGCCCATAGGCATAGGGCAATTCGAACGTATAGTCGTCTACAAAATACCAATCGCTTGGCAGCAACGTTCTATCAAACGGCCTGGCAGAATAAATAATCGCCTTGCCTCCTTCAACCAGTAAGCTCCGTGCTTTCTTAAAAATCAGTGATGGGTTGAGCGCCCGAGTTGTCAGATAGTCATACGTCATCGTGACAGGACGTGTGCTATTGAATCGTTCAATGGTTCCCTGAAAAACATCAACGCATGTTAGCCGTAAGAGGCCGACAATAAAATGCAGAAAGGCTGATTTCTTGTGGGCTGGTTCAACCAGTGTTATGCAAAGATCTGGTCTAACGATTTTTAAAGGAATTCCTGGAAAACCTGCCCCAGCACCAATGTCAAGAATATGAGCGTTAGTTCCAATATTTACAGCTTTCAGGGCAGCTAAAGAGTCGATGAAGTGTTTGACAATCACTTCCTCGTCTTTAATAATTGCAGTGAGATTGAATGATTGATTCCAAATATTTAATTGCTTCAAGTACAGAAGGAATTGTTGTGCTTGATCTGGTTCAATCGGGACACCAATTTGTCTTGAGCTTTCATGGAGTAAGTGTTCAAGTGCCCCAAGTTGTTCCACGTGGAACAATTACGCTGATACAGAGAGGAGGTCAATAGAAAAGGTGCCTATCGAGCACTTTCGGGGTGTTGAGCGTTGTAATGAATTTGCCGCCTTCCCTTTTCAATTGCCACAAGCAGAAGGGAAATTGCGGCTGGAGTCACTCCAGAAATTCGTGAAGCCTGTCCCACAGTCTCCGGTCTGACACGATTGAATTTTTCACGGACTTCACGTGAAAATCCAGGGACCATGTCGTAATCAAATGAACTGGGAATCAATTTTTTCTCAAGTTTCTTAAACTTTTCAACTTGCCGAACTTGTCTCTGTATATATCCCTCATATTTGATTTGAAGTTCGACTTCCTCGGCAATGTCGTCCTCAACTGGTTGTAGATCAAAAATATTCATAAGCTCACGATAACAAGCTTCTTGCCTGCGAAGTAACTGCGCCATTGATTGGACTGAAGAGGCATTCTCAAGGTACGTGCCCCTAGTCCGAAAGCTAATCTGTTCTGTAAATTGAGGTCTCGAACCACGCAGATTTGAAATCTCCGACTCGATCAATTCTCTCTTGCGAATCAATCTTTCATACGGATATCGCGGAATAAGTCCTAACTCATACCCGATATCCATAAGGCGGAGGTCTGCATTCCCATGGCGGAGCAACAATCGATATTCGGCCCTCGAGGTGAACATCCGGTATGGCTCATAGGCATCCTTGGTGATGAGATCATCGACGAGTACACCTATGTAGGCCTGCGAGCGATCCAATATAAATGGCGGACGTTCCCTGATTTTGAGAACTGCATTGATCCCAGCTACTAAACCTTGAGCAGCAGCTTCTTCATATCCGGACGTCCCATTGATCTGACCTGCGTGATAAAGTCCTGTCACCAATTTAGTTTCAAGCGTTCGGTAGAGTTGCCGAGGAGGAAAGTAATCGTATTCTATGGCATAGCCAGGCTTAAGTATTTTAGCGTGTTCTAATCCAGGGATTGTTTTCAGGATTGCGGCTTGAACATCGACGGGCAGACTTGTTGAGATCCCGTTTGGGTAGAACTCGGTAGAGTCTAGGCCTTCTGGCTCAATGAAAATCTGGTGCCGTTCTTTATCGGCAAAGCGAACCACCTTGTCTTCAATGGAGGGACAATAGCGAGGCCCGGTGGATTCAATCACACCACTGTACAGAGGGGACCGATCTAAATTTTGTCGAATGAGTTCGTGTGTGGCCTGCCCCGTATAGGTCAAATGGCAAAGAATCTGCTGAGTGGTGATGCTCTGCGTGCGATAGGAAAATGGAGGAGGGGGGATGTCGCCAGGTTGGGGAACCATCACGGAGAAGTCGATGGTCTCCTTATCCAAGCGGGGAGGTGTTCCAGTCTTCAGCCGGCCCACCTCAAACCCTAAATCGCGCATGCAATCAGAAAGGTGCTCGGCGGAGGCTTCGCCCGCCCGACCGGCCGGGAAGTGTTGTAAACCGATATGGATAAGTCCCTTAAGAAAAGTACCTGATGTTAGAACAACGGCTCTCGAGTAAATGGTCTCGCCGGATCCGGTAACAATTCCGGTCACGGTTCCGCCGTGCACCAGCAATCGATCGACGACACCTTCGGACATCGTCAGCAAGGATTCGGATTTGAGGGTGTGTTGCATCACCTGTCGATACAGAGATTTATCACACTGGGCTCGTAAGGCCCGGACGGCCGGTCCTTTGCTCGTATTGATGAATCGAAACTGGATACCGGACTGATCGGTATTACGCCCCATCTCACCGCCAAGTGCATCGATTTCCTTGACAAGGTGTCCCTTCGCAATTCCACCGATCGCTGGATTGCACGACATCTGAGCGATGCGAGAAAGGTCCATCGTCAAGAGTAAAGTCATGGCCCCCATGCGTGCGGAAGCAAGAGCAGCCTCGCAACCCGCATGTCCACCTCCTACCACGATTACGTCGAAGGTCTGTGCCATGTCGGTTACCTATTTGCCGATACAAAACTGTGAGAAAATCTGTTCCAGTACATCATCCGACGTCAAAGTCCCAATAATCCCTCCCAACGCATCAGCCGCATCGTGGAGATCAACGGCCAGAAGTTCAGCTTGCCCTCCGCTCTCGATGGAAGACAAAGCATCCATAATCGCAGTGGTTGCCTGCTCCAATGCAGCACGATGACGGACATTCGTGATAACCACCCCTTCATAGGCCTCAAAGGATCCAGTGAGAAAGCGAGAGGTAATGGTTGTCTTCAGCTCGTCCAGGCCCTCGCCAGTTCTCGTAGAAATTGGAAGAATGCGCTGGCATAAACGGTGGGCCAACTCTTCAGACAGGGGTTGCAGCGTACATGGAGCCAGCACATCGATTTTGTTTAGAACAATGAGCTGTTTAGGGTCGACAAGCGGGAAAGGAAAATCAGAAACCCCGGACTTCTGAACCGAAACAGCGTCAATCACATAAAGCGTGAGGTCTGCTTCTGCCTGGGCGGTCTTGGATCGTTTGATACCCTCCTGTTCAACGACATCAACGGTGTCACGCAAACCAGCGGTATCTACTAATGTGATAGAAAGTCCATTCCACATCACGGCTTCTTCAATGAGGTCCCGCGTTGTTCCCGGGACATCAGTAACTATCGCGCGATCGTCATGAATAAGGCTGTTGAGTAAGCTAGATTTCCCTACATTGGGTGGGCCAGCGAGTACTACTCGTATCCCTTCGCGCAAAGCCCGACCGGTTTGGGCGGTATCCAATATCTCTCTGATCTGACGCGCAATATTCTGGAGGGCAGTTCGGAGCTCACCGCGAGTGACGAAAGAAATGTCTTCGTCTGAAAAATCGATTCCAGCCTCGACCCGTGCCGTCAGCGATAAAAGGGCGGTGCGTAGGTCCTGTACATACCGTCCTAAATCTCCACGGAGTTGCCGTTGGGCGATCGTAAGCGCAAAATCAGACTTTGCTTTGATGGTATCTAAGACAGCCTCTGCTTGAGATAGATCCAGGCGCCCATTCAAGAAAGCGCGCTTCGTGAATTCACCAGGTTGCGCCAATCGGGCCCCAACTGCAACGCAGGATTCACAGACGCGGCGGAGTACCGTCGAGCTTCCATGGCAATGGAACTCCACCACATCTTCCCCCGTAAACGAGTGTGGGCCTTTCATATAGACCACCAAGCCTTCGTCAATAATGTGTTCCCTGGCCGTTGGTGGCCATGAATCACCGGCTGACTCAGGATGAGGGGCAGAGACAATATCGGCAAGATGCAGCGTATGTGTGGGATGGGTATCGAGAGATCCGTTTGTGCGCAGCCTCACAAGTTTGGAGGCGATGGCTGTTGCATTCTGGCCGCTAATGCGGATGATCCCAATGCCACCCTCACCCATCGGGGTTGCAATGGCACAAATTGTGTCCTCAGGCGCTCCGTCGATAGGCACGATCCACCATAGTCGTGACGCCTAATCGTATGAGGCCGGCCCAGGAAACGTCATTTTTGCTTGCTCGGCTCATCCGTCGTCAGAGCCACTGATCGATTTTTCAGAAAGAACCGGTCCGTGACAAACTGCTGGGCGATGGACAAGACGTTGTTGGTCAGCCAGTACAAGACTAAACCAGCAGGAAAGTTAATGAACAGGAACGTCATGACCACGGGCAGCATCAACATCATCTTCGCCTGGGCGGGATCCATCGTGGTGGGCTGAATCTTCTGCATCACCATCATACTGATCCCCATGATAATGGGCAGAATGTAATAGGGATCCTGAACGGACAGATCAGTGATCCAGAGGCCCAGGGGTGCTTGCCGAAGGTCGATCGTCATATAGAGAATATTGAACAGGGACACGAACACCGGCATTTGAAGGACCATCGGTAGACAGCCCCCCACAGGATTAACCTTATGATCGCGATACAGCTTGATCAGCTCACGATTCAACCGGTCACGATCATCCTTGAACTTCTCTTGGAGTGCAGCCACCTTCGGTTGGATCGTCTGCATCTGCTTCATGGATGAGTAGCTCTTGTACTGCAAGGGGATGAATAACAGCTTGATGGCAACCGTCAATAGGATGATGGTGACACCGTAATTGTGGGTGTACTCGTTGATGGAACGAAGTACGGAAAAGATCGGTTTGGCGACGGCCCTCACCATGTCCCAGCTACCGAACAGAAACCATCCGAAGTCAATCGTATCTTCAAGGCGGATATGTAGGTTTTTAAGTGTGTCGAATTCCTTCGGCCCCGCAAATAACTGTAATGTAACCGGTGCACCAGATGGATCGACACCCATGCGGACACCGGTAGAAACCAGTTTTTCACCCTGCTTCTTCGGCCAAGCGGAGGTACCCCCTTTCGGAATCAGCGCAGACATGAAGTACTTGTCCTGCAAGGCAGTCCAAGCCAGTGTGCCTTTACGCTCCGTGTCGGATTCCGGGGCGTCTGTGTCCAGCTTGTCGTCGATCAACGACACCGTCCCGACAGAACCGATGAATCCCTCGCCCCACTCCACCACGCCAAAATTGGTCCCCAATTCCACTTTCAAAGGCCCTGTCAGTCCTTTGGACGTCAAGCTGATATCCACAATATAGCTGTCGGCATGAAAGGTGAATTGCTTCTCAAGGTGTATGTCGGAACCGGGGTTGCCGTAGTGGAATGTGATGTGGCCGATTGGGTGTTCGTGGTCTAAGGTCGTAAAATCCTGCTCTACCTTGTAAACGCTTTCCCTTAATTCCTTTGCAAGTGTCGCGTCGTCTGTTGTGACGGTGAGAGGGTCGGCAAATTTTCCTCCCTGTCGAACGAGCTGGACAAAAGATTTTCCATCAGAGCTGCTGCGATAGCGTTTAAGCTCCCAGCTTGTCAGCACGGCTCCTCTAGACGTGAACTTGGCACGATAGAGCTCAGTCTCTACCTCAACCGATGCCGCAGCGACGGACTCCATGCGAGTAGATGGCACCTTTGGATTATCACTACGGGATGTACCAGGTGACTCCGGGGTTTTCCCAGCCGCAGGAGTTGTCGGCTGGCTTCCGGAACTGGTGCCTGAAACAGAGGCTGCTTCATCAGAGACTGATACTGCGGAATCCGAGACGGTTGGAGGCGGTAGCAGGCCCAATCCTTTGAGCGCATACTCATATCCGAAGACAATCGCGGCTGAGAGGATTAAAAAGACAACGAGGCGCTTTTCCATGTGGAGAATATACTTTCGTTATTAAAATGAGGCTTGTATCACTACCTGACTGGATCTTCCCCTCCAGGGTGGAAAGGGTGACACTTCAATAGCCGGACACAGGCTAGCCAGAATCCATGCCATGCGCCGTATTTGGTGATCGCATCCGAAGCATAGTGCGAGCATGACGGATAAAATCGACAAGTCGGACCATACATGGGTGAGATCACCAGACGGTATCCCTGTAGCATCCATAGGAAAACTTGTTTCATGTCTATCTCAATCAGGGCGAAGAAGGCTCATGCGTGCGAGTGCTGCCTTCCAGGCTTGGAGTAAATCGGTTCGAGACGACGAGAGAACGTCCCTTTTGGGGAAAACAAGGATCCCACTTCCAGAAACCAATCCCGAATGAGAATCTCTCACCAACTCGCGGAACACACGCTTCGCACGATTGCGTCTGACGGCATTCCCAAATCGTCTGCCAACGATAATTCCAACCCGACTCGGTATATGGTCCATCTTGCAGGCCAGAAGGTTGAAAAGCGCCGTCGAAATTCGTCGTCCATGATCCTTGACAGCTTGGATATCTCGGTGACTCCTCAAAAAAATATCAACATGCTTGTATGCCTTGGGTATTACCGGGCAAGGGGGTGTGCTTTTGTCGTGTCTCATCCGCTCATGACCCCAGGGAAGACTGTAACTGGTAGGTGGGCGTACGCTCAACTAGAACGCAAGAGATTGGGGAGCGACACGAAGAACACCTGCACGACCCGAGACGATAGGCCTAGACAGTCAACCGAGCGCGTCCTTTCGCGCGTCGACGGGCCAGAACCTTACGACCGTTTTTTGTACTCATGCGCTTTCGAAACCCATGCTCACGCTTTTTCTTTAAGTTGGACGGCTGTTGAAATGTAAACGACATGGTTCCCCTTTCCTTCCAAACCGCAACGAATCAACATCAAATGAACGCTAGATTATAGGGGAGGCAGAGAGGCCTGTCAATTTCATGGGCCTACGGCTGGCGATAGATAGTAAGGACCCCATAGTTATCCTGTCCGATCTGTTTATATTGAGGCGGTTTTGCGTTCACTCACCAGAATGCCACAAGATCAAACTAGTCGGTACGATACTGTCAATGTAAGTATAGGAAATCAAAGGAGTCATGATTCGTAAACAATGGTGATCAGTGGCACCGGGCTTGCTCGTTCGTTTTGGTGTGTTAGTATGCCCAAAATCAGAGGTCTGATACGCTGGCCGAATCTACCTAACATCTGACTTATCAAGGAAGACTTGGGATAAACTTAGCTTTCGCAAGCAAATCCATTAAGGAGGACCCATAGCATGGCGAGAAGAGTAGCCCTTGTATCAATAGCCCTCACTCTATCACTGACGGCGGGGTGTGCGGACCCACCAACCCAACAGCTCCAAGAGGCTGAAAAGGCATTGAAAGAAGCACAGGAGAGCGGGGCGGCCACGTATTCTGCGGAAGAATACGCCAAGCTTGAGGGGACACTGGCGGCCATGAGGAAAGAAGTCTCCGATCAAGAAGGAAAGTTCGGATTGTTTCGGGACTACGGCAAAGCACAGCAACTGTCTGCTTCGGCTAAGGCAGAGAGTGACCGAATAAAGACCGCGTCAGTTCAAAAGAAGGAAGAGGCTAAAGCAGCAGCATTGCAGGCTCAACAGGTTGCAGAAGAGGCTGTGAGAGCCACCCAAGATCTCGTTGCCAAGGCACCGGTTGGGAAGGATCGGGCGGCGGTAGAAGCGATCAGGAACGATGTTGAAGGGTTGAAGTCCTTGCTCAAACAGGTTCAGGCCTCCATCGATAAAGAAGATTTTCCGGCGGCACAAACACAGGCCAAGGCCATTCATGATATGAGCCAAGCTGTTTCAGCTGAAATACAAAACGCCCTCGCCAAAGTGGGGAAAGGTAAGCCGGGACGGAGGAAATAATCACAGCATGCGGGGCACTCAGACATATCGGTTACTTGCCGCACTACTCTGTATGGCCGGCTTCGTCGGTTGCGTGCAAGCTGTTCCTCCCGATCTGATTGCCGCTGTTGAAGCCATCGACCACGATCTCATTGCCCTGCGTGCTCCCGAAACCGCGCCCGAAGAATATGGCCAGTTCGTTCGACAATGGGCATTGCTAAAAGCCCGTGCGCAACTTGACGATGACGTAATTCGTTGGCCCTGGGAATCAAGCGAGATTGAAAGCGATCTCCGCTGGCTCTACATCATGGGCGAGCGTACCGTGTCGCAACTCCACGATCGGCAGGTCACGCAACAGCATGCCATGCAGGCAAAAGTCACGCATCTGGAGGACCAGCTTCGAAGCGTCGCAGTCCAGGTTGAGGCGATTGACGGACGCATTCTGCTCGGACAAAAAGGCGTTCAGACGGATCTTCTAGTCAAACAGGCGCGAGCGTTCCTTGATCAAAAAGACTACCCGAGAGCCATGCAGGCAGCTGAGAAAGCCGACCACGCCCTCAAAGCGCAAGCATCCTTACTCAGTCAAGAATTAGGGCGGTACGCTGATGAGAGTCGGATCATCTACTGGCAGACCTTGGCCAAACAGACGGTTGATTGGTCGCGCACGCATCAGGCGATTGCCATTGTGGTGAGCAAGGCCGAGCGAGAACTGAGTGTCTATAAGGGTGGTCGGAAAGTGTTATCATATCCAGTTCGCTTAGGATTCAATGGCATGCTGGAGAAACAGTTTCAGGGAGACGGGGCGACTCCGGAAGGGCGCTATCGTGTGACCGAGAGACGGGGGCCAGGCCAGACGCAGTTCTACCGAGCATTGGCTCTAGACTACCCTAATGGCGAAGATCGGCGGCGCTTCCAGCTTGCAAAGCGGTCGGGGAAAATTTCTCCGTTCAAAGGTATTGGCGGTCAGATCGAAATTCATGGCGCAGACAATGAACGGCTGGCGCAGACTCTCGGGTGTGTGATGCTCGATAACTCCAGTATGGCGGTTCTCTATGAGAGCGTCCCGGTTGGAACACCGGTCACCATTGTCGGTGCATTAACCAAACAAAATGCAGTCGCATCGGCATTGGCGCAACTCGACCGTAGCAAAGAAGAAATCTGAGCGGAGACCAATGGGACGAATCCTTCTCGCAACGTTCGCAGTCATTCTCATCATCCTCCTGGCGATGAATGCTCCGACGACCACCTCTCCCACATCCGGTATAAGTCATGAGATTCAGCCGGCACCAGCTGAAGAGAAAGCCTCCCTTCGTACGCTACAGGCCAGGTATAAGGCGCTTTCTAAACAGCTGGCCCAACTCACGCCTAACCAGCCTTATATTTTGGTAGATACAGCTCGAAACCGACTCTATGTGAAGCGTCAGGATGAAATCGTTCTTCATGCCATTGCATCGACTGGGAGCGGGACGATTCTTGACAAGCCCGGTGAAGGCAACAATCAATGGGTGTTTGACACGCCGCGAGGGGAATTTCTCGTCAAGTCCAAATTGACCAATCCCACATGGATCAAGCCGGATTGGGCATTCGTCGAAGAGGGGCTCGCCGTTCCACAAAATGCTGCGGACCGTGCCGAACAGGGAGTACTCGGTGACTATGCGCTCGGGTTCGGTAAAGGGTACTTCATCCATGGGACGCTCTATACCAGGCTATTGGGAAAGAACGTGACGCATGGGTGTATTCGGCTCAACGACAACGATCTGAAAGGTGTCTACAAACTCGCTCGAGTGGGGACACCGATCATGATCTTTTAATCCACTGAAACGCGCAGACATTGACGATGCACTTCTGCGCCATTCTTCTCCTGCTCGCATTTGCCACACCAGGGTGGGGAAAGGAACCCGAAGCCTTTCCCGATCTGAATCCCAATAACCTGCATGAACTCAAAGAAGCGACACGTGTTCTGGAAGAAGAGCTCAAACTCGCGGCCCGTCCGCAGACCTATCTTCTCATTGATTTGAGGGCAAGTACGATTCTCATTAAAGGTCGCGGAATCGACCTTCACCAAATCCCCATCGTGACATGGTCGGCAGGACCGCAAGAGGCCCTAAAAGGGGTCCATCGCTTGATAGCACGGCCACCAGTCATGAGGAGAAAGATTGAACCGGGTGCAGCTGTCGAGCAGGAACCGATTTCTGTCGCGGACATGCCGACCGACTACGTCCTGACATTTACGCCGTCTCTGAGCCTGACTGTGGTTCCATCTGTGGCTAACGATGGTCTTCTCCGGAGTGCTGTCCTGCTCGGGAAAGTCGGATGGCACAGTATGAAGGGTTGGGTGGCTCAGCTTTTCAGAGACCAACCTGCAGAGCCTTCATCCTATCTGCGGCTGACCCTCACAGCCGACCATGCTCAATCGTTGGCATGGTCTCTCGTCGATGGAATGGCGGTTGTCATTCGCCGTTCTTCAGATAAATAGGAATACATAGCATGTCGGTCAGGTTGTCTTTTTATTGATGATTCCATAAGATACAAAAACGAATCGCCCCGATCTCAGCAACATCCTGTTGAACTAGGAGGTCGATGTCTATGCGCCCCAGCGACAAGCTGCCGCCGTTGTTCCGCGCAACCGTCCAGCCGGTCCTTGAAGCACTGAACCGTGATCAGGTGATCGAACGAATCTGGTCGAAAGACCATCGGCTCTGGAAACCGGATCCCAAGGAAATTACTGATCGGTTGGGGTGGTTGACGGTCCAGGACCAGATGCGCCAACAGCTCGAGCTCCTACAGCGCTGTGTGGCGGATGCAAAACAACACAGTATAAAGGATGTCGTGCTACTGGGGATGGGTGGGAGTAGCCTAGGACCGGAGGTTTTTCGTACGGTGTTCGGACCTCAGAAAGGAGCCCCACGACTATGGGTGCTTGATTCGACGATTCCGGGGTGGATACGCCAAGTCACCAAGGCTATCTCTCCGGCACGGACGCTCTTTCTAGTCGCAAGTAAATCCGGGGGAACCATCGAAGTTATGTCGCTCTTCGCACACTTTTGGAAACTGATGACGAAGGCGAAGGGGAATCAGGGAGGGAGCCAGTTTGTTGCGATTACTGACCCAGGCACGGGTTTGGAAAAGATGGCGAAAGACTACGGGTTTGGTGAGATTTTCTCCAACCCCGGCGATATCGGTGGACGCTATTCCGTTCTGTCCCTCTTTGGGTTGGTTCCGGCGGCCCTCCTTGGGGTGAATATCCCCAAACTCCTGGACCGGGCTGCCGGTATGGCTGAACGATGCCGGTTGTCGACAGACATGCAGGCCAATCCCGGCGCGTATCTGGGTGCCGCGATGGGCAGCCTTGCGAAGACTGGCCGTGATAAGGTGACGGTCATTGCGTCACCGTCTCTGACCACTTTCGGTCTCTGGGTTGAACAGCTCCTCGCAGAAAGTACAGGCAAGGAAGGGACGGGCCTCATTCCCATCGCACAGGAACCGGTTCTGAAACCGAATGCGTATGGAGCCGATCGATTCTTTGTGTACCTCAAGTTGAGCAGAGAGAAGAACGCAGCGCTCGATCAAGCCGTACAGGCACTGGTGAAGGCTGATCAGCCGGTTCTGCAATTTAATCTTCGCGATTGTTATGATCTGGGCGCTGAGTTTTTCCGATGGGAGTTTGCCACGGCGGTGGCGGGCCATGTCCTGGGTATTCACCCGTTCGACCAGCCGAATGTCCAGGAAAGCAAAGACAACACGAATCGAGTGCTTGAGACTTTCCAATCGACAGGGAGGTTGCTGGCTCAACCCAACCATCAGCCGAAGGAGGTGGCGAAGGCGTTGTCGGGGCTTCTTCAACCAGGGACATACCTGTCGATGCTTGGATACACCACTCCAACCCGTCCTCTCGAAGCAGCTGTCGGTCGGCTCCGCCGCGCGCTCATGTCTACATACTCCGTGGCCACGACATTTGGCTACGGACCGCGCTATCTCCACTCAACAGGACAACTCCACAAGGGAGGACCGAATACCGGTGTGTTCCTGGAATTAGTGGATCGCATGGTTCCCGATCTGCCTATTCCTGGGAGACCATTTTCATTTGGAACCTTGGCGAATGCCCAGGCGAGCGGAGATCTCGAATCACTCCGTACGCACCATCGGCAGGCCCTACGGGTTCAATTGGGAAGAAACCCCGTGACCGTCGTCAATGCTATCGCGGCAGCGGTGACGGGGACTCGTCGGTCTGGTCGGCGAACAGGAACGAGGAAACCTTACCGGAAAACGCGTCGTTGATATGGCAGCCATTCCGGACATCCGCGTTGCGGGCTCCGTTCAGAATTGGGCACACCAGGCTGCTGCGTTCATTGCCTCCGTCAGTGAACGGGCCATTCTGGCCAATGGGCGGTTCATCATGGCCCTTTCCGGAGGCTCGACCCCGAAGACACTCTATCAAACCCTTGCATCGCCAGAGTGGAAGACCAGGTTTGATTGGAAGAAGATCCATTTCCTATTCGGTGATGAACGCTGCGTCCCTCCAGACCATCAGGACAGTAATTTCAACATGGCGCAGGCCTCGCTTTTCCACCCGTTGGCTATTCCGCCAAATCACATATTCAGGATGAAGGGCGAGGGTGAAGACCCTTCACCTGTCGCTCGGGAGTACGAGCAGACCATCCGCCAACTAACTGAGACTCAACCGCCTACAATGCCTCGGATCGACCTCGTTCTGCTGGGTCTGGGTGACGATGGGCATACAGCCTCGCTCTTTCCTGGGACATCTGCCTTGCAGGAGACAACGAAGATCGTCACTGTCGGCCAAGCCCCCACGGGGATCCGATCCCGCCTGACGTTGACTCTAGGTGTGTTGAATCAGGCAGCTATGGTACTGTTCCTCGTGACCGGCAAGGGGAAAGCCGACATGATCCGTCGGATTCTCGAACCGACATCGGAAGCGGATCGGTCTCTGCCCGCTGCTCAGATCACTCCCGAATCCGGGCAGCTTGTCTGGATGCTGGACCAAGCGGCTGCAGCAGGGCTGACAAGGCAACGGCCACAGTAAGGAGACGTATGATTCTCGCGGGAGATATTGGGGGAACAAAGACCAACCTTGCGCTCTATGAGTGGACGAACGAGCGTGTGGACCCGATTCGCCTGGAGAGTTTTCACAGTGCCGACTATACCTCGCTGGAGGATATCCTGTCGGAATTCCTGAGCCCACCGGCACCATCAGTGGCAGTGGGCTCGGACCAATCCAATGCCAGCGAGAAAGAGGGGCTACAGACCGCTTCAGAGGTGAAGGTCACAGCCGCGTGCTTCGGCATTGCGGGACCGGTCATCGACAACCATTGCGAGACGACCAACCTCCCCTGGGTCGTGGATGGACTCACGATCGCAGATCGATTTGCAGTTCCTCGCGTGCAGTTGCTCAATGATTTGGAAGCCACGGCGTATGGCATTCTGTCACTGCGTCCAGATGAGTTGGAAGTATTGAATGCCGGGAATCCACCTAAAAAACGACAGGCGCTTGCCCTGATTGCGGCTGGGACAGGATTGGGCGAGGCCATTCTGTTTTGGGACGGTAAATCATATCGCCCTATGCCGTCAGAAGGAGGACATGCGGATTTCGGGCCGAACAATGATCAGGAAATCGAGCTTCTTCGGTATCTGCGGAGCCAATATCTCCATGTCAGCTATGAGCGAATTTTGTCCGGGCCGGGTCTCCACGCGATTTATGAGTTCTTGCGTGATACGAAGAAGAATGAGCCGACATGGCTCATGGAAAAAATTAAGGCCGGTAATCCAGCGGCGGAAATTGCCCAAGCCGGTCTCCAAGGTCAAGCGGAAATTGCCACGCAGGCATTGGAACTCTTTGCGTCAATTTATGGAGCAGAATCCGGAAACCTTGCCTTGAAGGCGCTCTCGCTGGATGGGGTGTACGTGGGGGGTGGGATAGCGCCGAAACTCATTACAAAACTCAAAGACGGGACCTTTATGAAAGGATTCCTGAACAAAGGACGTTATAAAAAATTGCTGAGTAAGATGCCGGTCAAAGTGATCATGAATCAGCAAACGGCTCTGCTCGGTGCAGCGTCCGTAGCCGGTGCCCTGTCGCTCAAGCAAGCATCATGATCTCAGACGATCTCGACCAACTCAAAAAAACGGCTGCAACCGAGGCAGCGCAATTCATCCGCAACGGGATGGTGGTTGGACTCGGAACCGGCTCCACGGCCAAACATATGATCCGAGCCTTGGGGGAGAAGGTTCGGGCTGGTATGACCCTGAGAGGGGTTCCGACGTCTCAAGAAACCGCGGCGCTTGCCAAGCAAGCCGGTATTCCCCTTCTCGAAGCAGACAACCGATGGGAGATTGACGTTGCCATCGACGGGGCCGATCAGGTCGATCCACAGTTCAATCTCATCAAGGGCGGCGGCGGGGCCCTCTTAAAGGAAAAAATCGTGGCCTCCTCAGCCAAACAATTCATCGTAGTCGTGGACCACACAAAACAAGTCCCGATCCTGGGTGGGTCTTTTCCCCTGCCAATCGAAGTCATTCCCTTCGGGTGGGGAAGTACCGCAAGAGAGATCGAATCGCTCACCAAGAGCCGAGTTGTCTTGCGCGAGCGGAACGGAGGTCCCTTTCTCACCGAAGCCGGCCACTTCATTGTCGATGTCCATCTCGATCGGATCACCCAGCCGGGCGAACTCGAAACGGCCCTCAATTTGATCCCTGGCGTCGTTGAAACAGGTCTCTTTGTCGGGCGGACGGATGTGCTGATCATCGGCACACCCCAAGGTGTTCGCACGGTGCATGCGCCTAGGAAATAGCCTGTCGCTCAGCCGGCGTAACTTTCTTCTGATTTTCCGTCGATACACTCGCTTTCTTCTGACCATCCCGATAGCGTATACATTTCCTTCAGCAGCAATAACCCATGCCATGACAAGGTCCGGACTCAAAGGTGAAGACATCATGTCTGATGCGACGCTCACGATCGACCCCTATCGACTGCCACGCCATGTAGTTCCGACTCGGTATGAGCTCCGGCTCGAACCGGATCTCACAACCGCGATATTTACTGGTCAGGTGACGATCACCCTCACGGTACACCAGACAACACAAGCGATCATCTTGAATGCTGTCGATCTCGTCGTTGATACCGCGCGGCTGGAAGGACAGGATGGGCATCGAATTGAAGCGACCACCGAATTGGACCATTCTCTCCAACGGGCCACACTCTCACTTGGAAGGCCCATTTCACAAGGTGCTTGGAAGCTCTACCTCTCGTTCCATGGGAAACTGAACGACCAGCTCCGTGGATTCTATCGCAGTACCTACAAGGACCAGTCAGGAACAGTGCAGACGTTGGTCGCCACGCAGTTCGAGGCGACTGATGCGCGTAGGGCCTTCCCATGTTGGGATGAGCCTGATTTCAAAGCGGTCTTTGCCACAACGTTGCTGATTGATCCACAGCTCACGGCTGTGTCGAATACCACGATCATTTCCGAGTCGATGGAGAATAACAAGAAGGTCGTCCGATTTGCCGATAGCATTACCATGTCGACCTATCTGGTGGCCTTCATCGTGGGACGGCTTGAAACGACGAAACCTGCTTATGTTGGGAAGGCGCCGATTCGACTCTGGACGATTCCTGGCAAGCAGCAGCTCACCCCTTTCGGGCAAGATATCGCGACAGCGTCGCTCAAGTTTTTTGAAGACTACTACGGGATCTCTTACCCCGGAGATAAGCTGGATCTCCTCGCAATCCCGGACTTTGCATCAGGGGCCATGGAAAACCTTGGCGCGATTACGTTTCGGGAAACTGCGTTACTTGTAGATCAACGTACGGGAACACATGCCGAGCTTGAACGAGTGGCCGACGTGGTGGCGCATGAAAACGCCCACATGTGGTTCGGCGATCTTGTCACCATGTCTTGGTGGAACGGGCTGTGGCTCAATGAAGCCTTTGCGACCTTCATGGAAATGCTGGCGGTCGATGATTGGAAACCGGAATGGAAGCGATGGGAGAGTTTCAGTGTTGCACGAGCCGCCGCGTTCTCAGTCGACGGGTTGGTGAGTACGAGACCGATCGAGTACCCAGTGCGTGCCCCTAAGGATGCAGATGCGATGTTTGACATCTTGACGTATGAAAAAGGGGCATCGGTTCTTCGGATGTTGGAGCAGCATATCGGACCCACCGTATTTCGTGATGGGGTGCGACAGTATCTCCGCACCCATGCCTATGGCAATGCGGATACGAAGGATCTGTGGACGTCGCTGGGCGCGGTGGCTCATCAACCGGTTCCTGAGCTGATGGACGGGTGGATCTTTCAGCCCGGTTTCCCATTAGTGACGGCTGAAGTGCAGGGGAATCAACTGAGGCTCTCGCAGCAACGATTCACCTATCTGTCGCAGGAGTCGACCACGCAACAACTCTGGCAGATCCCGATTCAGATTCGTTTCACTATCAGAGAACGTCCGGAACATCACAAGCTGTTGTTAACGGAACGGGAAACAAATATCGACCTCCCGGCTGGCGTCACCTCGATTTTTGTCAACGAAGGAGGACATGGCTTTTATCGGGTCCGCCACCAAGGGGCGCTCCTACAGCAACTCCTTGATCAAGGCCTTGAGCGTTTGGCAGCCATTGAACGATTTGCCCTGGTCAGTGATGCCTGGGCCACCACTATCGCCGGGGTGACACCACTGCCGGAGTACCTCCGGATTACCACCCATTTTAAAAGTGAACGAGACAAGAATGTCTGGGCGGTCCTGCTGGACTCCTTCTCATTTTTGAACCGACTGATTTCGCCGGGCGATCGACCCGCACTCGAAGCATTTGTGTGCGGCTGTGTGAGGCAGGCCGTAGACGAGTTAGGGTGGGACCCTAGGTCTGACGAATCGGATCTTGTTCGACAATTGCGTGGCGATCTCCTCGGTGCTCTTGGGAAGCAGGGCAACGACGCGGCAACGCAGCACGAGGCAGCAGATCGGTATCAGCGCTATCGCAAGGACCCAACGACCGTCGATTCCAATATCGTGCCGGCGCTCGTCGCCATCCTGGCCCATACGGGAGACGAGGCACGCTACGATGAATTCTCAGAACGCTATCGAACGGCCGCCACTCCACAAGAGGAACGCCGGTATCTGTTCTCATTGGCAGCATTTTGCCTGCCATCCGCAGCTACGCGCACATTGGAGAAGACGATCAACGGAGAGATCCGCACCCAAGATGCGCCCTTCATCGTCGGGGCATTGATGTCGAATGTGTACAGCCGTGAACAAGCCTGGGATTTTGTAAAGGCCAATTGGGATCAGATGGACCGACTTTTTCCGAAACAAGGCCTCAGAAGGATGTGTGGCGGCATCGTCGGTCTGGCAACTCCGGAGCTTGAGGAAGACGTGCGCAGCTTCTTTACCTCTCGCAAGGTCGACCTGGGTGGAAAAACGCTGGAGCAATACTTGGAGCAACTTCGTGTGGCCGTCTTGTTCCGTGAACGGGATGGTGCCACACTGCGGGTGTCTCTTCAGCGTCAACAATCAGGAGTCTCATCATGATCAAGCATATCGCGTTTACCATGTATCCCATGGCCGATATGGCGCGAGCCCGTCGGTTTTATGAAGACACGCTCGGTCTTCGGTTGATGCGGCGTGAGGCGAGTGAGTTTGAGTGGGTCGAATACGATCTCGACGGTGGAACCTTCGTCCTCACGGACCTCAAGCAAGAGGGGCACCCAGCGCCGAAACCGGAGGGAGTATCGCCTTCGAAGTCCAGAATGTCGATCAGATGGTGGAATAATTACGCGCGAAGGGTGTGCGCGTAAAGCTCGAGCCGCTCTCGACCCCAGTGTGTCGCCTCGCAGGCATTCTCGACTCTGAAGGTAATGCAGTTACGCTGCATCAGGTGATGCAAGTCTGGTAGGGTCTTCGGCGGAGCCGGCATACAGACGAGGAGGTGTCGATTCACGTAGAGCGAATATGTGACCAGTGGTCTGTTACCTGTTATCACTCATGCCGCAGGACGGCCAGCGGAGGTTGTCCGAGGATTCGGTAGGTACTGAAAAAACCGACCAGCACGGTCAGTATCATGGTGGCGGCGCAGCCCGATGCCAGAACGCCTAGTTGAAGGCTCCAGGAAAGATCGAACACCGTCTCAAGGACCACCCAGGAGAGAACACTCGCCAGTACCGTCCCCAATAGCCCACCCAATGCACCCAGTAGAGCATATTCAACGGCAAACGACTGAGCAATCACCATTCTGGTTGCTCCCAAGGCTTTGAGAATGACCGATTCATATAAGCGTCGATAGCGAGTCGCCGCCAATGCTGCCGCCATCACGAAGCAACCGGACAGGACACAGAACAGGGCCACTGCGCGAATGGCCAAAGAGAGTCGGTCGAGCACCCGCGCGAAACTGTTGAGCATGTCGCCCATGTTAATTGCGGTCACGTTCGGAAAGGTCGTGACGACCGCCTGCTGTACGGCAACCTCTTCGGAGGGTGATACATGGACTGTCGCCACATAGGTATGTGGGGCTCCATCCAGGGATCCAGGGGAAAAGATCATGTAGAAATTCGTCGAGAAGTTTCCCCACTCCACCTTTCGGATGCTCCCGACCTCTCCCGTCACAGGGACCCCTTGGATATCCACCTCCATCGTATCTCCGACCATGAGACCAAGTTGTGCCGCGGCCTCTTCCTCGATCGAAATCAGCGGCTTGGTGAAGCTCTGGCCAGGTTTCCACCACTCGCCCGCGACAACCTTGTTATCTTTCGGAAGCTCCTGCAGGAACGTCAGGACATACTCGCGCGTGAGGTACCATTTTTTTCGCTGTTCCTTTTTAGCCTCAGACCTTTCTTTCTGTTCTTCAGCCTCGGATAACGCTTCGAGCCTGATGGGTTGGCCCTTGATCGAGGCGAGCCGTGATCGAACCAGTGGTGTCAAGCGAGGAGCCTGGTCGTTGGTCTGTTGATGCATCAGACGGAGAAACTCTTCGGTCTGATCGGGCTGAATATCGATGAAAAAAAATGTGGGCGCATCGGTGGGCCGGTTCTCGCCGACCTGCGCGAGGAGTGACCGTTCAACCAGTGACACGGTCGTGACGACCATCACTCCGATCCCGATGGCAATGGTGATGCTGACCGCTTGGCTTCCGGGTCTCAGCACATTCCCCAGCGCTTGGCGAAAAATGAGCAGGTCTGGCCTGGGCCATCTCGTGAGGGCACGGAGCAGGACGCAGGCTGCAAGCCCCAATAGCAACACAGCACCGGTAAAGGCTGCAATGAAAAGCGCTCCCACTTTCCAGGAGCCGGCTTGCCACATTGACAAGAGCGCCAAGCCAAGCCCGATCCCGATCGACGTGATGGCCTTCCCCCGATCAACCTCTCGCCAGGTGTTCCACCATTGGCGCATGTTCTGACTTATCGCAGGAGCCATGGGGACGATCTCACGTCGAAAAATTCGAGCCGGCTTCACTTCACGAATAGTCAATAGCGGCCACAAGGTAAACAGCAGTGTGGACAACAGGCCTAAGGCCAACCCCTTCACCAAAGGCACAAGTGAAATGCCCATGCCCCCTTCGGCCAATCCCAGTTGATCCAGGAGATCCGAGACCATCAAGGCGGCAATTATCCATGGAAGCCCTTGCTGGAGTAAGATTCCGATGGCCAGACCGATCATACTACCGGCGAGACCGAGCATCATGGCCTGAAGGGCATAGGTCCAGATGATCGTCGGAGAATCAGCCCCGATCGTCTTGAGGACGGCAATGGTCGTCAGCTTTTCTCGGACAAAGGCATGCACGGAAGTTGCTACGCCCAACCCGCCGATGAACAACGCGGTCAGCCCAATCAGGCCGAGATAGCGGGTCAGCTGATCCAAGAATTGTTTCAGTTGCGGTTGGGCGTCCTTATAGCCCGACACGCGGGCGGCATCCGACTCCAGCCGCCCCCGTAGTTCATACAAAAGCGGATCAGCGGAAAGATCGGACGGGATCTTGACCAGATACCGCTCACGTACGCGACTGCCCACCTTGACTAGCTCAGCTGCATGAAGACCTTCTCGAGACATCAACACTCGGGGGCCGAGGCTGAAGGCATTGGCCATACGATCCGGTTCAGTTCTGACCATCGCAACAATCCCGAAGAATCCCTGACCAATCTTGAGACAGTCTCCAATCCGGAGCCCCATCTTGATCAAGAGCGATTCTTGGACGACCACACCAAAAGTGGCCTGGTCTTGACACCGGCCTGATTGTTGGCCGAGAAGCTCCGCCAGTTTGCCCTGGGGTTCCAAGCGAACCGTGCCATAGAGCGGATATTCTGGCCCCACAGCCTTAAGTTCCACAATTTGTGTCGGCTGTCCGCTTGTGGAGGAGTCGGTCCTGGCCACCATCGCAATCAACTCACTGACATGTGTGAGCGATATCCCACGTGGACTCAATGACTCCAAAATCGCCTGCCCTTGAGGACTGATGGGGCGAGACAGTCGGATCTCAAGGTCGCCCCCTAGAAGGCCCCGCGCTTCCTGGTTAACGGTCTTCTCCACTTCCGCTCCGAAGAGGGACACTCCGGTCAACGCACCGACGCCAATGGCGATGCAGACTAAGAAATAGACAAAGTGCCGCCAAGCCGAGCGTGTCTCGCGCCATGCCATGTTGAACGTGAAGGGAGTCATGAGCGGAATCTTGAGGAGAGCGCGGAGGTTGGATGCTCGGCAGTGTAGCCTGGATTATTGTTGACCGTGTCGTGAGCGGGCCTATCAGTGGCCTCGCCAGACGGCGGTAAGGTATCGGACTCCACCTGTCCATCGCGAAGAGACAGCACCCGTTGCATCGATGTGGCGAGTGCGACATCGTGGGTCACGAGGACCAAGGTCGTACCATGATCGCGGTGCAGCGACAGCAGCAATTCAACGATCTGTGCCCCGGTGGCACTGTCGAGATTACCCGTCGGCTCATCGGCCAGGAGTATCGGTGGTCGACAGGCAAAGGCCCGTGCGACTGCGACACGCTGTTGTTCTCCTCCCGATAATTGGACCGGATAGTGCCCCATGCGGTCGGATAATCCGACGGAGGAGAGCAACTCTGCCGCCCGATCTCCGGCTCGTTTCTCCCCGTTCAATTCCAAGGGTACCGCGACATTCTCAACGGCCGTGAGGGTAGGGATCAGGTGAAACGATTGGAAAATATATCCAATGTTTTCACGCCGAAATTGTGCCATTCGGCTCTCGGTCATGGTCGTGATGTCGGTTCCATCCAGAGTAATCGTGCCGGACGTCGGTTGATCGAGTCCGGCCATCAGTCCCAATAGCGTCGACTTCCCACTCCCGGACGGTCCCACAATAGCCACCGACTGCTGAGCTGGAATGATAAAACTAATGTGGTCGAGAATCCTGACAGCCTGCCCGGCTGCAACTAAGACCATCGACACCTGTTGTACTGAAATCATGCCAACCCTCTATTTCTGCAGAGGAGACGATAATCAGACTGATAGTATACTGTCTGAGATGTAGGTGCGAGTGATGAGATAAGTTATGCCGCTCCGAAGGATTTGTCTTCTAATCACGTTCGCTATCGTCACCGTGTTCTGGCACCTTACACCAGGAGGGGCTTCTCCCTCCACGCCGGATACCAGACCACGTATCGTGGCTTTCGGAGACAGTCTGACGGCGGGAATTGGGGTACCAGCCGAAGAATCGTATCCGGCTCAATTACAACGGAGCCTTGATGCGCTCGGGTATTCCTATCGGGTCGTCAATGCGGGGGTGAGCGGCGACACGACAGCCGGGGGTCTGCGTCGTGTGCCGTGGATCCTCACGAACAAACCAGACGTGGTCATTCTTGAGTTAGGTGCAAACGATGGACTGAGAGGACTCAGCGTTGATCAAACCCGACACAACTTGCGCGAGATCATTCAGCGGTTGCAAGAGGCCGGTGTGGGGGTCGTCTTGGCTGGAATGAAATTACCGCCGAATTATGGCCAGGACTACCTCGCACGGTTTGAAGGGATCTATCCATCACTGGCCAAGGAATACCGGCTTCCGTTGATTCCCTTCTTTCTCGAGGGAGTGGGTGGATCTTCATCCCTCAATCAGGCTGATGGGATTCATCCGACCGCCAAGGGCTACGCGTTGGTTGTGGAACAGGTACTCAAGATACTCGGCCCGTTACTCAAATTGCCGGAGAGCCAGAAGTGAGACAAACCCTGCCACACCAAGCAGACAAATCTTCCCCCTCTCCGAGTAGACGGGGAAAGACTGTCACGAGGTCGATCGATCGGGATCTTAGGACTTCTTGAAAAACGTGTCGTAGACGCCGTAGATGAGCACGATCGCGATCAGCACATAATACAGGCCGGTGATCCCGCTATAATCCGGGGGCCCTTCCGACACGTTTGCCATCGCCGGCAATGCCTGGACCAGTAAGGCCCCGGTGAAGAGTCCGGTTCGTGAAAATAACTGCATCATCTCTTCCCCTTTCTAAATCCACGGAAGACAAAAAGTGGGCGCATTTTACTGGACATCGACTGCATGGTGCAAGAGGCAGCCCCAGAGAGGCAGAAAGGCACGGAGAAGAGAGAATAACCCGTTATGGGTGAGGGGTCGTCTTGGCTACGGATTGAAGCTCGTCGGCAACTTCCTTAAAAGACGTGGCCACCTTGTCAAAGTGTGACCCTTTCTCCAGAATTTCACGGGCTGCCATACGAATCTGCTCATCATATTGTGCCACCTCGTTCGTCAATTCTCCCAGTTTCGTGAGGGTGGCCCGATAGGTGTTGACTTCGCGCTCAAGATCACGTGAGGTCGTCTGGGTTGCTTTAAGTTCTGCCACCGAGGCCTGGAGTTGTTGTGTGAGGCGTCCTGCATACGCCTTGCGATCTCGTAGTTCAGCCTCTAGGGTCGCTAACACATCCTCTGTTTCCCGGCGTCGATCCTCCAGGCTCTTGATCGCAAGGATCCATGCGGAAACTTCTCCTGCTTCAATGACAGGCGAAGGAGGCAGCGGCTGTTCTTTTTCAATGGCCTTCATTGCTAGTTGCAACCATTCCACAAATTTCAGGATGTCACTCAGTTTAATATCGGCAACGGACGACTGCAAGGTCAAAGGTGACGGCTTGTTGGAATGCTTGGCCTGTGGGCGTGATGGCGATTCCTTCTGGATGCTCGACGTGACGGACTCTTGAGCAGCGCTCCACCGATGATACTCCAGCAAAACAGCGATAGAGTGGCGGCACAAGGGCTCTTCTGGTACGGAGCAGGAGCATGAGGAAAGGAGGTACCCGTCTCTCAGGTTGACCTGTTGCTCGTAGAGACCGGCGTTGCCGATGACGGTTGACGAGATCTGAGAATCGCTTGCGTCGGCGATGCGGACCCTCTTTTCCGTCACGTATTGGCAGGCAACGTGATAGGCGGCAGCTTCCGACACAGCCTGAATCATTTGTGGAACTAATAGAGTGAGTCGTTCAGCGCTGCAGGGAATTCTGTTTGTCATGGGGGGGATCCTTGATGCACCTCTGAAGGCCATGATGTGGTCAGTTTGACGACCGACCTGGAAAGTGTCAATTAGTCTTTAGTAGCGTGTCCCTTTACCGTAGGGCAGCAGGCGACAGATGGGGAAATGTGACTACTTGCAAGGCTTGGTGGGGTTTGCCTTTCCCATCGGGGTGAGCCACAGATAGTCTGCGATGGGATCGTCCAGAAGGGCTCGAACGTCTTCGGCTCGGCTTGGTTCGAAAGACATCATGTAGACGGTTGTTTGCGCGACCTCACCGGACAGCCGTCTCGCCACGCGCTTCGGGACAGGGAGGCCATATTGGATGTGTCCGCTCCCTGTATAGCTCAAGATGATGCGACGCAACCCGTCTGCAGCACGACGGATTTCTTCCTGTCTCTGGACCAGGGTCTTGGCCATACCCTCATCACGGACCATCGACGCCTCATACATCGTTCGATAGTGTTCCTCTGTTCCGCCATGACACCGCCGTAATTGATCGATGATCTTGGTGTGGTACGCGGGATCATCGACAATCTCTTCTTGAGCCATGCCTGATGCGGCCCACTCGGGTTCATGTCTCACCGGCTCCAGTCCCAATTTTAGGATGCGGCGGATCAGTGGTTTCGGCGGATTCATGGCACGGACAGGCAGCTGCCGCTCGCGAGCAAACGTGACGAGCGGCCCATAATCGCTAAACTCCCCCCCCCAGTTTTGCTTCCAACGTACCTCTTCCAAAAACTCGTCCGACATCGACTGGATGCCGGAGACGTAGGAGTCCAAGGCTTCTTGACCGTCCCACCCAAACATTTCCATGCCGATAGTGGGGTAAATCCGATCTGCGAGCAGCTGGTTCAAGACTTTTAAGGCGGCTTCGATATGGTAGGGGTTGTGGTGTTCTTCGCCCAGATAGATAATCTCTGCCTGCTCCAGAGTCTTGATCCATTCAGGAAAGGCGACGACGAGGCCTGTTCGGGTATCGATGATATGCCAGGGCTGCCATGTCACGGCTGGTTCGACTGTCGGTGAGTCGAGCTGTGGCATGGCACCGCTCGCGGAAGCAATGAGGAGCCAGAGCACGAGACTCAGAGCCAGGACAATCCCCCTACATCGACGCAGGGCCAGCCACGCATGCATAGGGCACTCCTACCATACTGCGGCTCAGGCGAACAAGCCGCCTTGACGGCAAAGTTGGTGGCCCACTATGCTGGTCCATCGGAAGAAATGTGTGCGTCCTCACTGTCAACGACCTGTTGCTTTCCCCATGAACTCCGCTGACCCATTCGAGTCATTTCGCCGTCACATGAGTCGGCAGGCTCACCGTGTTCCTAAACAGTGGGATGCTTCACGGGGGTTGCTCGAAAAACGTGCGTTCACCTCGACGGTCGATCGCCTCATCTCTGCCATTAAAGAACAGCCTCTTCCGGACAATGTGAAAGCGATCTTACTCCAATTGTTTGAGGGGGAACGACCGCAGCGAGTGCAAGATCTCGACGGAGAGTATCTCAAACAGGTGACGGGTTTTCCACCTGCCAAAGCCATGCGGGCGCTCACCATTGCATTTGGTTTGGTGCCTGCGCCAACCTCGAAATGGCCGATGAGCTCTCTCTCGAGTGAGGCAATAGAAGGATTAGTGCGTGGCCTTACCAATCCGTTTGATCTCCTCATGAATACTGATGTGGCCTCTGTGCTCGATATTGGCACGGGGGACCTATCGTTCGCCGAAGAACTCGCCGACCAGTATGGGCCCCAGCTCCATCAGCGCGATCGGCCGCTTATTCTCCATGGGGTGGATCGGCTCGATCCGCAATCACAGTTAGGAGGCCCCCTTCACGCCGATTCAGGAAGACTGCACAGGTTACGACAGAGACAGGGGCTCTCCTTTGCCTTTTTCGGCCATCAGGACGTATTCAACCTGAATGAGCTCGATGGGCGTGACCTCCTCGCGCCGCGTTATACCGTGGCCACCTGTTGGGCTCCGGCCACGCCGACGTTTGCATACGAGCCGAGTCGGCTCTCGCCTGCGGTCATTCACGAGGAGCTGCAACGGACCAAGGGCACCTTCCGCCTGACGCGCTTTGGGAAAGAACCGGCGTTGGAAGTTCTGCACGGGACTCGTGCCCTGCTTTTTCCACCCTGGAAGTTTGATGTCATTGGCCCGCTGGCGTTGCTGCAGCTGCTTGCCCGGCGGGGTTCTCTCGTAGTACTGGGTTCAGTGGACGACCAGGTGTTTTGGGAAATCCTGGCCCAGTTGCTGGATGATCCACGCTACCGTCCCCAGGACGAACCGTTTCATGCGGCAAACCTTCCTGCGATCTTTGGCGGGATCTACGATCAGCTCACGAACCTGCCGATTGGTGCGTCGGTGGAGCTCGCCGACCTAGGAGCTCTTCGGCATCAGTTGCCTTCAGCTGATCTGTCAGATTCTACAAATCACTCGACCGGACACTTTCGCTACGTTCGCGTCAGCCGTGGTGCCACCTTCCCAGGCATGCCCGCCAGCAGCACTGCACGAAAATTCTCCGCCATGACCGAGGAAGTGCCGCCCTGGCTGGTCACGTTGGTTCCGGCGTAGGGAAGTCGATTCAGCATTGGCGTGGCGGCATGGACGTGCGAAACACGCGATTCATTGACCGTCTTCAGGCCCTTTGCTAGACTTCGATCGTGTCCGATCACCACGCACTTCTCCAGTATCCCAGACCCTAATTCCATCATGACTTCTACGGAGACCATCCGGGCCATTCAGGAGAACATTGCTCGGGTGATCAAAGGGAAACCCCATGTCATCGAGATGTGCCTCGTCGCGCTGCTCGCCCGGGGGCATCTCCTTCTTGAAGATGTTCCGGGAGTGGGAAAAACCACACTCGCCCATAGCCTCGCGCGATCGCTGGACTGTTCGTTTAAACGGATTCAGTTTACAAGCGATCTGTTGCCGTCCGACATTGTTGGGGTGTCGATCTTCAATCGGCAAAAGCAGGCATTCGAGTTCATCCCGGGACCCATTTTTGCAAACATTGTTCTGGCGGATGAAATCAATCGCACGACGCCGAAGACGCAGAGCAGTCTTTTGGAGGCGATGAGTGAGGCGCAGATTTCATTCGACAATAAGACCTATCCGCTCAACCCGCCTTTTATGGTCATTGCGACACAAAACCCGGCAGAGTATCACGGGACCTTTCCACTTCCCGAATCGCAACTCGATCGCTTCCTGATGAGGTTGCGCATCGGCTATCCGGCACCGGAAGAAGAGAAGAAAGTTCTGGAACGAGCATCGTCCCTGCATCCGGCGGAGGAGCTGCTCCCGCTGTTGACCGCACCGGAAGTGGTCCAGCTTCAAGACCAGGTCGACAAGATCTTTATGGAGGAAAGTCTGACCGAGTATCTTCTGAGTATTGTCCAGAGTACCAGGCAGTCCGATCTCCTATCTCTCGGGGTGAGTACAAGGGGAGCGCTGGCATTAAGCCGTGCTGCAAAAGCACTGGCGCTCGTGCGCGGACGGACCTACTGTCTGCCCGATGATATTAAAGAGCTCGCGCCGATCGTGCTGTCCCACCGCATCATGGTGGCGCGCCAGACTGGTCTCCATCAACGAAGTTTTGAACAAGCCGAACGCATCATCCGCGATTTAGTCGACACGATTCCTGTGCCAGTCTAGTTCGTTTCTGAACTCCTGTTGCCCTCTCAGTGTTGGTGGGATATGCCGTTTCAGTTGCCGACGTTCGCCCATCGAGTCTTCCGGTATCGCTCCACACGGATCACGTCAGAAGGGTTGCAATTCCTGATCTTCGTACTGGCGATCGGTATTGCGGCCATCAATACGGGTAATAACCTGTTTTATCTGCTCCTGGCCATGATGCTGAGCCTCATTCTGGTATCAGGCATAGCGGCGGAGTACTGTCTGCGACGACTTGAAGTCCGACGGCATCTGCCGGACCTCCTCTTCGTCAACACCCCGGTTACCACTTCGCTCGTGGTCAAGAACCGAAAGTCGCGTTTGACCAGTTTTTCGCTGACTCTGAGTGATGTTGGAGGCAATCCATTTCTCTCCCCGAATATGGAGCTTCACTCCCTTCCCCCAGGGGTCAGTCGAGTGCTCTCCTACCAATTGACCCCGATATGCCGTGGGAAGCTGCGTTTGAATGGTGTACGAATCAGCACTGAGTTTCCCTTCGGACTCTTCACGAAACGAGCGTTCTACCCGATGGAGGACACTCTCGTGGTATGTCCGGAGCTCCAGCCGGTGAATGACCGTCTTCTGCGTGGTCTCTTTGCCGCGGGGTATGAACAGGCCGTCCATCGACGGGGGCACGGCAGCGATCTGTACAATCTTCGCCTCTACCAGGCAGGAGATGATTCCCGGAGTATTCATTGGCCGACGACGGCACGGACTTCTCAACTGACCATTCGAGAGACTGAGGCAGAGGAACAGCGTCGAGCGATCATCTGTGTGCCAACGAGTGTGCCGATGAGTCATGACACCTCGTTTGAGCGTGCAGTCTCGTTAGCTGCATCGCTGGTTCAGCATTTGACGCGCCACAGCTACTCCATCCAATTGCGTCTAGGATCAGAGCGTTCATCGTTTGGTCAGGGAGAAGCGCATCGCCTTGACCTACTCCGCATGCTGGGCCTCTGCGAACGAATCACCCCCACCGCAGAGTCCATGCAGCAAGACCAAGAGGCAGATGCGCATTCCGAGGTTGACGGAGGAGGAACGGTGGTTGTCATACAAGCCTGGTCTGATTCCGTAGGAGAGACCGAACTCCCTTGGATCCGGATCGATGGGGCACTCATCCCTGGAGCCGCCCATGTTGCTTAGTCAGGCCCTCCATCTGACCTCCATACTGCTGGCGTCTGCGTCCTTCATTGGATTGACGGTGGGGGCTGGGCTGCCGGAGTGGCTGGCCGCAGTGACCGGTGCGACGCTGATCGCAGTACTCCTGCGGAACATGGGAATGAAGCCGGTCGATCGACTCACCACACAGATCCCTGTTTCAGCCGTTGGATGGAATCTGATTGTGCTCGGAGGCTTTGTGGGCTTTTGGATCGATCTCTTATGGATTTCCGGTGAGCTGCTTCCTGCCGGACTACACTTTTTGATGATTCTGATGGTTATCAAGCTCTTCAACCTCCGACTCCGACGCGACTATCTGCATCTCTATGCGATCAGTCTTGTCGCCATGCTCGCCTCGGGATCGCTCACGACGGATCTGTGGTTCTTTCCGATTTTTTCAATCTACCTTCTGGCCGGGGTCTGGACCCTGCTTCTGTTTCAGTTGACCAAGACGTCGGAGGTTAGTGCGGATGTCTCGATGTCTCTACCTATTCGAGATGAGAATCATGAAGAAAGCCACAGGGTCTCGCCCCGATTATTTTGGATGGCGAATGGGCTGGCTTTGGGGGCATTTCTTATCACTGTGGTGATTTTCTTCATCATTCCGCGGGTCAACGCGGGGATTTATCAGAAGGGGTTTGGGCAAAATCTTCGCCTGTCCGGGTTTTCCGATAAGGTGAACCTAGGCGCGATTGGATCAATCAAGCGGGACCCCAGCATCGTGATGCGAGTCGAGTTGCCCAGGAGCCCGCTGCATGACGCCAGACCACTCTATATTCGAGGGGTGTCTTTCGATCAGTACGATGGCAAGGTGTGGACGAATCAACTGACCTATCGACGGAGTCTCATCGAGGAAAGTCCCGGCACGTTCACGTTTCGCGGAAAACGAACGGTCTCGCGGTCCCAGCTTGGTGAGGCAATGCACCAGAAGATTCTTCTCGAGCCACTGGATACGCCGGTGTTGTTTGCCGCGCCGTTCATCGAAAGCGTAACGGGGGTATTCCCCAGTCTTTTCTTTGACGCAACCGGTGCGGTTTATCTACCATTCCCCAGTTCGTCCCGAATCGAATACACCGTCGTCTCTCGTGCCACCGTGTTGGTACCGGCGGATCTCGGGTCCGAACCCGGATCTTATCCAGAATGGGTGGTCAGGCAGTATTTGCAACTTCCCCTTCAGTCGGATCGTATCACCGCATTGGCCGGAGAAGTGACGCAGAAACATTACCGGCCATATGAAAAGGCTACCGCGATTCAGGCCTATTTGACCCGTCATTATCGATACAGTCTGGATGCCCCGCTTGCCCAGCTGCGTCAACCGCTAGAAGAATTTCTTTTTGCGAGAAAGACAGGGTACTGCGAGCACTATGCGACGGCAATGGTCATCATGCTCCGAACCGTTGGGGTTCCCGCCCGCCTGGTGACAGGGTTCATGGCCACGGAATGGAACGAATATGGAAATTACTACGTTGTCCGACAACAGGATGCCCATGCGTGGGTCGAAGTGTATCTACCGCATTCCGGGTGGATCAAGATGGATCCAACTCCCACTGAAGAGAATCCGGCGGCTGGAGGCTCGGTATGGAAAGTTCTTGGGCCCATCGTGGATAACATCAAGCTCCAATGGAACCGATTGTTCGTCCAGTATAGTGCGGCAGATCAACTGGCCGTTGTCCGGGAATTAAAAGCCGAAGGGATGTCGGTCCGGAACAAGGCGCTGGATTCCATGACGCTCATTTTCGGTGCCTTCCTGGCGGTTCTTAGCGGGATCGTGACCCGCGACGTGTCTCAGGTCAGGATCGGGTTTCTAGGGGAGTTGCTGGGCATCGCAGTGATAAGTCTCGCTATCTTTTTCTGGTTGCGTCGGAGGCGGCCGTGGGTGGCCTGGAGCCTCTGGAAAAAGGGTCAGGGTCACGAGCTGGTCATCGCGCAATACTACCGGCGCATGCGCACCTACCTGACCGGGCAGGGTTTTTCAAATTCTACGGCTGTCGCGCCACTTGAGCTGGTCGAGATCACTCGCGCACGGTGGAGGGAGGCCCATACGGCTGTGGCGTCGATTACGGAGGTGTATTGTCGGACCAGGTTTGGTCATGTGCCACTCACCCCAGAGGATCTGAAGCATACGGAAGACCAGCTCCGCCAGCTGTTGGAACTACGAAAACCACAGGCATGACGCTCTGATTCTCACCAGATTCAGATCGCTATCCCATTCGCATGGGGATGACAAAATCAAAACAGGTGGACTGAAAGGCCCATCAGGCAAGATATTCAGGCAAGATATATTGGAGCGGGAAAAGGGATTTGAACCCTCGACCCTCGCCTTGGCAAGGCGATGCT